>CAIKBD010000394.1 GCA_903825565.1 uncultured Anaerolineales bacterium | reverse complement strand
GAACGGCAAACATTCATCAGGCGATCCAATTGATTGCCCACCGTTAGATAAAGGACGAGGTTATACCCTTTGCTCTCTGCCGCCGTCGCCGCGCCGCGAATGACTTCAAAGTAGTACTCACTCGAACGATTTGAGAGCGGCGTGTGCGTATACAAAACAAGTCCGACTTTTTCTGTTTTGTTGCTTCGCAAACTCCGCGCCGCACGGCTGGGATAATAGTTATATTTGCGCGCAACCTGCATAATCCGCTTGCGTGTCGTTTCCGATACGCTGTCGTAACCATTCAACGCTTTGGATACGGTTGAAACGGAAAGTCCCAGATGTTTTGCAATGCCTCTAATATCAGTTGCCATAGGTATATTCAGGAAAACGTTTTCCTAAATTATATACTAAAAAACCTACCGTGTCAATAGGTGTTTTTGGCACAAAGGTGTTTTCTCATTTTCGCGTGTCGTCACCGCAACAATGAATTGAGAAACACAAAAGGTCACGCGCCAAGTCAAGCGTGACCTTTTTGAATACGGATCGCCTGGTTTGCAGAACCTGCTGATTACGGTTCGACGAACGTGAATCACCCAGCCGTAACTTTTTCCTCGTGTTTCTGTTTACTGCGCCGCATCCGGTGTCGGGATCTCTGTCAGCCCACCTTACCCCGGCATAGCATTTGGTCGTAGTAGGAAGAAACGACTCTTGAACCATTGAGTGAATTTTTGACTTGAATTGGCAAGAGAGAGATAATTGGAGTAGGAAAATGGTCTATGTCTACGACAATTTTAGCCACTAAACTTTACATCCCCCCACCTCGACCTAAGGTTGTCCTCCGTCCCCACCTGATTGAGCGGCTGAACGAGGGTCTCTCTTTGCGCCACAAGCTGACCCTCATCTCAGCATCTGCTGGCTTTGGTAAAACCACGTTGGTCAGCGAATGGGTCGCAAATTGCGGGCAACCGGTCGTCTGGCTTTCGCTGGATGAAGGGGATAACGCCCCAACGCACTTTCTTATTTATGGCTCTACCGAGTCTGACGGGAAATACATCCGCGAATCACGCGAATCTGCGCTAATTTTTTCTTTTTAATCCGCCTTATTCGCGGATAATCCCGTTCAAGTCGGAAGAACCTAAAACACTCTCTAACGTAGCGTTAGGTCCCCAGTACGCACGACGAATTTGTTGAAATTCTTGGGTGAGCCGCCGCGAAGTAATTCCTTTGAACAATCGCACTACTTGAGAGGGCGAAAACTTGGGTGGTGCAGAGACAAACAAGTGGACGTGATCGGGCATCACTTCGTCGGCAATCACTTCAAATCCGTACTGGGTCGCTATTTCACGAAACAGTTGTTTGAGCCGTGTAGCAATCGGTTCAGCCAAAACTTTCTTGCGATAGCGTGGCATCCAAACGAGGTGGTAGTTGATCACATAAACACAGTGTGCATTGTGCTTGGCATTTTGATCCATACCAGATTTTACCACAGAAAGGAGAAGGTGCGTTCCTCCCGCACCTGAATTTATGAACAATCAGACAACACGTTGCTCATTACGTTGACCGCGCGGTTGGTGCTTGGAATGGGAGACCAGCCATTTGCTATGAATGCAGTCCTTGTAACAATGAACTGATGAATACAAAAAGGTCACGCTCCAAATGTAGCGTGACCTTTTTGTGTACGGGTCAAAAGGGTTGTGAAATTCTTCGATCGCAAGTTCGATGGGCGTCAGTGGCTCAGTGGCAGATTTTTCCTCGTCGTTCTTGGCACACCAGAACGCGAACACATCGCTGCACCATTACGTCCAGATTGTCAATCCGAAGGCAACTTTATCCGATCAGGTTTTCAAAAATCCCCGCCGCACCCATGCCACCGCCGATGCACATGGTCACCATCCCAAATTGCACTTGGCGTAACTTCATCTCGTTGATGAGTTGCACGGTTAGTTTTGCGCCGGTTGCGCCCATCGGATGCCCCAACGCAATTGCGCCACCGTTGACATTTACGCGTTCCTCATCCATCTTCAACTCGCGGATCACGGCAAGCGCCTGCGCGGCGAACGCCTCGTTCAATTCGATCAAGCCAATGTCGGCGATGGTTAGCCCAGCCAATTTGAGCGCTTTGGGAACCGCGGCAATCGGTCCAATGCCCATCACTTCGGGACGCACGCCGCCTACCGCAAACGAAATCATGCGCACGAGTGGTTTTAATCCCAACGCCAGCGCCTTGTCGCGTGCCATCATCACTACCGCTGACGCGCCATCGCTCATTTGCGATGAATTGCCGGCAGTCACGGTGCCGTTTTGCGCAAATGCCGGTTTGAGTTTCCCCAATGCTTCGAGCGTCGTATCGCGGCGCGGACCTTCATCTACGTCAAACACATAACGAAGTGTCTTGGTTTGTTCATCGTCCGTTTCGGTGACCGAAACATCAAGCGGCACAATCCCAGCTTTGAATCTACCCGTCTCTTGCGCCGCGAGCGCGCGTTGATGACTGCGGAGACTGAACGCGTCTTGCTCTGCGCGAGTAATGCCGTACTCGCGCGCGACATTCTCCGCGGTCAAACCCATATTGAGATAAACGCCGGGATTGGTTTCTGCCAGAGTGGGATTAGGCGCAAGATGATGCCCGCCCATCGGCAGAAGGCTCATAGACTCGACGCCGCCGGCGAGCACCACATCGTTCCACCCAGATAGGATTTGTTGCGCCGCAAACGCAATCGTTTGCAAACTGGAAGAACAGAACCGATTGACCGTGACGGCGGGAATCGTGTGCGGCAAACCGGCGCGCAACATTGCGATTCGTGCCACGTTCATACCTTGCTCTGCTTCCGGTGTGGCGCAACCGATGATTGCGTCGTCTACCTCGTGGGGTTCCAGTCCGGGCGCGCGCGCTAACGCGGCTCGGAGCGCGATTGCCGCCATATCTTCTGGCCGCATCGTGCGCAACTTGCCGCGCGGCGCGCGACCGACCGCCGTGCGCGCGCCTGAAACGATGACTGCTTCACGCATTGGGTTCACTCCTCTTGGATCTCAATTTGAATTTTCTAATTCCGCAGTGGTTTGCCCGTGTTCAAGAAATGCCAGATGCGGTCACGAGTTTTTTCTTCGCCGCAGAGCGACAAGAACGCTTCGCGTTCAAGGTCAAGGATGTACTGTTCGCTGACCCAGGTGGGCGCAGTGATGCCACCGCCGCAAAGAACGAACGCCAGCTTTTCAGCGACCTTGGCGTCGTACTCGGAAATGTATCCGCCTTGCATCATCGTGTAGATGGCGACCCGAAATGCCGCTAACGCACGTTCGCCGGCGGCGTAGATGATTTTACCGCCCGGGAGTGGACGATGATCGTGCGCCACCATTTCGAGCACCGTGCGCTTTGCCTCGGCGATCAAGTGATCGCGATTCATCACCACGCGATCCGCCGCGCCGAAAAATCCTTTCTGACGCGCCTCTTCAGCGCTGGTCGCAACTTGGGCTAGCGCAACCGTTTCAAACACCCGTTGCAACGGCAGGAGCGCGTCAAGACCGGTTGTTTGCATTATCGGTGAGACGACTCGCCGAAGCATTTCTTTGCAACCACCGCCGGCCGGGATCAAGCCCATCCCCATTTCGACCAAGCCAACGTACGATTCCGCGTGCGCGACGATGCGTTGTCCCGCCATTGCCACTTCGCAACCACCACCCAGCACATAGCCGAACGGCGCCGTCACCACCGGCTTGGAATTGTACCGTAACGCCAGCATGGATTTTTGCAATTCGCGTACGAGCGTGTCAATCTTTTGCCATTCACCGTCATTCGCCAACAAGCCAATCGCCATCACATTGGCGCCCGCCGAAAAATGTTCGCCCTGATTGCCCACGACCAAGCCGACGAAATCCTGGTTGACTCGTTCAATCGCTTGATGGGCTAACTCAACAATGCCTTCGCCGAGTGCGTTCATCTTGGTGTGAAATTCAAGGCACGCGACGCCACCGCCAAGGTCAATCAGCGATGCGCTATCATTGGATTGGATTACCTTTTCTTTTTTGAGGACGATGAAACGCGGATTCGATGGTATCATGCGATAATCTTTGGCATTGAGATCATAGTACTTGCCGTCGTCGTAGAAACTAGGATGACCGGTCGCCAGCATCTCCTTGACCCACGCGGCAACCCGCAATCCCATCTCTTCCATTTGCGCCACCGTCGCGGCAACGCCCAAAACATCCCAGGTTTCAAACGGTCCTAACTCGTTTGCAAAGCCCCACTTGATGGCATTATCTACCGCGATGATATCATCGGCGATTTCGGGTATGCGATTCGCGGCATATGCCAGCGTGCTCAACGTCGTTGCGCGCAAAAATTGGGCGGCGCGATCATTTTGCGCGACGAGGAAACGCAACCGTTCGGGGAGCGATTCATACATCTCTGCATTCATCAAGGCGTCGGAATAAATTTGCTCTTGCGGCTTGTACTCGAGTGTCTTGAGATCGAGCACGTGGTATTCTTTGCCTTGCACGGTCTTGACTTGCTTGTAGAATCCTTGCCCGGTTTTATTACCCAGCCAACCCCGCTTGACCATCTCGCGCATAAATTCCGGCGCGTGCCATTCTTCGCGCGTTTCATCGTCGGGAATCAGCGGATAGGTGTTCTCGACGACACGCAAGGGAATGTCCACGCCGACTAAATCGAGCAAGCGAAAGGTTGCCGTCTTGGGCACGCCGACAATCGGTCCGGTGATGTCGTCCACTTCATTGACTTGATAACCGTGCTCGCACGCATAGCGCCAACGCACCAAGCCCGCGTACGTCCCGATGCGATTCGCAATAAAGTTCGGACGATCCTTGCACAGCACGACGCCTTTGCCTAACGTCGTTTCGCAAAACTGGGTGACGAACTCTAAAATCTCCGGCGCCGTGCGCGGGGACGGAATCACTTCAAGGAGTTTGAGGTAACGCGGCGGATTGAAAAAATGCGTGCCGAGAAAATGTTGTTGGAACGACGCGGAACAATTCATTGCCATTGCGGCAATCGGAATGCCCGACGTGTTGGTCGAGACGATGCTGTCCGGTTTGCGCACGGCATCCACCCGCGCCAATAATGCGCACTTGATTTCAAGATTCTCGACAATCGCTTCGAGAATCCAATCTGCTTCGCGCACCCAATCGAAATGATCTTGCAGATTGCCGACCGTAATCCGTTCGGCGGTTTGCGGCGTAAAGAGCGCGGCGGGTTTGGCTTTTTTCACTGCTTCCAAGCCAGCATTGACAATGCGATTACGCACGGCGGGATGAGTTAGGGTCAATCCCTTTTTTTCTTCCTCCGGCGTAAGTTGCTCGGGCGCGATGTCGAGCAGATACACGGCGATGCCGGCGTTGGCGAAAAGCGCGGCGAGCGCACCGCCCATCGTACCCGAACCGATGACCGCAACACGATTGATTGAACGCATCCTAGTTTTCCTTTCTGCCGGTTTTGTTATGCTGTGCCGGACGCGGTGTTCTGCAGTTTGAAATTGGGATCCTGGAACGCTTGATAAATCACAGCGCCTTCGGTGTGTTCGGGCACCGGCAAATCCAGCAAGTAGCAGAGGGTCGGCACCAAATCGGTGAGATGAACGGTGCGTTGCAAGCGCGCGCCTTTTTTGATGCCCGGTCCGTTCAACACAAAGAGTCCTTTCAAGCCGCCCACGCCCCACTCGGCGGTGGGGAGTGCCTGCCCGTGTTGTCCGCCGAACCAAGGATAGACTGCGTAGACGACATCGCCAACTTGGTCGCCGTAGAGACCCAGGATGCGCGCATCTTTTTTGGCAAGCGCGAGCGCGACCGGGCGTTTGCCGGTTTCCGGATCCACGTAGGTGATCAACGCATCAATGATCTGTTGCTGAAGGTGTTCGTACTCGGCTGGCTCGACGATGCCTTCGGGATCGCGCCCTTTCAAATTGATGTAAACGTAAATCTCGCGTTGTGGAAATGCTTTCGATTTAGACACCTCGGGCATTTGCAGACCAACCTTGAGAAATTTCTTGTCGATGCCTGCAAGTTCGAGGTCTACCGATTCCTGCATCGTCGTCAGCCCGGCGGCAACGAGCGGCACGTACGGATCGAAGAGCGGACCTTCGGGAACTGCGCCGTGATCGGAAACGAGTACGACGAGTGTCTCGTCGTCCAATGCTTTGAGAATCTGCGCGATCATCTGATCCTGGCTTTGGTAAATTCGCAAGTGCGCGTCCCACGCGCGGCGACGTTTTTCTTCGTCCGGGCAAAGTGCGGGATCCATATCGGTCAGCAGAATGTGGTACACCCAATCCGGTGGATGCGAGTGCATAAAGAACACATCCCAATCACGCTGGGTGAGTAAACTGGTCGCGGCATCGGCGAGCCATTGCGATACCTGCTCGTTCAATTCGACGTACGTGTCCAGATCAATCCAGCCCATCGTGTACGCGCGAATCCCGCCCCCCGGCGCAAAGGTGCCGGTCGGCGAAACGATTTGCGATGCGATCTCTGGCGGCGCGCTCCAACCGGAAGTCTCGCCCAGCGCGGTAATGAACAAACGAAAATCCTCCGCCTCTGGCGACAGCTCGATCAACTTACAGCGGAAAAATACTTGCTTGGTTGAGTCGTCGTACATCTTGATCGGCGTGACAATTTTGGAACTCCACTCACCGAGGCGCAGTGTGCAAAACGCGTGGGCAAAATCTTTTGTCGGTGCGAGGGTAACACAATCGTAATCATCGCCAGTTGTCTTGCGAACGAGAACGTGCCAGGTTGCCGGCGCGGGAAAATTCCGTGCACGGGGAAACATCATCTCAACCGACATTTCGAGCGGCGCGTCGCCCAAGTCTGGAACGTTCATCCACCCTTCCGCCGGTTGAAAGGTGCCGCGCATAGACATTGGGTAAATGCCGGTCGTGATGAGTTGATCCCAACACAAATCGTGTTCGGTCTCTAACGCCGGCAGGTTATCGCGGTATTCCGCAATCGTCAGCCCCGCGCCGCCAACCATAATGCCGTTTTCCATTTTGGGGGGCCACGAACCGGGATAGTTGAGCACGATACACTTTTTTCCGGCGCGGTCCGCCGCATCCCATAAAAATTCGGCGTGGCAGTACGCGCTGTTGAATCCTTGCATCGTGTTCATATTTTCCGGCGTGGTGCCCGGGCGATGCAGATGAAAATCGGTGACTTGGTGCGTGCCGGGCCAGGCGCCGGTGGCAATGGTTGCCCAGTTGGGCGGTGTGACGGTGGGGAAAGGCACGAGGCAGTTTTCGGCGATGACACCATTGGCGATCAGTTGCTTGATCGTGGGCAAATGCCCTTCAGCGATATGTTGTTCGACGAGATGAGGGATGGCGCAATCCAAGCCGATGACGGCAACACGTTTGGGTTTCGCGGACATTGATCGGTATCTCCTGTCTTTTCATTTGGGTCGGATCAAAGTTGTTTTGGCAATCTGCTCGACTAGTTGGGACGGGATGTTGAATTCCATTTGCAGTGACGTGCCTTTGGAATCTCCCACCGTTAGAAATTTGCAACGGTCGCCGCGCGTCACGCGTTTCATAATCATCAAAGGCGTTTCGTCGCTGTAGACAATGCGTTCCATCAACAGAGCAGGGGTGCCTACCGTCGTTTCCATCTGGGTGGCTTCAAATTCACTGATCAGCACCGGCTCGATGGTCAAGATGTAGTTTGTCGGATGCAAGCCGGATTTTTCGGTGATAAAGTTGAGAATGTTGCCACTCTCTAGTTGATTTTCCAACAACCCGGGGGCTTTGGCTTCCGCCACATACAAGGTTTCGAGCGCAACCGGCTCGTCATTCGCCAACCGGAGACGCAAAATGACAAAGATCTCGTCGGCTGGGTTTAACTTGAGCGTCTCGACGATGCGCGCGGGAGGATGTTGTTCGCGTGTCGCATTGATGACGCGCGTTCCGGGTTTCAACCCTTGAGCGCGCATCTGGGGTACCAGACTGGGTTCGAGCGCGAGTTTGGGACGCGCCACAAAAGTGCCCTTGCCCTGCTTGCGCGTAATCAGCCCTTCCATTTCCAATTCTTGCAATGCCTGACGGACGGTGGAGCGACTCACCGCATAGGTCTCTGCCAAATCGCGTTCGGTTGGTACTTCTTGTCCGACCGGCCACGCGCCGCCCTTGATTTGCTCTTGCAGAATTTCTTTCAATTGATAATATAACGGCACAACGCTATTTTCGTTTAATACCATTATGGTTTTCCTCCTTGGCTAGTTGAGATACAATTTCATCACGCAATGTGGCTTTGGCAACTTTACCCGTTGTCTGACGCGGTAGCGTCGCGCGGAATAGGACGATACGTGGACATTTGAACGCCGCAAGATTCTGCCGGCAATAGCCAATGATTTCTTCTGCGGTTGTCGCAACTCCGGGCTTGGGAATAATCACCGCGCACACCGATTCACCTTGGTACCCATCCGGCACGCCGATCACTGCCGCTTCCAGAACGGCGGGATGCTCTTGCAAAACTTGTTCGATCTCTTTTGGGTACACGTTGAAGCCGCTGACGATGATCAACTCTTTTTTCCGTCCGACGATGTACACATAACCATCTTCGTCCATCCGCCCAATGTCGCCGGAATGAAACCAGCCATTCCGCCACGCGGCGCGCGTTTCGTCCGGTAAATTCCAGTACCCCGCCGTGATGTTCTCACCGCGCACGACGATTTCGCCCGACTCACCCTGCGGCACATCGTTATCCTGCTCATCCACAATGCGCATCTCGATGCCGGGCAACGGCTTGCCGACCGACCCCGGTTTGGAAACCGGACCGGCTTGATTCGAGGCGAGCGTGGGACTGGCTTCGGTCATCCCGTACCCTTCAAAGACTTGCAAGCCGGTAATGTGTTTCAATCGTTCCAACAATGCCACCGGCAACGGCGCGGAGCCGGACGAGACATTTCGCAATGTCTTGAGATTGCGTTGCTCAATGTCCGGCAAATTTGCGATGGCGATGAACATCGGCGGCGCGCCGTGAAATTCGGTGGCGTGATATTTTTCGATCAACTCGACGGCTTGCCGTGCGTCAAAGCGTTCCATCAACACGATGGTGCCGCAACCTAGTAGTGTAAGGTTCAAGCCGATGGACAAGCCGAACGAATGAAACAAGGGTAACGCGACTAGGTTCACACTGTCTGGATAATCGTCAAAACGCGGCATGCGCGCAAGTTGTTCGATGTTGGCAAGAATGTTGCGATGCGTCAGCATGGCGCCTTTGGGAGTGCCCATTGTGCCAGACGTGTACGCAATCATTGCCAAGTCGTTTTCGGTCACCCGAATTTCGAGCGGCGTTGCCGGCGCGCGCGCGATCAGTTCATCTAGATCAATCGTACCGGACTGGGGCTTGCCCTTGACGATGATTTTGAGTTCAGGCAATTCGGCTTGCGTTTGCAGGACACCGGGCAACAACACGTCGGCGGTGATGATTGTTTTTACACCGGCATCCTTGAGCATCCAACCTATTTCACGCGGACGCAACATCACATTCATCGGCAGAACGACCGCGCCGAGTGAGAGAATCGCATAGTACGTGACAGCGAAATCGGGGTGATTCGGCAAAAGAATCGCGACGCGATCACCGTGCTGAATTCCCTGCGCGGCAAGCCCATTCGCCATTCGGCGCGTCCGCGTGGCGAGTTCGTCGTACGCGTATTCTTGCCCGTTGAACACAAAGGCAATTTTGCGCGGCTGTTCGTGCGCCGATTCAAAAAGGACCTGTGGAATGATTTTGATGTTCGTGCGAATCATTTGTTATTCCATCTTTCACTTGCCCAAGAGCAAACCCAGAAATTCGGAATCCTCAAACGGACCGCCATCGCCAAAGCGCGTTACGACCAGATCCAACGAGGGGATAATGTACAAACGTTGTTTGCCTGCCCCCGCCGCCATCACCAAATCGGCGGGCGCATCTTGGCTAATCATCGTCTTGCCGGCACCGGGATTTTTGATTAGCGGTTCCGTTTCGCTGTCCGCGTTTGCGCTTGATGCATTTGCCGCATCGGTCGGCACGTTCAGCCAAAAAGTCAATCCGTATGCCGGGTTCGCCGTACTCCCCTTGAAACACTCCGCCATCAAGTCCGCCGGAATGAGCGGTTTGCCGTTCCACACACCGCGATTTTTGACGAACAAACCAAAGTTTGTCCAATCACGCGCCGTCGTAAACGTCCCGGCAAAGAATTGCGGATTCCCAGCTTGGTCGCGCGTCCAGCGCGCATACTTGAAACCAATCGGATTGAGGACGCGGCGTTCCAGGTATGCCAGCGGATCTTCGTTTAGCGGCTTTAGTTTGCGGCGCATAATTTCGCCAAAGACGCTAAAATGGCTGGGACCATAAATAAACTTGTTGCCTGGCTCGGCGACAAGTTTGAGCGACAACGCGTGTTCGTACTTGTTGGCGATGCCCGTCTGACCTTGCAAGACATTTGCCGCGTCTTCCATCCCATCCACTTGATTGAGAATCTGGCGGATCGTGATTTGCGATTTGCGCGAATCGTTTTGCCATTCGAGCAAAGTCGCGGCGGCGCGTTCGTCGAGTTTGAGCAAACCATCTTGCACTGCGGCAACGGCAAGGATGCCGGCAAAACTTTTTGTGCCGCTTGCCAAACGATTGACTGCTTGCGCGGTGAAACCGTTTTGATATTCTTCGAAAACGATTTGCTCACCCCGGAGCACAATGACCGCGAGTCCCTTGTGTTGACGCGAGTACTCGGCGGCGCGTTGGTACGATGGCGAAAGCGGGTGGCTCGCCGGCGTTAGGTTGACAGACGAAGGCGTTGTCGGCGCAAGCGGTGCGGTGCACGCCGCGAGATTGCCTAGTGCCAAGATGAAAACGAGCCAACAGATTCTATGCGCCATTTATCCCATCCAATCAGTCGAACCCTAGGGCACATTTGCGGCAATCGCGTCGCCGATTGCTTTGATGTCCACCTTGAACGGTCCCGACTGCATCGCATAAACAATGTTTCCGTTCGCATCAATCAGGAACACCGCGACCGGCGCTTCAACGCCAAAGGATTTGAACACGGTCATCGTCGAATCGTACACGACCGGGAATTTGTAGCCGAGTTGTTGCAAGAATGCTTTTGCCATCGGCACGCCCGGGATTTTGCGGACGACGGTAACAACCTCGACTTTGTCTTGCACTTTGGCGGCAAGTGCTTTGAGCGCGGTCGTTTGTGCCGGGTCAACTGTATCCGGCGCAAAAACCAAGCAAACGCTTTTTTTGCCTTGATAGTTTTCCAGCGCCACCTCTGGTCCCGTCAAGTTCATTCCTTTGAATGTGGGGGCAGGTGTGCCCGTGCTCAATAACGCCATTTTTTCCTCCTTGATTTTTTATCGCCCTATGAATTTGGGGGAACGTTTTTCTTTGAATGCGGTGAATCCCTCTAGCGCATCTTCCGTGCCCCAAACCATTTCGATGCCTTGCGTCTCGAGCTCCAATCCTTGCGCGAATGGCAAATCGGCGCCACGAATGACCGCGTGCAAAATTGCGCGGTGTGCGACCGGCGCGCCAGCCGCGAGTTCGTGCGCGAGCGCAAGTGTCGTCGGCATCAGTTCGGCGGCGGGCACGATGCGATTCACCAAGCCGATGTTCCACGCTTCGGTCGCCGTAATGCGTTGTCCGCGCAAGAGCAATTCGAGCGCGCGGGTTTTGCCGACGAGACGCGCCAGCCGTTGCGTGCCGCCCCAGCCGGGAAGGATGCCTAGTTTGACTTCGGTCAACCCGATGGTGGCATCGTCCGCCGCGATACGGAGGTGACTGCTCAAGGCGAACTCACAGCCGCCACCCAGACAGTACCCGTGAATCGCGGCGATGACGGGCTTGGGAAAATCTTCAATCGTGCGAAAATCATCCACCGCTTTGGCAAACGGATTTTCGACGCTGAAGAACTCACCCACATCTGCCCCTGCCGAAAAACCTTTTTCGCCTCCACCCGTGAAGACAACAACTCGCACATTCGGATCGTCCGCCCATCGCGCGAAGCAGGCGTAAATCTCGTCTAGCATTCGAGTGGTCAGTGTGTTCAAGGGTGGATGGCGCAATGTCACTATCGCGATGCCATCCGCGATGTCAACCTGGGTATCCGTGAAATCCATCGGGACTCCTTTCAGTTCAACCGATAGTACGCCAACTCACCGTGCGCTTGTTGTCTCACGCGCCCTTGCTCTTCCAGCAAATCAAGATGTCCCAGGACTTCGGAAAAAGCCAGCAAGGTGTTCGCCGGCGATAGATTGGGAAAGATTACGCGGATGAGCTGATAAGCCGTTTGTGATCCGCTTGCCAACGCGTGTGCAATTTGATCGGCACGGTTATGGTGCGATTGAATTCGGCGAGCGATCAACGCGCGATGGTCGTCGGTGACCGGCTCGCCGTGGCCGGGGAGGATGCGTTGCACCGGCAGTTCAGCGACACGACGCAAGGATGCGATGTACTCGACCAAGCTGTGCCGACGTTTGTGCGTGCCGTTGACCGACAGTTCGACAAACGGATTGGACGAGATTTTTTTCAGCAAATGATCGCTCGATAAAAGACACTGTTGTTCCGGTTGGTACAAGCACACGAGTCCGCCCGAGTGCCCGGGGGTGTGCATCACTTGCCAGAGCGCGCCGTCCAAAGTCATTTGATCGCCATCTTCCAAAACTCCATAGATCGGCACGGCGGCGCAATAGCGCGCCAATGTCGTCACATAACCGGACAGGGTCTCGCGCAACCCGCCGGGCACGCCGTTCTGGGTTGCGATGTGATCCAGGAAGGGTTCATCGGCTTGCCACCGTTGCGGGAACTGGGTGAGCCACTCCACATTGTTGCGATGCGTGAAAACGCGTGCGCCCGACTCGGCGACGATTTGCGCTGTCAGTCCGCAGTGATCAAGATGGGTGTGGGTGACGATGACGCGACGAATATCGCGGATTTGGAATCCGCGCGTCGCCAACTGTTGCCGCAAAGACTCGAGCGTACGGCTGGTCTGCGAGCCGGTATCCACCAGCGTCAACTCATCGCCCTCAAAGAGATAGACGTTGACTGCCCCAACGGGAAAAGGCGTCGGCAAAGAAAGGGAATGCATCATAACGCTACGGTTTTTTGTTCACTTGGATTTTTTCGGTGATGGGATAGAAACTCGTGTGACTGGCTTTGTACTCATAGCCGATATCCACGTAGGGTTGACGCGCGAAAATGTTGGGTGCGTACGTGCCCGGCAGAACAACCAAATCTTGGGAAATCTTTTGCCCGATTTCCTTATAAATCAGCGCGCGCTTGGCTGGATCGAATTCCGTCCCGGCTTTGCGGACCAAGTCAGCCACTTTGTCATAGTTGGTAAAGGCATAACGCTCTGCACCAGGTACAAATTGACGGGAAAGGACATTGTATGCATCGGGTTCCATATTGATGTTGTACGGTGTAAAGGGACGATTTTCTCCGTTGATACTTTTTTGGAGCCACGTGGCATTGTCTACGGTGGTCATGTCCAATTGCACATTGATGCGTTTGAGCTGGTCTTGGGCATAGATCATGGCTTGCACCCATCCTGGGTTATTCGACACAAAAACGGGGAGTTTAAAGCCATTGGGATAACCCGCTTCCGTCAAGAGTTGTTTGGCTTTGGTTGGATTGTATTCGTATTTGGTGATGCCTTCCTCAGAGTAGCCAAACACGCCGGGGACGCCCAAAAAACCGGTCGAGGTGACGGTGTAATGCTCGGCGCCCGGAAAGCGCTGTTCATCCACAAAGGTTGCCCAATCTACTCCGTAGGCAAGCGCCTGACGCACGCGCAGGTCATCCAACGGTTTCTTGGCTATGTCAATAAAAGTCCAAGATGCTCCGCCGGGCAGAATATTATCGTACTTTTTGCCGGCTTTGGTCAATTCTTGGGTGTAGGGCTTGACATCGCCGACATAAACCGCAAGGTCAAGCTTGCCCGTCATGAATGCCGCATGGCGCGCGGTCTCGTCCGCAATGAAGAGCAATTCGATTCGTTTGACGTTCGGCGCGCCGCGAAAATACTCTTCGTTTGCCGTCACGACATACTTTTGTTTGGGGCTATAGCTCTCGAATTGAAACGGTCCAGAGCCAATCATCTGTTGCCCAAAATCCTTGCCGAATTTTTCAAACGCCGCTTTGGAAATGATGACCGAGTCGCGGTCGGCGATATTTTGCAGGAAAAAGGGATCGGGCGTTTTGGTTTTGATGGCAACCGTATACTTGTCAACGACGGTGACACTGTCCACTTTGATCCGGTCGGGCATACGACCGCCGGTTTTGGGATCCAGCATCCGTTCAAAACTGAATTTCACATCCTCGGCAGTCACCTCGCCAAAACCCTTGTGCCATTTGACGCCCTTGCGTAGAGTGAAAGTCCACGTCAATTTGTCGTCCGAGATTTTCCAGCTTTCTGCCAGGTCGCCTTCGATTTTGAGCACGTCAATCGTGCCGGGATAAAAGCGGACGAGGTGATTGAAAATCCACTCTTGAACCCACAACCCAGTAATTTGCCGTCCATTGTGCGGATCAGCCGTGCCCACATCTCCCAACGACGAACCAATGAGCAACGTTTGTGCGGAACTGGACGCGGGTGGGTTGGTTG
>CAIKBD010000393.1 GCA_903825565.1 uncultured Anaerolineales bacterium | reverse complement strand
CGTCGCGCACACATTCGCGCGCCATTGTATCCCCGCGCGCGATCCAGGAATCCGCCGGAAATTCTTGACGTGCGCGTACAAGCGCATCGCCGATGTTTTCGCCGGACGCGAGCAAGGCAATCGCCACCGCCATCGCGCGCGCGGCGTAAATGCCATCTTCCGCGTTCGTCACCTGCGCGTCGAGTTGCGCGATCTGTGCCGCGCGCTCCGCGTCGCCGGCGCACAGTAAGCCAATCGGCACGGCGCGCGCAACAGCCGAATCGTCATAGTACTGCGGATTGTCGTTGCCCGTCGCGGGTGGTTCGAGTCCGCGTTTCAAATTTTCGATTGCCGCGCGTTCCGAAAATCCGGTGAGCACTTGATCGGCAATCGGCACGATGCGTTCGCGCCACGCGCTCGAAAATGTGACGGCAGAAAATTCGCGCGTGTTGATCAAGGTCTGCGCGGTGAACACGGCGTACTCGGTGTCGTCGGTCGGAAACGGTTCGAGCAATTCCGGCGCGTTGCGGTGCGTGAACGGCATCGTCAAGCGCAGGATGCGATTGCGCATCGAGTCGCGATTCGTGCGCCACAAGAATTCGCGGCGCTTTTCAAGGAATTGATGTGTGCGATGGAACAATGCCGGAAACGAAATCGCATCGCCGTACGCGAGCCCCAGGATTGCGCCAAAAGATTTTTCAAATGTTGAATTCATTGCCACAATTTTTTATCCGCGAATTACACGAATCTTCGCGAATTTAATTTTCTATTCGTGTTCATTCGCGTAATTCGCGGATTGTAATACATTACCGCATTAGGCGTGTGGCAATAGCGACGAACATCAAGGTATTGCCGTAACACGCAAGTCGGAAGGAGTCGTAGGCACTGGCTCGATAGGTGGTGCTGGGTCAGAACTGCACAGCTTCACGACGACTTGAATCGGTTGTTGCAACACTCGCTTGGTCAGGTCCACGAAATCATGTCCGTGTTTGCGCGCGGTGCGGATGATGCTGCTCAAAGTCGCGTGCGCGGTTGCGCCGTTGGTGCTCCGATTGCATCCGTTCGTCTTCCGAATGATGACCGCTGGGCGCAACTCTCGCTCCGCCGCATTGTTCGTCGGAGCCACCGCCGCCACGTATAAAAAGGTGAACAGATACGCACGTTGTTTGCGGAGCAACTTGACGAAACGCACTGTGTCGGCTTGACGATAGGAACGCGCGAGCAAGCGGTCAAAGGCGGCTTCCAAGCGTCCGCACGCGACGCGATAACCGTGCGCATTCAAGGTCGCCTTGCGCTCTTTCAGTTTCAGCGCGCCACGGAACAGGCACGCGGCTTGCTCACTAAAACGGATCGCGCTCGCGTTGCCACTTTCGACCAAGGCGTGACATCGTCGTAACAGATGCCCGACGCATTTGCTCTTATCGTACGTCAACGGGTCATACGCGAGGAAACAATCGGTGATGAGCACGCCTGCAAAATTCAGACCCAGGATGCGCTCTACCACATCGTGATCGCGGTGCGGGTCAATCACATAGAGGGTGAGTTGCTCATTCGTAAAGACCCACAGCCACGCCGAATGCCCGCCCACTTTCCAGCCTGTTTCATCGGCATGCGCCACCGCACTCAGGCGCAACTGCGTTTGCAGGTCGGCATAGGTTGGCGCAAAATCTTGCGCCAAGCGTTGATCGGCGCGCGCGAAACTCGAAGCGGTCGCGTTCAGTCCAAAGGTCAAGCGCAAGAACCGTGCGACCTTACCATAGGAGACGCCCAAATCGTGTTTGAGTTCAGCCCCGAGACCTAGCACATTCGGACCCAGTTGCACGGCGGCACTGCCTAACGCATCGGAAGTTTGTTCGGGATGACGCCCTTGGACGCGCGTGGCGCAGTCCGCGCAGTGTCCCACATGCACATTGAACTGGGTGATGAACGTTTCAATGGGACGCGGAATGTCTTCTTGGTATTGCGCGCGCACCGCTTCTTCAACCACCGTTCCACCACAGGCGGGACAGTGTGCAGGTAACGGGGCTTCGACGGTGCGCGTAATGCGTGCGGGTTTCGGACGATGCGCGGCAAGGTGCCCCAGTTTCCGCCCAGGGGTCTTGGGTTCGGCTTTGGGCGCGCCTTTAGAAAAGGGCGTGGCTTGCCGCTTGCCGCGCCGTTGCATCTCATCGAGTTTCTGTTCCAACTCGGCGATGCGCGCTTTGAGTTCGCCGATGAGCGCGGCTTGTTTGGCAATCAGGGTTTGGGCTTCGTGGAATTGTTGTACGAGTTCGTCGTTCGTCATATGGCTTTTATAATACACGCGTGGAAATCAAATTTCAATCCAACTTTTATGCGATTGACGCCGCACTATCTCGCGCGTCAAATGCGGTAAACAATTACTCTCTTTCCTTTGCCCGCAGAGCGGCGTCGCCTCGATTGATTTTCCACCAGCCATCGCCGAGCAGATCGCTGGGTT
>CAIKBD010000392.1 GCA_903825565.1 uncultured Anaerolineales bacterium | reverse complement strand
TACGAGTCAGGATCGCTATCGCGGGATCATCGAATCGCAACAAGCACTGATCGTGCGCGTTGACGTGGCGGGAAATTTTACCTACGTCAACGATGTGTACTGCCGCACCTTTGGCAAGACACGTGCCGAGTTGCTGGGGCATACATTCACACCGCTTGTGCATCCCGACGATCTTGCCCACACACTGCAAGCGATGGCGGGCTTGCACACGCCGCCCTACCGAATCTATGTCGAACAACGCGCACTGACCATTGACGGCTGGCGTTGGATCGGCTGGGAAGATCACGCCATCCGCGATGAAGTTGGCAACACCGTCGAAATTCAAGGTGTTGGCACAGATATTACCGAGCAAAAGCGCGCGGCGGAATCCTTACGCGTGCAACGCGACTTGGGGTTGCGCGTGGGCGCGGCAAGTAACCTGCGCGATGCGTTCGCTGCGGTGCTTGCCGTCGCCTGTGAGATCGAGGGCATTGATAGCGGCGGCGTATACCTGTTCGACCGCGCCACCCAAGAATTGACCTTGGTCACACATTCCGGTTTGTCGGAAACATTCATCACGCAAACGCGACACTTTGCCGCACAATCTCCCCAAGTCCAATTGATCCTTGCCGGCAAGCCGGTCTATCTCAACTATGCCGCTTCCAACCTGGCGAGCGACGATATTCGACAACAGGAAAAACTCGTGTCGCTCGCCGCTATTCCCATTTTGCACGAGGGGATTGCCGTTGCCGCGCTCAATCTCGCCTCACACACCCACGCGGAAATCCCCGCCTCGACGCGCGTACTCGCCGAAACCCTGGCGGCGCAGGTGGGGAATGTCATCGCGCACCTGAACGCTGAAATGTCGTTGCTCGAAAGTCAGCGGAACCTGCAAACCTTATTCGATAACTTGGACGATTTCCTGTTCATTCTCGACAACGCGGGTAATATTTTACAGGTCAATCCAGTCGTGCCGAATCGGTTGGGCTATCCGCTCGAAGAATTAATCGGACTGGACGTGCTGGCGTTGCATCCCCCCACGCGCCGCGCCGAAGCGGGCACCATTATCGCCGGGATGCTTGCCGGCGAAACCGACTATTGCCCGGTTCCACTGATGGGCAAAGACGGCACGCTCATTCCGGTCGAGACCAAAGTCACACGCGGTTATTGGGGCGAACGCCCGGTCTTGTTCGGCATTTCGCGCGATGTCTCCGCACGCCAACGCGCCGAGACCGCCCTGCGCCGCCATGCCGCCATTCTCGAAGCGGTCAACCTAGCGGCGGAATACTTTTTGGGTACCGCGGATTGGAAAACGCACATGCCCACTGTGCTCGCGCGCCTGGGGCGGGCTTCCGAAGTGAGTCGCGTTTACATCTTTGAAAATTTCGCTCAAACGGCAGATGAGGTTTGGACGAGCCAGCAGTACGAGTGGTGCGCGCCCGGCTACGTGCCGCAAATTGACAACCCCGATTTGCAAAAAGTACCGTATATCGCATCGGGCTTGCAACGCTGGGTAGACGCGTTCCGCGCCGGCAAACGCATCGCAGGCATCGTCGCCCAGTTTCCCGCATCCGAGCGCGCCGTACTCGAGCCGCAAGGCATTCGCTCAATTTTGCTCGTGCCAATTATGGCTGGCGGTATGTGGTGGGGGATGATCGGTTTTGATGATTGCGAGACCGAGCGCGCGTGGGAGATCTCAGGCATTGACGCGCTCGAAGCGGCGGCGCGCATTTTAGGCGCGGCAATTCGTCGCAAGCAGATCGAGGATTCGTTACTGCAAAGTGAGGCGCACAACCGAGCGATTATAGACGCGATCCCAGATATGATGTTTCGGTTGGACGCGGAAGGGCGCGTGCTCGATTTCAAGGCGAGCCAAGTTCAAGACCGCGCGCGCACGCCGGGCCAAATTCGGGGTCTATCCATCCGCGACGTTCTGCCCGCGCCCGTGGCACGCATCGCGCTTGAAAAAATCGCCGAAACGCTGGCGACCGGCAAACTCCAAACGTTTGAATACGAATTGCCGCTGGCGCAAGGCACGCAAACTTTTGAGGCACGGCTGGTGACAAGTAGCGCACCGGGCACAGCCGTGCAAGGTCAGCAGGTGTTGGCAATCGTGCGAAATATCAGCGAACGCGCCATCCTCGAACAAATGAAATCGGACTTTATCAATCGCGCGGCGCACGAATTGCGGACCCCGTTGACGACCGTGATCATGATGGCGGATTTGATTCAGGAAGGCGGTCCGCCGGATGAGTTGAGCGAGTACTGGCAAGTGATGCAACGCGAACTAAAACGGCAACGCATCTTGGTGGAAAAGTTACTCGCCGCCGGGCGTTTGGAAAAAGGCGATTTTCAGATCACGCTCACGCCGCTCAACCTGGGTGACGCGTTGCGCGACGCGTGTTCCGCCGTGATACCGCAAGCCGAAGCCAAACAAGTTACGCTTGCCATCAACCTGCCGCCGGAGGCGTTGATGGTCAACGCCAACGCCGATATGCTTCAACAAGTTTTTGTCAACCTGTTGAGTAACGCCGTCAAGTTTACGCCCACTCTCGGCACGATAGATGTAAGCACAGAGCGAGACGCTGACGGAGTTGTGATTCGGATCAGCGATACGGGCATCGGTATTCCGCCGAACGACCTGCCCTATTTGTTCACGCGTTTTTTCCGCGCGCACAACGCGGTTGACGCCGAAGTGCCGGGCAGTGGCATTGGGCTGTATATCGTCAAGGGCATCATCGAAAAATTGCGCGGGCAGGTCGAGGTGACAAGCACAATGAGCCAAGGCACAACCTTTACGGTACGGTTGCCGCTGTACCAGGAGTTGAAAGAGAATGAATGAATCTACAAAAAAAATCTTGGCGGTAGATGACGATCCCAATCTCTTGTTCGGTCTATCCTCCATTCTCAAGCGCGCAGGGTACCAAGTTCACACCGCCAACAATGGTGAAACCGGTTTGGCAATTGCCACCACCGAACACCCCGATTTGATCGTATGCGATGTACGCATGCCGGTGATGGGCGGGTTTGAAATGCTACAGCGGTTGCGCTGGAATGCGTGCACGGCGGATATTCCCTTTATCTTCCTCACGGCAACCGGCGAGCAAGAAAGCGTGCTCAAAGGTTTTGCCAATGGCGCCGATGATTATATCGTCAAACCCTTTGAGCCGCCCAATTTTTTGGCGCGCGTGAGCGCTGTTTTGCGACGCGTCGTAACCGCGCAGCAAAACATTCGCCAAACGAGTGACGAACATTTACGCCGCTTGATCTTGACTGCGCCGTACGGCATGATCCTGACAGATCAAGCCGGCACGATTCGCTTGGCAAATGGCGCGATGCAGGAAATTCTTGGGGCAACGGCTTTGGCTGGCACATCGCTATATGCCTTTCTCCCAAAGGCATGGCACGCCGCCGCGCGCCAGTATTTGACCGGCGAGGTTGAATTGCCGAATGGGGCAATTGCATTTGAAGGGGAAATGTTTCGCTTAAACGGCACAGCATTTCCGGCGCAGATTTCTGCCGTGTTACTGCGACTCCAGGGCAACACGGAGGCGCGTTTTATGATCCGGGATTTGTCTACCCAGTTGCAGACCGAAGCCGATTTAGAACAAGCCCGCAATGATCTCTTGAATGCTTATGAGGCGACCCTCTCCGGGTGGGCACGCACGCTCGAATTGCGCGATCACGAAACCCAAGGGCACTCGGAACGCGTCGCGCAATTGACCGTCGCCGTCGCGCGCACGCTGGGCGTTGCCGAAGATGCCATCGTGCACATTCGGCGCGGCGCGTTGTTGCACGATATTGGCAAGTTAGGCATTCCCGACAATATTTTGTTCAAACCCGGCGCGCTGACGGTTGAGGAATGGGCAATTATGCGCAAGCACCCGCAACATGCGTACAGTCTGTTGGCGGACATTGACTATTTGCGTCCCGCGCTCGATATTCCGTATTGCCATCACGAAAAATGGGATGGAAGCGGTTACCCGCGCGGATTGAAAGGCGAAGAAATTCCGCTCGCCGCGCGCATTTTCGCAGTGGTAGATGTGTGGGATGCCTTGACTTCGGAACGTCCGTATCGCAAAGAGTGGACGCGTGAAGCAACGTTGGAATACATTCGTAATTGGTCTGGGACCCATTTCGATCCAATGGTCGTGGATGTGGCGCTTCAGGTGTTAAAAGCCCACCATTAGGTTGGATACTCTCCGGTCAATGGCGCAAACTGCCGTGTGGATTGTTTCTGATTTAGGGAGATTGCCGGACTTGTTCAATCATCTCCACCAATTGTTTGAGATTCACGGGTTTGCTCATATACTCATTTGCGCCTGCCGCAAGCGCTTTTTCACGATCCCCAGGCATCGCCAGTGCCGTCAACACGACGATGGAAACATTCGCCAGGCGCGGGTCACTATCGTTCCGCAAGCGGCGCGTGGCTTCCAAGCCATCCATGTCCGGCATTTGCACATCCATCAGAATCAACGCCGGTGGTTCCGCGCGTACCCGCGCGAGGGCTTCCCGCCCATTGCGCGCAATCGCCAAACGATAGCCCTTGGCTTCCAGATAAGTGGACAAGGTAAAGATGGTTGTTTCGTTATCATCCACGACAAGAATCAGCGGGACCGGCGTGTTCGTTCCCACCATGCCGCAAGTCTCTGGCGTTGTCGGCGCTGGCACGCCTGAGCATGCCGGCTCATCCACCTGGGGCGCTTCCGTCCAGGGCAACGTAATGGTAAAACGACTTCCTTTGCCAAGTTCACTTTCAACTGTGACGCTTCCGCCGTGCATTGCCGCCATGCGCGCAACAAGCGACAACCCCAACCCGGTTCCTTCGTAACGGCGCGACAAACTACTGTCCAGTTGGACAAAGGGTTTGAACAAACGCGCCATGCCTTCGCCCGAAATACCAATCCCCGTATCCCACACGGTAAAGCAGACTGTCCGGGCTTGCCGGTCGCCGACCATCTCCAAACCAACGCGCCCGCCTTCGGGTGTGAACTTGACGGCGTTGCTGAGCAAATTGACCAACATCTGTTTGGCGCGCCGTTCGTCCACGCTAATCATTTGGATGTCCGCATCCAACGTCGAGAACAGTTTGATTTTCTTTTTTCGCGCGGCTTCGCGCACGAACAGCAAACTGGCGTCGCACAAGGATTTGGCAGACACCGGCGACAAGGTGAGCGTTAGCGCGCCCGCTTCGATTTTCGAGAGGTCGAGAATATCGTTAATCAGCTCAAGCAAATGGTGTCCGCTGGCTTCGATGGTTGCCAGAGATTGGATTTGTTTTTCGTTCAGCGGACCCAGGATTTGCTCGTGCAAAGTTTCAGACAAGCCCAGAATGGCATTGAGCGGCGTGCGTAGTTCGTGGCTCATCGTTGCCAGAAATTCATCCTTCATCCGCAACGCACGCTCTAGTTCAAAGTTCGCTTGGCGCAGAGTCTCTTCCGCTTTTTTGCGGAGCGCAATATCGGTGAAAAAGGTGTTCGCAATGAGTTCGCCTGTGGGTGCGGTAGAGATGGTGGACGATACTTCGACGGGGTAGCTGGAACCATCTTTGTGCCGATAGCTCTGTTCGCCGCTGAACCGCCCCGTGCGAGCGCGCTCTTCCAATATGCGGGGCAAACGCGGATCGGTCGCGTCCACCCACGCGCCGCGTTCCACTCCACACAACTCTTCTTTCGTGCCGCCCCACATTTGGCACGCGGCTGGATTGGCGTCAATGATCTTGCCGCTCGCGGGATCGTTGATGAGAATTCCATTCAAACTATTTTCAAAAATCGAGCGATACCGCGCCTCGCCTTCCCGCAGGGCTTGCTCCGCTTTTTTGCGCTCGGTGATGTCGGACACCGTCGAGCGGCTCATTACAAAGCGCCCCTGTTCATCATAAATGGCGGTTGCGCTGAGCATCACCGGTATGATGCTCCCACCCTTGCAGATCATCTCAAATTCCAGGTCGTTCACTCGACCGTGTTGGATCAAAATCGGCAGGTGCGCTTGGAACATCGCCACGCTTGCGGGAGTTAAAAATTCTGTCGCTGGACGCCCAAGCAATTCGTCACGCGTACAACCCAACCAGTTCAACTGGGTTTGGTTGATCATAACCACGTTGCCGTTGGTGTCTAGAGAATGGTAGCCAGCGGGGGCATTATCGTACAGGTCTTGCACCTCGGCGGTGCGCTGCCGGACGCGTTCTTCCAGCGTCCGGTTCAACTCCTCTAACCTCTGTTGTGCCGTTTTGAGATCGTGGATATCGGTGGCATTAACCAGCGCGGAAACCACGCGGCCGGTTGCGTCGTGGATCGGTTGAAACGAAGCACGATACCATCGGGGCTGACCCTGCACAAATGTGATCTGTTCTTGGATGATGCCGTGATCTGCCTGGATCGTTTGGCGGACAGATTGCAATTGCCTGGTTGCCGCTGGCTCCGGGAAAAGTTCGGCTAAAGTCTTACCAATGAAATCTTCGCTCACGCCGCCCAAATCACGCGCCGCCACCTCGTTCAGATACAGCACACAGCCCTCGTAATCCACCAAACACACCACACTATCCAAACTCTCCATCAGCCCGCGATATTTCTCTTCACTCTCACGCAAAGCGGCTTCCGCCTGTTTGCGTTCGGTGATATCAATATTGGTTCCCACCATCCAGACAGGTTCGCCTGAGGGATCAAGCCGTATGGTTTCAACAGCATAGATGGAATGCACTTGGCCGGTATCCTTGCGCCGAATCTGGAACTCGCGCTGACCTTGCCCATGGTGCCGGCTCGTATCCTGCAAAATGACTTCCTGCCCCGCCAACGTACCAGCTTCAAGCGCTGATGCCCAATCGGTGTAATCAACCATCCCCTCCGCGCTGGGCGGTAGTCCATAGAGCCGGAACATCTCGGCGTTCCAGCGCACTTGATTCGTTTTGAGGTTCCACTCCCAAATCCCCAAGTGAGTTGTTTCGATTGCCAGGCGTATTCTTTCTTCGCTCTGGTGCAGTTTATCTTCTGCTAGTTTGCGTTCATGAATGTCTCGAAAGTTGATGATAATGGATTCCACGCTAGGTAGTGTCAGCAAGTTGCTGAACGTGCTTTCAATCCAGCGCCACTCGCCACTCTTGTGACGGAAACGGTATTGAAGCGTGGGAATATACGACGGATCATTTAATAGCTTGGTCAATTCTGACAATACCATCGCCAAGTCCTCTGGGTGCGTCATTCCAACGGAGTCACAATTGGGCAAATCCTCATGGGTATACCCAAAAACTCTTTCGACGGAAGGACTAGCGTACTTGAACTTGCCATCTGCATTGATCAGCACGATGCCATCCGGCGCATATTCGATCATGGCGCGGTAACGTTTTTCCATCCGATCCAGTTCAGCCAAAGCACGTTTGCGTTCCGTGATGTCAACGGACAGGATGAAAATGCCTTCGGGCACAGGGACAATGCTCAGATCAAACCAACCGGGCGAGCCGTCGGCATAGATGAATTCATTCTCGATTCGGCGGGTCACATGGTTTTCCATGCAATCACGCAAAACGGCGAACATCGCGGTACTCTCAATGCCGGGATACATTTCCATCATGGTGCGCCCTTGCAATTCGTCACAACTGTAGCGACCTTGCTGTGCCACCGCCGAATTCACATAGAGATAACGCCAATCCGAACTAATGATCTGACATCCTTCCATCATATTATCGAGCATAGAGCGATACCGTTCCTCACTCTCACGCAAAGCGGCTTCCGCCTGTTTGCGTTCGGTGATGTCGCGGCCCACACCCTGAAATTCAACGACCGACTTGTTTTCGTCTAGGATGGCTGAACTTTGCCAGCCAAACCAGCGTGCCCCGTCGGGTGTCAGTAGGCGGTCTTCAATGTATTGCCGATAGGGTGCCGCACAAAGGATTTGCGTAGCGACTTGCAAGGCGGGCAGGTCATCGGGATGAACAAATTCTTGAAACTGCCGACCAAGCAACACCTCCCGGGCAAGACCGACTACGCGACAATAAGCGTCGTTTACAAAAGTCAGTCTGCCGGTCAGGTCACTGCGCGAAACCAGATCCGATTGTGTTTCCACCAGCGAGCGATAGCGTGCCTGGCTGAGGCGTAGTTCTTCTTCCGCGCGTTTGCGTTCGGTGATGTCACGCTGAACGACGACCACTTCCGACTCCCCAGTGGAACTAGACACGCACCGACCAACGGCTTCCACCCAAATATCTTCGCCGGTTTTCCGTCTGATGCGATATTCCACCTTTCCTTCTGCGCCGGTCTCGAGCACCCGCTTCAACTTGCCGCGCACCATGTCTCGATCTTCCGGGTGGATCCGTTCAAAAGCGCTGGTGTGGACAATTTCATCCGGAGCATAACCGTTAAAGCGGTACGAAGCGCCCGATGCAAATAATACCACTCCATTTCGGTCGAACCGAGCGATAAAGTCGCTGGTATTGTCAACCAAAAAACGATACTGCTCCTCGCTCTCACGCAATTTCTCTTCCGCCAGTTTGCGCTCGGTGATGTCGCGCCAAGTACAGTAATACACCGGTTGTCTCATAATTTTGACGATCTGCGCGGTAACATGGATGTTGCGCCGCTCGCCCTGCTTGGTGTATTGCAAGGTCTCAAAGTCTGACTTGCCATTTTGAATAACCTCGCCGATATGAGCACGAGTTTCGTCTGCCGTCTCTTGGGCTTCAATATCGAAAATGTGCAACTGGGCAAACTCTTCACGCGAATAACCCAGTTGGGTATGTGCCGCGGTGTTGAATTCAACAAAGCCCGCTGTCTGTTGATCAATCACTAGAATGCCATCCGGCGACTCATCAAACAAAATCCGCCGCCGGACGGCTTCAGCTTCCAGTGTTTGCTCCATCTGTTTATGTTTGGTTATATCGCGCACAACCGCGCCAAGGCAATAGCCCTGGGTTATGCGAATCGGAAACGCCGTGTGCTGAATGACCTTGATTTCTCCGTCTCGTGTCCGAATTGTGGCGTCATTGGATTGCCCAAACAAGGGCGATTGTCCTGTCTGCAACATGTTGCCTAAAACCTGCTTGAATTGTTCCATGTCAAGCGTTGCCGAATATTCCGATGCGACCATCTGCACGGGAATATCCCACAGGGGCATACCCAGCGCTTGGTCATGTGTCAAGCCGGTTATTTGCATGAGGGCAAGATTCCACTCGATAATGATACCTTGCTCGTCGGTCAGCAAAAAGCCGTCACTGGATTGCTCGATGAAACTACGGAACCGTTCTTCACTCGCGCCTAACGCCTCGTTCGCCTGCAACAATTTGCGATGCGTCTGCTCCAATTTACTTTGCTCTTCGTTGAGTTTGCGGAAACGGTCGAGCTTGGTGAGCGTCCGCAGGCGCGCGCGCAACTCAACCGAGTCAATGGGCTTGGTGATAAAATCATCTGCACCCGCTTCCAATCCGCGCACTTTGGCTTGACGGTCATCCAACGCGGTGGTCAAAATGATCGGCACTTGGCTCAGTGCCGCATCCGCGCGAATCTGGCGACAAAGTTCCAAGCCGTCCATCACCGGCATCATCACATCGGCAAGGATCACATCCGGTTGCCACAAACGCGCTTCCGCCAACCCCGCCGCTCCATCGTTGGCAAACTGCAAAGTATATCCTTCGGGGCGCAGCAAGTTTTTCAGCGTCAGACGGGCGCTCGGTTCATCATCCACGATCAAAATTTTGGCGGGCATGTTACTTCTCCACGATCTGGCGATTGATGGTCTCGGTCAACTGTTTCAAATTGACTGGCTTGCTCAAATAATCGTTCGCCCCGGCTTCCAACGCGCGTTGACGATCCGCCGGCATCGCAAACGACTAAATGAAAACCCCGTCCCCCAATTCCAGGGACAGGGTATGAATATATCCACAAAAATCGGGATAGAGAACGGACGAGTTAGCGCATAAACCCGAGCTCAAGACTGAATTTTCGATTGGCAAAATAACTTTATAATAACCACACACAAAAGTCAATAGTCCGATTTCTGATTCAGGGCTTTTCAAAAGTCGGGCGACCCTCATCCCAACCTTCTCCCTCAAAGGGAGAAGGGGTAAATTCCCTCGCCCCTATTGGGGAGAGGCGCTAGCGCGTCCGTAACGCGGCGGGACGCCGCACGGATGCCGCGCTAGCGGGGTGAGGGGTGATGTCAAGCGACTTTTGAAAAGCCGTGTTTCTGATTTCACGGCGTGTGCCAAGTCAGCGCTAGTGCACTGGGCACAACGCCCAATCTGCGCGTCGGCATAAAATTGAGACGATTCGTACCGCGCAAAAGACGCGCCTCAAACACCGATGCCCCTTGAGCGCGCCAAATACCAATTGGCGAAACACGCAACTTGGACTATAATCAAACCTGAAAATCATCGGCATGGTTGACGAGGTGTCCAATGTCCGACCGCACACGCGACTTGTTGGTTCACGGCATTGCCGCCGTCAAAGGCAACTCAAAAGCGGAGGCACGGCATTATTTGGAATGGGTGATCGAAGCGCCGGATTCCAACGCGGATGAAATTGCCGACGCGTGGCGGTACCTCGCCGACATTGAAGACGATCCGAAAAAGAAACGCGAGTGTCTCGATCACTCGCTCGCGCTGAATCCGATGGACCCGGAAGCACGCCGCGAACTCGCAATCCTCAACGGGCAATTGAAACCGGAAGAAATCGTCAATCCCGATCACCTGCCCGCGCCGATGCCGGCGGACGCCGCGCAACCGCGCCGCTATGTGTGCGCGCAATGCGGCGGCAAGATGGCATACTCGCCGGATGGCACGACGCTGACTTGCGCGTACTGCGGGCGTCGCCAATCGCTGGCAAATGTGAAAGACGATAGCGTGTTGCTTGAAGAGCAGAATTTTACAGTCGCGTTAGCGACGGCAAAGGGGCACACGAAACCAACGGCGCAACGTTCGCTCAAATGCCAGGGCTGTAGCGCGTCCTTCGTCTTGTCGCCGGAAACACTGTCCATCACGTGCCCGTACTGCGCGTCGGCGTACGTCGTCGAGCAAACCGAAACGCGCATCTTGATCGAACCCGAAGGCATTGTGCCGTTTGCGGTGCCGCGCGAAGAGGCGCTCAAAAAACTGCTGGGGTGGTTCCGCGCGGAAAAGTTCAGTTTGCGCGGCAACCCCGTGCCGCCAAACGGCGTCTATCTGCCGATTTGGACTTTTGACATCGGCGGCGAGGTGCTGTGGAATTGTATGCAGGAAGAAGATGCGATGTGGACGCCGAACGCCGGCAATCTGCTGGCGCGTCACACCAAGGTGTGGGTGCCGGCGTCGGGCAGTCGCATGATTTACGAAAATGATCTCCTCGTGCCGGCAAGCCATTCGTTGAGCGCCCCGCTGATTGCTGCGCTGAGTACCTTTCCGCTTGAACGACTGACGCCGTACGATCCACGCTACCTGGTGGACTGGCCCGCCGAAACGTACCAAGTGGCAGTCGGCGACGCATCGCTCGTCGCCCGCTGGCGCATTTTGGATCGCGAGCGGCGCGTGATCGTGGACACATTGTTCAAACCGTACAAGGATTTGCAAGTCAGCGCGACGCGGGTCGTGATCGAATCCTTCAAATTGATTCTCTTGCCGGTGTGGATCGCGCGTTATACGATTGACAAGAAAAATTACGCCCTGGTGATCAACGGGCAGACCGGCG
The DNA here is from genome assembly GCA_903825565.1 of uncultured Anaerolineales bacterium. Taxonomy (GTDB): domain Bacteria; phylum Chloroflexota; class Anaerolineae; order UBA4142; family UBA4142; genus CAIKBD01. Next base: position 1,503 of record CAIKBD010000392.1, on the reverse strand, counting down.
AGTTGCGCGCGGAAAAACCCGCCCAGGGCATTGGCAAGTTATTTTCCGCGTTGCTCGGTGATTGAGGCGATGAACTGGGAAACCGAAAAAGCGCGCGCGGTCGCGCTTTTTGTTTTTATTCCGTTTTGCAAAATCAAATGCACGTATTGCGATTTCAACGCGTACGCCAATTTGACGCGCGTGCTGGAGCCATACAGCGCGGCGGTCGCGCAGGAAATTCGCAATTCGCAATTCGCAGCTCGCAATTCAACACTTGCGCCCAGCATTTATTTCGGCGGCGGCACCCCCTCGCTGTTGCCGGTGGCGCGCATCGCGGAAATTTTGCGTGCGTGTCACGATACGTTCGCAGTTGCGCCCGCCGCCGAGATCACGCTCGAAACAAACCCCGGCACAGCAACCGCCGAGCAGTTGCGCGCGCTCCATACGCTCGGCGTCAACCGGCTCAGTCTCGGCGCGCAAACGTTCGACGATGCGGCGTTGCGCCGCTTGAATCGCGGGCACACGACGGCGGACACACTCGCTACATACGAGCACGCACGTCGCGCCGGCTTTGAAAACATCAGTCTCGATTTCATCTACGGTTTGCCGTTGCAAACGCTCGCCGATTGGCGCGCGACTCTCGCCCGCGCGGTGGCGCTCGCGCCAGAGCACTTGTCGCTCTACGCGCTTCAAGTCGAAGCGCAGACCGGACTCGCGCATCAAATCGCGCGCGGCAAATACGCGCCGCCCGACGACGATCTCGCGGCGGAGATGTACGAACTCGCGCAAGATATGCTCGGCGCAGCCGGGTACGCGCAGTACGAAATTTCAAATTGGAGCGTGGCGGCTCGGGATCAAAAATTGGAGACTAGAGATTGGCATAACGACCAACCTCCAACTTCCAACCTCCAACCTCCAACCTCCAGTTTTCAATCGCGCCACAACTTGGTTTACTGGCATAACGAACCGTACCTGGGTTTTGGCGCAGGCGCGCACTCGTGCTTGGGCGGCGAACGATTCTGGAACGTGGCGTCGCCGGTCGAGTACATCGCGCGCGTCACGCGCGGCGCGAGCGCCATCGCCGGGCGCGAGCGGATTGATCGCGCGCTCGAAATGGCGGAGACGCTGATTCTGGGTTTGCGCTTGAACGCGGGCATCACTTTCGCGGCGTTCGCCGCGCGGTACGGCGAGGAGGTGCAAACCAAGCACGCGCAAAAATTCGCCGAGTTGCAGGAACTGGGATTGATCGAAACAGACGCCACGCGAGTGCGACTCACGCCGCGCGGGCGATTGTTATCAAACGAAGTATTTTGGCGGCTGTTGCCGAATTAGCCGGCGAGTAGATTTGGATTATGGAAACAAAAGGGATATACTGCGTCTTGGGTCTATACTGAGCACGGTCGCAGATTGCGCTTTTGGATTGTCACCCTGAGCGTAGCGAAGGGTCTCGCAACTAGCGAATTGAGAGATGCTTCGCTTCGCTCAGCATGACAATCCGCGTGTTACAAAACCGCAGTTTGTGCC
>CAIKBD010000391.1 GCA_903825565.1 uncultured Anaerolineales bacterium | reverse complement strand
GGCTTGCGCCAAACCTGGGATGAATTTTGGAGCCAGTTCCGGTATTTCGGCTAAACGCGCCCGCGCCGGAAAATGCTAACGCGTAAGGGCGAAGCGTTTTTTCGCAAAAGTTCAAGCGAAAAAACGCTTCGCCCTTTGGAACGCCGGGCTATTCGCCTTTGATGGTTTTGCCCAACACCGTGACAAGCACCCTAACAGCGTTTTGCACGTCGTTGAAATCCACCATTTCGGAGGGGGAGTGCACATAGCGCGTGGGGATCGAGAGGCAACCGGCGGGCACGCCCTCGCGTGAGGTTTGCATCGCCATCGCGTCCGTCGTGCCGCCGACGAGCACTTCGAGTTGATACGGCGCTTTGATGTCTTGCGCCGCTTCGATCAACAATGCCTTGACGGCAGGGTGCGCGAGCATCCCCGAATCCTTGACCTTGACGGCGGGACCTTTGCCCAGAGCCACCGCCATCGGGTTGGCTTCCGGCGTATCGCCGGCGCCGGTCACGTCCACCGCAATCGCCAGATCGGGTTGCACGCCATACGCCGCAGTGATCGCGCCGCGCAAGCCCACTTCTTCTTGCACGGTGAACACAAAGTACACGTCGTGCGGCGACTTTTTCAATTGCTTTAAGGTTTCGATCAACACCGCGCACGCGATGCGATCGTCCATCGCTTTGGCAACGAGGCGATCACCCAGGTCGGCGAAATCACGCCAAAAGCTGGCGGCATCGCCCACCCCCACCGGCGCATCATCCTTGCCGGTCGCGCCGACATCGATGAATAGCTTGTCGAGTTTGATTTCGGTCGGCGAACCGTTTTTCGTTTCGCGGCCAAACACGCCGGTCACGCCGTTCGCAAACCGACAGCGACTGCCGTTGAGGTTGATCGGGTACACCCCGCCAATCGGCGCAAAGCGCAAAAAACCCTTTTCGTCTACGTGCGTCACCATCACGCCGATTTCGTCCATATGCGCGGCGAGCATGATCTTTTTGCGCGGGGTGGGACTCGTGCCTTTTTTCCGCGCGATCAAATTGCCTAGTGCGTCTACGCGCACTTCATCCACCAAGCCCTTGATCTCTTCGCGGATCAACTCGCGCACCGTTTGTTCATAGCCCGAGGGCCCGTAGACTTCGGTGATACGTTTGATCAATGCTTTGAACGGGTGCATCCCTTGGGTTTGGGCTTCGTCGGTATCCAGCGCAGGAAAGTGATTTGTCTTTTTCGTCGTTGCCATAAAATACCTCTTCCATCATTTGCTCGTTGCCAGGCGGAGCGTCACAAATCCGGCAAACCTTTTGCCAACTTGGGTAATGCTTTGGTCAGCAAGATAATTTCGTTTTCCAAATCCTTGAGACTGAGCAAACTCACCGGCGAGTGAATGTAGCGCGTCGGCACAGCGATGGCGACGGAGGGCACGCCGGCTTTGACGATGTGAATTCGCCCCGCGTCGGTGCCGCCGGCAATGGCTTGCTTGAATTGGAACGGAATTTTGTTTTCTTGCGCCGTTTCGACGAGCAGGTTCACCAAGCGGCGATCTGCCAACAGGGAATTGTCTGCAAACGAGATCGCGGGACCCGCGCCGACGCGAGTGACCGGCGAAACGTCTTTGGTCTTGGGCGAATCATCGCACACCGTGCCTTCCAGCGCAAACGCATAATCCGGTTCGATGGCATACGCCGCGACGCGCGCCCCGCGCGCGCCCACTTCTTCTTGCGCGGTGAACACGCCGTACACATCGAACGGGTAATCGTGTTTCAACACGTCTACGAGCGCGACACAGCCGACACGATCATCGAGCGCCTTGCCCTCGACGCACCGTTCCCCGATCTCCGCAAACGTTGTGGCGAACGTAGCGTAATCGCCAATTTTGACCCAGCCCTGCGCTTCCTCTTTCGATTTCGCGCCGATGTCAATCGTCAGCGCGTCGGCGTTGAGCACTTGCTCGCGCTCCTTGCCCTTGATCAAATGGATCGGCTTGACGCCGATGACGCCGGGAATTTTATCTTTGCCGATCCAAACGACTTTGCTCAATAACACGCGGTCGTCAATGCCGCCCACCTTGTGAAAACGCAAATGCCCGTTTGAATCGTGATGCACGATCATCAAGCCGACTTCGTCCATGTGCGCGGCAAGCATGACCTTGAGCGCGGCGCGTCCGCGTGCGCCTTTGGCTTTTTTCAGCGCGATGAGATTGCCGATGGAATCTACCCGATATTCGTCCACCCGCCCTCGCAACGCGTCAATCAGAATGTCGCGCACGTCGGCTTCGTCGCCGGACACGCCGCGCGCATTGGAAAGTTTTTCGAGTAACATGTTGCCCTCATTGTCTCCGTGCCGACTTGGGCGGCTTGGGCGATGGCGCGTTCGACTCGCCGCGCAATTGCTGGGCGAACTCGTCGTCGAGCGCAGCGCAGAACAATGCCATCAAGCGTCCGATGCGTTCCAGGTCGGTGAGGCACAAGGTCTCGACGGAGGTGTGCATGTATCGGAGCGGCACATCAATCAAGCCGGTGGGAATGCCTTCGCGCACCACCTGCATCGCCCACGCGTTCGTGCCGGTTGCGCCGGTGTACGCCGTGACCTCGAACGGAATTTCGTGCTGTTTAGCAACCTGGGTCAAGCGTGCGTGGACGCGCGGGTGGATGTTGGGTCCCAGGGCGATGCCCATGCCGGCGTTCAACGCCACGCGGTTGATCTCGCTGACGTTCGGTTGATCGGCGTGGCTCACGTCGAGCGCGACGGCGACATCGGGGTTGATGCGGTACGTCGAAGTTTCCGCGCCCTTCAAACCGACTTCTTCTTGCGTGTTCGCCACGACGTAAATGTCCCACGTGTGTTTGAGGCGGGCGAGTTGCTTGAGCGCCTCGACGAGACACACCACCGCGCACCGGTCGTCAAACGCTTTGCCGGCGACGAGATTATTTTTCAGCGCGAGCAGTTCACGCGCGTAAGTGATCGTGTCGCCGATTTGCACCAACTCGCGCACGCGCGCATCGGACAAGCCCACGTCAATCCACAAGTCGTTCATCGGGATCACTTTTTCGCGCTCTTCGGCGGTGAGCACATGCGGCGGGCGCGCGCCGATGATGCCGCGCAAGTCTTTTTTGCCGTGCACGATCACTTCCTGCGCCAACAAAACGCGCACATCGAAACCGCCAACTTGAGTGAACCGGAG
>CAIKBD010000390.1 GCA_903825565.1 uncultured Anaerolineales bacterium | reverse complement strand
CCGTATTTGGGATTGGTAGAATCGCCCATTGAGATTGAGTTGATGCAGAGCATCAAGCGTACCTTTGACCCGCAGGGGATTCTCAACGCAGGTAAAAAATTCCCGGTGTCAGCGCAGTAACAAATTGTGATCGATGGAGCGGCGTCTCGTTTGTCAAGGCGCCGCTTTTTTATCGGTGAATCCTGGTAAAAAATATTAAAAATATCTTGACATGGATTTCATTTTGTGGTATAGTATGTTCAAAGAATGAGATGATGTTTCATTGATTGAAACACGCTCGAATTTGTTTTTCCACTCTGCTATACAGCCACCAACTACACTCGGACGCCATTTTTCAGCGGGGAACGCTCCTGTGTTGATTACCCAGTTCGGTTCGATTTTCTCAAACGGTAAGTTAGGAGAAGGTCAAAGCATCTGCATTTGACGCGTGTTGCGCGTGGCAGATGCTTTTCCATTTCCGCCTCAAGGGAGAACAGTGCGATGACTCAGCCATCAACGCGGACAGTGGAAAGAGCCCTTGACATCCTCTTGTGTTTTCGCTCGGGGGAGTCTGGGTTGACCTTGACCCAAATTGCTGGGCGCGTTGAGATGCACAAGAGTACTGTGCATCGCTTGCTGGCAACATTGGAGCGCAGGCGGTTTATTCAGCATGTTGAGGGTGATGGCACGTACCATCTCGGTCTGCGACTTGTCGAATTGGGGTTTTCAGTCCTCAAGAACAACGATATCCATCGCCAGGCATTGCCTTATATGCAGCAACTGTCTGCGGAATGTCGCGAAACGGTTGACTTGGCGATTTTGGAGAACAATCAGGTTGTCTATCTTCAAGTCATCGAAAGTCCGCAACGCATGAAATTTGCCGCCGCGCCCGGGGAACGCCTGCCCGTATTTTGCACGGCGAGCGGGAAAACGTTCTTGGCTTTTCTAGCAATAGATAAAGTTGAAGCAATGTTCCTGTCGGAGCTGTCACAATATACCGCGCATACCAAGACAAGCCGCGCGGCGATTGTGGACGAGCTGGCGGAGATTCGCCAACGCGGGTTTGCGATTTCGCAACAGGAATACGAAGAGGGCGTCAATGCTGTTGCCGCGCCGATTCTTGATGGAAAAAAATATCCCGTCGCGGCAATTGCGATTGTGGGACCGGCGTTTCGCTTGCCGCAAGACCGCCTGATTGAATTGGGCAAATCTGTTCGCACGACCGCAGACACGATTGCCCAAGACCTTGGTTTGACATTCAGAATCTCATAGTCAATGGAGGAAATTTAATGAGCGCAGTACCTTTTGTCAAAGCGTCTGATGTAGCAGGCGAGTTTCGCACTCCGCCGCGCACGTCCAAGCTTTTGTTGGCACCCAAGTTCGGCGGCGTCCACAATGTTTCGATGGGCATGAACATTACCGAAGTCGGGAGTATGATTCCCGATCACCAGCACGACGAATCGGAAGAAGTCTTGTTCTTGATTAGCGGTCGCGCGAAAATCGTGATCGAAGGGCAAGGCGAATGGGAAATCGGACCCGAGACCGCGTTCTATTCGCCCATCGGCGTCAAGCATCGCGTCGAAAACATCGGCGATGAACCACTGCGGATCGTGTGGTGCTATTGCCCGCCGCTCCCCGCGCACAAAAGTTAAATCAAAAATTCCCAAAATTTGAAAGGAGCACTCTATCATGTTTGAAGCAACTCGTGAGTATTTGAAGAAAATCGGCATGCCGCAGGGCGACGCTTTCGATATGCCGTCCTCGGATCAACGCTTCCCCGATGGGGCGGCGTTCCGCATTGAGGATCCGACCGTGAACTCGGCGGAGACCGTGGCGACTTTGCTGGAAACTGCCTTCAAGAACGGCGTCACCATCAACCGCATCACCGAAACCTTCGGTATGTTCCGCCACACGGCGGCGGAAATCAAGGAATACTGCCGCCTGTGCCATGACTATGGTTGCGAACTCTTGATGTCCACCGGTCCCCGCGCTACATATGACACCGGCGCGACTGTCCTTTCGCCGCAAGGCGCGCGCATTGGTTATCGCCTGCGCGGTATGGAACAGGTCATTCGCGGGATCGAAGATATCAAGCGCGGCTACGACCTGGGCGTGCGCGGCTTTTTGGTCTATGACGAAGGTATGCTTTGGCTGGCTGGTCAGATGCGCCGCGATGGTGCTCTGCCCAAGGACATTATCTTCAAGACCTCCGCTCACCTTGGCCAGTGCAATCCCTGCTCCTTCAAACTGCTCGAAAGTTTGGGCGCGGACAGTCTCAACCCGGTGCGCGATTTGCAAATCCCGATGATCGCGGCGCTCCGCCAAGCGGTCAAGACGCCGCTGGATATTCACACCGACAATCCGCCCGGCTCCGGCGGTTTCATCCGCGCTTACGAAGCGCCCGAAATCGTGCGCGTCGCCGCCCCACTCCATTGCAAGACCGGTAACTCGGTCATCGGTGGGCACGGTGAAATGACCGGCGCGGCGGAAGGCAAAAAGATGGCGGATCAAGCCACCATCATTGTCGAGATGATCAACAAGTATTACCCGAACCTCACACAGACTCCGCGCGGTCACAGCGATCTGCGCTTGCCCGCCGTCTAATTTCGAGTCCTTCCTTCTCTGAGTGTTGTGCCCATCGTTCGCAAGAACGGTGGGCATAACGCCCAATTTAGCAACAAAAAATCTTTAAGGAGGAACAGATGGGTGATTGGCAAATTCCCCCGAGCGGCGGTCATATGGAAAGCCCCAATCGTTTGTATTTGCAAACGATGAACATGACCGAAGTCAATGAACGGCTCAAGACCAACGATTTGATTATCATTCCAGTCGGGAGCACCGAAAATCATGGCGCGGGACAACCGCTGGGTGAAGATACGTTCCTGGTCACGCGCGCGGTCGAGCAGGTGGCGCTGAAGATGGGTTGCACCATCGCGCAACCGATTTGGTACGGCTCGCATCCGCACAACCACCTGGGTATGCCGGGCACCATCGTCGTGCCCGAAGATGTTCTGCTGGCGAACATGCGCGCGATCATCACCGGGTTGTGGAACACCGGTTTCCGCAAACAGATTTTCGTCAACGGGCACGGCCAAGAAGAAGTTTTGCCCCTGGCGATTCAACAATGGCAAAAGAAATACCAACTGCCGGCGGTGTTGATTACGCTTCACACCTG
>CAIKBD010000389.1 GCA_903825565.1 uncultured Anaerolineales bacterium | reverse complement strand
GCTCACGAATCCGCTTGTGATCGGCGAAGTGTTGAGCGATTCGACGCGCGAATATGATCGCGGTAAGAAATTCAACTTCTACCGGCAGATTCCCGGCTTGCAAGAATATGTGTTGGTCGAGTCGGAACGCGCGCAAGCCCAGGTGTACCGCCGCGCCGGCGAACTGTGGACGTTTGAAGCGTTCGAGGAGTTGGAAGCGCAGGTGCGCCTAGTCTCCCTCGCGTGCGAAATTCCCCTGGCGCAAATTTACGCCAAGGCATCGTGGCTCGAATAAACAAGCCCTGACCGATCAACGATTGGTCAGGGCTTGGCTTTTCACACGCTCCCCCGCTACATTCCCCTGCCCAGCACTTCACGCAACCGCGCTTCGATTGCCGGCTCCAAACGCATCAGCGCCAGTTTGTTTTGCGTCGGCGTGGGGTTGTAATCAATGTGCTTGATCTGCAAGTTGCCGTCGTCCCACACGGCAAAGGTCGCGCTGGGCAAGCCGTGCCGGGGCTGGCCGAGACTGCCGGGGTTGACGAGGTGCGTGTTGCCCACGCGCCGAATTGCCGGCACGTGCGTGTGTCCGAGCAGGATCACATCCGCGTCCACATTTTCGATTTCGGCGCGGATCGCATTTTCGGACATGGTGGCGAATTCAAACAGGCGCGCGCCCGGTTCGCGCGGCGAGCCGTGCGCGAGAAAAAATTTCGCGCCACCCATTTCGATCTGCAACGTCGTCGGCAATTCGCCCAGCCATTTCAATTCGACGGCGCGCAGTTGGCGGATGGTATGTTCGCGTGTAGCGATAGCCAGCGGGCGCATCTCCGGCGGCGAGGCAAAGTCCGCGCCGGTCGCCAGCGCGTAATCGTGATCGCCGCGCACGGCGTGCCGCACGTACGCGCGCAACCAGCCGGCGCACGGCGCGGGATCAGGACCGTAGCCGACCGCATCGCCGAGAAAGAACACGGCGTCCGGCGGTTTCTCCACGGTGTTCAACGCGGCAAGTGTTTCGAGGTTGGCGTGCAGATCGGCAAAGATGATGATTCGCATGGGAGATTTTCGATTTGGAAATTTGGATTTTAGAGCGGTATTTCGTTGGCTTGGCGTAAAACCGCATCAATCACATCCTGACTGATGCTGAATCCCCGTTGTCGTAACTGCTCAATATCAGAACGGATTGTTGATAAAAGACCTGTACGTTTTGCCTTGAGCAAGATGCCCAGTGTCCCGACTTTCTTCAGTTCTAGTTCGGCGAGTTTACGGCGTCCCCTTTTTTCATCCATCAACACCCAGTCCGCGCCGATTTCGCGCGCCAGCACAATCGTTTCGGCTTCGCCCAAGTCCATTTCGTCTAGCAGTACATCAACCGCCAAGCGGTCTTGGACGCGAATAGATTTTATCCATGTTGCAGTAGATACTTCACGTTTTGCGCCGCCCTCTTCGTGCCCTCTGACTACGGCTTCAGCGTACACTGCTTCTGCAATATGGATTTCGCCAAAGAGTTGCTTGAGCAAGTCGAAACGTTGAATGGTTGCAAGTCCAATCAAGGGTGTGGTATTCGAGACAACAATCATCTGTTGGGCAAGACCTCTAATTTTTCGACTGCCTCAAACTCTTCGTCAAGTTCTTCGGAAGTGTAGTTAATGTAAGCGATTCCACGCGAACGAAGCAAAGCCAAGAACTCGACGCGAGTGATATTCAATAGACGCGCCGCTTTACCTGAAGAAATATGGCCTTCGGTGAACAACGCCAAGACCATCCATTCGACCAGACGACGTTGCACTACGCTTTGGTCAAAGCCGTATCGAAGTAGCGGCGCGGGGATATGAACTTGAAATGTTGTTTCGGTCATACGCTTTTCTCCTTGTAACACAATCGGCTGTGGATGACTGGATTGCAAAAGACTTGCCCATCGAGAATAGAGCAACATTGTTGCGCGGCGCGTCCGCTCGAACAGGCATCACCGCTTGCCCTCCTTCCAACTATCATACTCACAACTTTGGAAGAGTCAACGCCTTGTCAAACGGCGTGTCTGGAAACGCACCACCCCGCCGACGCCGCCCGTCGCCGCAAGGTGTTTAGCCCTTTCCGGTTTGCAAACCTGGAGGAGCTGGTCGCGCGGAACACGACGGAATCGGCGGACAGAGGTTCGGCAGTGTTCATCTTCCTGATACAGCGGCATTCACCGCGTACCATCCCTTGGTACGTTGGTAGTTTGCGTCGAACGGAAGAGGCGTTGAGTTTGGTCCTCCACTAACCAGAACAGACATATTGGGTCTCCGAAGCCAAGAATGTCCAGCATCTACGCCCCAGAATGTGATGCCCAGAAATGCTGAACGACCAAACTCAGTATTGATCTCCAAACCTGCTTCAACCATTTCTCTAAAGGTTCTTTCCTGATCTAATGGATCATCGGCTTCGGTTATCATAAAGGAAATTCCTTCTTTTGCCGCTCGACGCATTTCCGTTTTCAAATCTTCTTTGATCGATTTTTTCTCTCCATCGGCATAGAGATGCCCTTCCCACCCCATTGCCACACGATGCCCATTTTGGCGAAGACGTTTGGCAACTTCAAAGATCATGTCTGTCCGTTTTCCGCTAACGCTTCTCCCACGCGCCACTATCGCTTCGGCAAAATAATTCAAGATGATTAGCGCATCTGGATCAATCGCCCTAATTGTGTCCGCCGCCATATCAATATATTCGGGACCAATATTCTTGTACCAAAAATCTTTTGGAGTTCCCTGGGTATCCCAATTCCAGTACTCGTTGATTCGCCATTCCTTAATGATACTTTTGTAGCGACTAACAACTGTCGTGATGTGGCCATTCATTATTTTTACGAGTTGGTCTCTACTATAGTTGCCTTCAATCAACCATTGAGGTTTATTCCCTGAACCATAAAGAACTTCGCCGCGAAATTGCATTTTGTTCTGGCGAGCAAAATTGATCAAGTTATCTATCGAGGAAAAATCGTAGACTGTAGGCGATGGGCGTAACAGCCATCCCCAATCAAATTCTCCTTCAGGGTGCAATAGGTTATATTCGGCAACAGTCGAAGCCAATTTCGGACTGTCTCGGAAAGACCAGGAGCCAGCCGCCACGCCTATCGTAAGACCACGTTTGTCAAACGCATACCGCAGTGCATCGGCAGGAATTTTTTCAGGAAACAATTCGTTGCCCAGGATAGACAGTTTCTCTATCGTTATGGTTGATAGCCCTGCCGTCTGCGAGTAAACTGTAATTGGAAGGTTCTGGTAGTGCAAAGATTGTGGTAATGTAAATGATTGAGATCGTCCTAGATAAATCACGGACACTTTTGTTCCAGTGGGATCGAGTTGTATCTCAAATTCGCCATACGGGTTTGCATCCGTACCAATTTTTCCGATGAGTTTGGATTGTACGTCATCTTGGTAGGTTAGTGACCATTGCTGACCGTTATTGTTCAGATAGATTCTTCTTCTGGAAGTAGTTGAAGTACTGTTGTTGGGAGAATTGTCAATCATCATTCCATTAGCATTATCTGCTGGAGCTTTGTTATTGCCTTTCAACGTCATGGATATTTTTATTCCAACAGATTTGTCAAGAGAATTAGTTGTTGAGCCAGCAATAGGCATTTGATAGTACGTTGTTCTATAGTTTTCGACTGTCAGGGGGTTCGTAGGAGCAATAATCCATTTTTCTGCAACCTGTGGTGTCGCGATTGTCGCGGTTGCGGTTGCCGTACTCGTTGGCACGGGCATGTTCGTCAGCGTTGCGGTTGGCAATAAAGTTGGAGTGCTTGACGGCAAAGCAGTATTCGTTGGCGCGGGTGTTGCAATTGGCGTAGGTGCAACGCCACAAGCCGCAAGAGCCAAGCCAAGAGATGATGTTCCGCACAATCTCAAAAAGTCACGTCGCGTCAAGCAAATCATTGTATTTTTCCTTGTGAGTATTGGAACGCGGCAAGCACACCAATTTGCATGGGCTCCCCACACTCCAAGTGTGAGGAGCCCATCCTTCGCCTTCTACTTTCGCGCGTACTGCTTCTTGCCGTCCTCGTACGCGTCGCCGCCGTACATATCGTTCACGACGATCACCGGAAAGTCCTCGACCTCCAGTTTTTGCAGTGCCTCCGCGCCCAGCTCCTCGTACGCCATCACCTCGGCTTTTTTGATCCGTTGCGCGATCAGCGCCGCCGCGCCGCCCGTCGCCGCAAAGTACACCGCCTTGTACTTTTGCATCGCGTCTTTGACCGGCGGCAGGCGCAAGCCCTTGCCGATCATTCCCTTCAAGCCGATCTCCATCAAGCGCGGCGCATAGCGATCCATCCGCCCGCTCGTCGTCGGACCCGCAGAGCCGATCACCTTGCCCGGTTTCGTCGGCGAGGGACCCATATAGTACACGATCTGTCCGCTCAAATCCACCGGCAACTTTTCGCCGCGATCCAGCGTTTCGACCATGCGCTTGTGCGCCGCATCGCGCGCGACGTAAATCGTGCCGGTAATTTCAATTGTTTGGCCCGCGCGTAACTGCGCGACCATCTCTTCGGTTAGTGGAGTTGTCAGTTTCATATTCCCCTCTGTTTCACTGTCTCACTGTCTCACGGTTTACTCAGAATCGCCGCACGAATCGCATCGCCGGCTTGAAGCGTGTTCGCCGTGCCGCCCAGGTCGGGCGTGAGTGTTTTGCCCGCTTGCGTCACCGCGATCAAGCCGTCCATCACGCGGGCGCTCGCCGTTTTTTCGCCGAGCCAGTCGAGCATCATCGCGCCCGCCCAAACCGTACCGATGGGGTTGGCGATCTTTTTGCCATAAATGTCCGGCGCGGAACCATGCACCGGTTCGAACATGGATGGGTACTTGCGCTCCGGGTTCAGGTTCGCGCTGGGCGGCGTGCCGAGCGAACCTTGGATCGCGCCGCCGAGATCGGTGAGGATGTCGGCGAACAAATTCGACGCGACGACGACATCGAGCGTTTGTGGGTGCGTGACAAACCGCGCGCACATCGAATCAATGTGCCACTTGTCGGTTTGCACATCGGGATATTGCGCCGCGAGTTGAACAAACACTTCGTCCCAGAACACCATCGAGTACTGGCACGCGTTCGATTTCGTCACGCTCGTCAGTTTCTTCTTCGCCGATTTCCGCGCGAGTTCAAAACCGAAACGCATCACCCGCTCGACCGCGTGACGCGTGAACACGCTCGTCTGGATCGCAACCTCGTGCTCGGTGTCCACGTGCACACGCCCGCCCGCGCCGGCGTACTCGCCTTCGGAATTTTCGCGCACGCAGACAAAGTTAATGTCGTCCGGACCCTTACCTTTCAACGGACCCGATAACCCAGGCAACAAGCGAATCGGGCGCAAGTTGATGTACTGTTGAAAACTTTTGCGAATCGGCAGGAGCAAGCCCCACAGCGTCACATTGTCCGGCGCGAGCGTCGGCATCCCGACCGCGCCCAAGTAGATCGCGTCGAACTGGGCGAGAATTTTCAACGCATCCGACGGCATCATTTTGCCGGTTCGCAGATAGTATTCGGTGCCCCAGGAAAATTCTTCAAAGCGCAACTCAAACCCGCCGACCGCTTGTTGCGCCGCTTGCAATGCCTTGACACCTTCGGGCATTACTTCCATTCCAATTCCGTCGCCGGGAATGACGGCGATGTTGTATTGTTTCATAGTTGTTCGTTGCGTCGTTAGGTAGTTGCGTCGTTGGTTCGTTGCGTCATTAGGTAGTTAGGCGGCTGGTTGAGTTGCTCACAAACAAACCATCCAACGATCAAACTATCTAACTACAAAACCGCTTCCTTAAACCGCGCGCTATGGCATTGCACATTCACGCCAACCGGCATACTGGCAATGTGGCACGGCACGACGAGCGCGTGTACTGCGAGCGACGTGACGCGCCCGCCCAAGCCCATCGGTCCGATTCCCAGGTTATTGATCCGCGTGAGCAAATCTTTTTCGAGCGCGGCGGTTTCCTCGTCCGCGTTCGGTTGCCCCACCGGGCGCAACAGCGATTTCTTGGCGAGCCACATCGCTTGATCCGCGCTGCCGCCAATGCCGACGCCGACAATCGTCGGCGGACACGGGTTCGAGCCGGCTTTGTCAATCACGCTCGTCACAAAATCGAGCACGCCCTGCCGCCCGTCCGCCGGTTTCAACATGCCGAGCGCGGACATGTTTTCACAGCCGCCGCCCTTGGGCATGACGATAATTTTCAATTGGCCGCCCGGCACGATTTCGGTGTGAATCATCGCCGGCGTATTGTCCTTGGAATTTTTGCGCGCGCTAAACGGTTGCCCGACCATAGACTTGCGGAGATAGCCGTCGGTGTACCCTTTCCGCACGCCCTCGTGAATCGCCGGGATGAGATCGCCGCCGACAATATGCGCGTCCTGTCCCAGTTCGATAGAGACGACCGCGACGCCGGTGTCTTGGCACAGCGGGAACGCGCCCTCCTTTGCGATCTCGACATTCTTGAGCAATTGATCGAGCACATCTTTACCCTGCGGCGATTCTTCGATCTCGAACCGCGCTTTTTTCAGCGCGGCGACCACGTCCTCGCCCAGAAAGTGATTCGCCTCGACGGCAAGCCGCGCCACCGTTTCGGCGATCACACTGGCTTGAATCTCGCGCATAGTTTTTCCTCCTTTGAAAATGTGGGGCAAATTTCTAAATTTGCCCTACGGATTGCCCATTTGAAAATGTGGGGCACACGTTCCAGGTGCCCACCCGTTGGCATTATAAATCATTCAGGTGGATTTGCCTAGATTGCCAAAAGCAAAACAGGGCGGGAATGACCCGCCCTGTGGTTTTCAAACTAGCCGGCAACCGCACCGGCTGGCGCTGGTTGCGGCGCAGACAGTTGATCCGCTTTCGGGCGCGGCAACAACCCTGCGCGCTCGACGATGGTCGGCACCGCCTCTTCCCATTCGATGCTCATGATGTGCACGCCGGCGATGCCCGGAATTTCGCGCATCCGTTGGATGATCTCGACGCAGACGTTGATCCCTTCGTCTTTCCATTTTTCCTTCGGCGTCTTTTCCATCCGCGTCACCCATTCCGGCGACACTTCCATCCCGGCGACGCTGTCGCGCATATAGCGCGCCATCCCCGGCGACTTGAGGGGACCCACGCCGGCGAGGATGTACATTTTTTCGTGCAGACCCAGGTCAACGACCTGCTTCATAAATTCCTTGAACCGATCCACGTTAAAGATCATCTGGGTCTGGATGAACTGCGCGCCGGCTTCCGCTTTTTTCTTGAGGCGGAACGGGCGAAATTCGTACGGGGGTGCGAACGGATTTTCGACGCCGCCGACGAAAAATTTCGGCGCGGGCTTGATCTCTTCGCCGTTTTGAAATTTGCCGGCGTCCATCCCGCGCACGATTGAAATCAAGTTGATCGAATCGAGATCATACACCTTGCGCGCTTGCGGATGGTTGCCCCAGCGCATGTGATCGCCGGTGAGGCACAGCACATTCCGCACGCCGAGCGCATACGCGCCGAGCAGATCGCTCTGGATGGCGATGCGGTTGCGGTCACGGCAGGTCACTTGAATGACCGGCTCAAAGCCATCTTGCACGGTCATACTCGCGGCGGCGATGCTACTCATCCGCACGATGGCGGTTTGGTTATCGGTAATGTTCGCGGCGTCCGACGCGTCTTTGAGCAATTTCGCTTTTTTGTGAATCACCGCCGCGTCGCCGCTTTTCGGCGGGCCCACTTCGGACGTGACGACAAACACGCCGGCTTGAAACAGTTTGTGCAAATTACTGCGCGGTTCAATCGTTTCCATACCTCTCCCTCAAAAGAAAAGACATTCACTCCCGCGCCTCGGCGCCCCGCGTTGAGGTTTCACGCGTCAAGCGCCGCCCCACATTTTGCATTCGGGACTGAATGTCAGGTGATTTATTTTTTCGCGGCGTCGCCCGCCGCCGGTTTCTTTTCCGCCGCGAGCTTTTTCTCGTCCGGCTTTTGCGGCGAGACGCCATGCGCGCGCCCGGTCAATTCGTTCAGCAACGAGGAGGTGTTGATCAATTCCCAGTTGACCGCGGGATGCACGCGGAACATATCTTTGCGCCATTCGCCCGGCAACAACGGCATCGTTTGCGAACGATAGTACGCGCGGTACCACACGCACCATCGTTCGGGGTACACTTCGCAGTGCCCGTTCGCGCGGACGCCGCCGCACGGACCGTTGCGCGAATTTTTCGGACAGCGCATCGGGCACGTCATGCCGTTTTCGTGCAAGAGGCATTGCCCGCAGGATTGGCAACCAAAGATCGTTTTCTTGACGACGGCTTCGGCCGGCAACCCGATCACGTCCAGAAATTTTTCGGCTTTGGGATGTGTGTTGAGAAAATCGCGCGCCCAGGCGATGGGACCAAACTCAAACCATTTCATAACGGCACCCTCCTTCAGGTGAAATGAACACAGCCATTATACGGGCGAGCCAGTGCGTTTTCGGTTGCCTGCGAGTCAAAATTGGGTCAAAAACTCCGCCGCCACAATTACGTTTGCTATTCGCGCGCAAATGTTTTGCGTCAACATCAGTCGTTCAGTTGAGCGGCGAGAGCATCGGGTTCGGTCACTGGCAACTGGCAGACAAAATGCTGGCACACGTACGCAGTCGCGCGACTCGCGTGTTGTGTACGTCCGTGCAAGAGTGGAATCTGCGATGCTTGGTGTGGTGGCGCAAGCGCCACCACTTGATGCGGGCGATATTCGTGAAAGACTACCTGCAACAGTTTTTGCGCCTCTGCCTGTTCCGCTAGCGCGACAATCGCAATCTCCCGCGTTGGACTCACGGCGAAGTCAAACGCAATGAGCCATTGAGCGAAACCGAGTGGCGCTTGCGTCAAGACTGGTTGAATCATTTCGAGCGCGCGTTCTGCCGCTTGCGTATAATGCCGCTCACCCGTGTACGCGCCCAGCGTGAGCAACACGGTTGCCGCCATCGCGTTGCCGGAGGGCACGGCGTTATCTTGGACATCCTTCGGACGCGTTACGAGTTGTTCCGCCGCGTTGCTTGTATCGAAAAATCCGCCGCGTGGGTCGGCGCAAAGTTCGAGCATTGTGTCCGCGAGTTCACGCGCGGCGATGAACCAACGCTCGGCGAAGGTGGTTTGGTACAGCGCGAGCAAGCCCTCGATCAAATTGGCGTAATCTTCCAAAAATCCACCGATGCGCGCCGCGCCCTCTTTCCACGAACGATGCAAGCGACCTTGGCTATCGCGCAGTTCGGTGAGCATAAAATCGGCGTTGCGTTCTGCCAACGCGCGATAGTCGGCGCGGTCGAATGTGCGCGCCGCTTCCGCGAACGCGGCGAGCATCAACCCGTTCCAACTCGTCAGCACTTTTTCATCTCTGGCGGGTTTGACGCGTTGTTCACGGGCTAGGAATAATTTGCGTCGCGCTTCGTTCAATCGGCGCTCGACTTTTGACTCGGCGAGATGGCACATCGCCGCAATCACGGCGCAATCTCGCGCGACATGCAAGATATTTTTTCCCTCGAAATTTCCGCGCGCGGTTGCGCCATAAGCATCCATGAACATTGGCGCGTCGTCCGCTCCAAGCGTGACGCGGATTTCGTCCGGCGTCCAAACGAAAAATTTTCCTTCGTGCCCTTCCGAATCGGCATCGGTGCTGGAGAAAAAACCGCCGCGGGCGTGGGTCATCTCGCGGGCAATGTAATCGAGCGTCTCTTCCGCGATCCGACGATAAAAATCATTGCGCGTCACTTGCCAACCGTGCAGGTACACGCGCGCCAGTTGGGCGTTATCGTATAGCATTTTTTCAAAATGCGGCACAAGCCAGATTGCATCCGTGGCGTAACGATGAAAGCCGCCGCCGAGTTGGTCGTAGATTCCACCCTGCGCCATCGCATCAAGCGTTTGGGTGACCCGCTTGAGGACGAGCGCATCGCGCGTGGCGATGTAGCGGCGAATGAGAAATTCAATCAACATGGGCTGGGGAAATTTCGGCGCATTGCCCCAACCACCATTTGCTTGGTCGAATGAGCGTTGCAGCAGATCGGTTGCTGTCAACAACGCGTGGGCATCCAGCGGCGCGCCTTGGGTCAATTCACTCGCCTGAATTATCGCCAAAATTTTTTCGCCGCTCGTTTCGATCTGCGCGCGGCGATGTTGCCACGCGTCGAGAACGGCACGAAGCACGTCGGTAAACGCCGGCATGTTGTAGCGCCGTGTGTTGGGAAAGTACGTGCCGCCGTAAAAGGGCACGCCGGCGGGCGTGAGGAAAACGCTCATGGGCCAGCCGCCTTGCCCCGTCATGGCAACGACCGCGTTCATGTAAATCGAATCGAGGTCTGGACGCTCCTCGCGATCCACTTTGATCGGCACAAAATTTTCGTTCAGGATTTTCGCGGTGGCGTGATCCTCAAACGATTCATGCGCCATCACGTGACACCAATGACACGCCGCGTAACCGATGCTGAGAAAAATCGGTTTGTCTTCCGCGCGCGCTTTTTCCAGCGCCGCACCGCCCCAGGAATACCAATCAACGGGGTTGTGTGCATGTTCCAGTAAGTATGGGCTGGTCTCATGAATGAGCCGATTGGACATTCGATCGATTCCCCTTCTAACCCAGTCTGCGTGTCATATGCGACCCGCGCTGAATTCGGTAAACTTTGCCGCTCTGCGAAAAACCATGCGGGCATCGTTAGCAGTCAGCATATCGGCGGCATTGTAGCACAGGCGTAACGCGTAGCGCAAGTCGTGCCCTCTTTCAGGGCTTTTCAAAAGTCAGGCGACCCTCATCCCAACCTTCTCCCTCAAAGGGAGAAGGGGTAAATTTCCTCGCCCCTATTGGGGAGAGGCGATAGCGCGTCGTCTGTGCGGCATTCTGCCGCGTTATGGACGCGCTAGCGGGGTGAGGGGTGATGTCAAGCGACTTTTGAAAAGCCGTGTGCCCTCTTTTGGGTATCCGTCACATTTTTGGACGCGTTCGCCGCCGATTCAAATC
>CAIKBD010000388.1 GCA_903825565.1 uncultured Anaerolineales bacterium | reverse complement strand
TGTGTTAAGGTGCGCATTGGCAGATGAGGTTGTAGGCATACTTCCATTATCTGCCAATGGGCGATTCATTCAAATTGTGAATCGCCCTCCGCTATTTTTAGTCTAAACTCAAACTTAGAGAGTGTTTTATAAATCCGGTCAAAGACTTGTTGGACGCGGACGAGCGCGGAAAACGCGGATAAAAACCAAATTCTAAAAATAATTTAATCCGCGTCCAATTACCCGATTGTCCCAAAGTGTCGGGTGTCCAAATTTCAAAACACTTTCTTAGCCGGCTCCGCACGTTGGAGCGGGGCGAGGTCAGCCCAATATCCAATCATCCCTTCCCTCTGGTAACTCGGTCGAGCGAACGTTGGAACGGGATTTTAGGTGAACCAGTGGCAAAACAAAAAAACGAAAAAATTGAAATCGAAAAAATGACCGGCGGCACGGTGGCGCAGGGCGACATTCAAACCGCCGGCGATTTCGTCAACGGCGATCAGATCACCAACGTGACCGTCGTTTTGCACATGGCGGGCTATGTGCCCGCGCCCAATCTCACGCAACTGCGCGACGACTATCTCGCGCATCTGCGCCGCAACTATCGCGCGCTCGATTTCAAAGGCATTCCGCAACTCGATGCTCTTTCGCGCGAATTGTTGCTCGAAGAGGTGTACGTGCCGCTCGTCGCGCGCGGTGAACTACCGTCCGGCGAGACCTGGGAACGCCGCCTCGCCGGGCGCAAGATGGATGATCTGCCGGAGCACAGCGAGATGATGGCGCTCAAAGGCGAAGCCGCGCCGGTGCGCGTCGAACAAGCCCTGGCAAAACAAGCGCGCGTCGTCGTCATCGGCGATCCAGGGTCGGGCAAGTCCACGTTGCTCAAACACCTGGCTCTGCGCCTGGCGTCCGAAGCCGACGCGCCGCTACCCATTCTCGTGCCGCTCAACGCGTACGCGGATGCGCTGTTGCGCGGCGACCGCAATGTGCAAACCTTTCTCGCCGAGTACTTTGCCGGCATCGCGCACGACCTCGCCAACCTCGCGCCCTTGTTCGCGGATTCGCTCGCCAAAGGACAAGCGGTGATTCTGCTCGATGGCTTGGACGAAGTGCAACGTGACCGCGCGCATCTCGTCGCCAAGGTCGAGGCGTTCGCGCACGAAGCCACCGCGCGCGGGAACAAGGTCGTCGTCACCAGCCGCGTCGTCGGCTACCGCGATTCGCCGCTTGACGGTCAAGCGTGGGTGCTGTTCACCTTGCTCGATTTCGACCGCGCCGCGATTGAAGAGTTTGCGACGAAATGGTGCTGGGCGTTTGAAAAGAGCGTGCGCGGCGATACGCCCGAAGCAAAAGCATCGGCGGAAGAGGAGCGCAAGTCGCTCATCGAATCCATTGACGCGAATCCCGGCGTCGCGCGGCTCGCGAGCAATCCGCTCCTGCTGACGATTCTCGCGCTCATCAAACGCCAAGGCGTGTCGCTCCCGAATCGCCGGGTCGAGTTGTACGAGTTGTATCTCAAGACCTTGATTACGGCGTGGAGCAAGGCGCGCGCGCTCGATAAACGTCCGGTCGGTCCGCCGCTCGATTACCTCGAAACGATTGGCGTGCTGGGTCCGCTCGCGTTGTGGTTGCGCGAGGAAAATCCGACGGCGGGGATTGTGCCGGAGGAACGTCTGCGCGAATGGTTGACCAAGCATTTTCAAGGCGCCGAGTGGGGCGAAAAAGCGGGACCCGCCGCGATTCATGCGCGCGAGTTTTTGGAGAGCGTCCGCAAGTACTCGAACCTGTTGCTCGAACGCGGACAGGGACGGTATGGGTTCATTCACCTGACGTTTGAGGAGGCGCTCGCGGCGCGTGGGTTGGTGCGGTTGGGTGAAATGAATTTGCAGGACAGTCTCGCGCTCATTCAACAGCACCTTGCCGACCCCGGCTGGCGCGAAACGATTTTGCTCGCGGTGGGGGTGTGGGGCTTGGTGCGCGAAGAGCCGCGCAAAGCCGGCGAGGTGGCGCGCGCGATTCTGAAAATTTCGTGTGAGGGGGAACATGTCGGCGCGAACGTTTTGCTGGCGGGCGCGTGCCTCGAAGATGTGGGCGAGCGTGGGCTGGGGCGCGTGGCGGCGCAAGAGATTACCGAGGCGTTGTTGGTGGCGTATCGCCAGCGCGCCCTCCAGCCGACCGTGCAACGCGATGCTGGGTTTATCCTGGGGCGCATCGGTTGGACGCCCCCCGACCTGGAGGCGTTCATTTC
The DNA here is from genome assembly GCA_903825565.1 of uncultured Anaerolineales bacterium. Taxonomy (GTDB): domain Bacteria; phylum Chloroflexota; class Anaerolineae; order UBA4142; family UBA4142; genus CAIKBD01. The sequence goes on along the minus strand of CAIKBD010000388.1, from coordinate 1,567 downwards.
GATTCCTGCCGGCGAATTTTTGTACGGCGAGAACAAACGCAAAATCAAAATCGAAAAGCCGTTTGCGATTGCCAAATATCCGGTGACGAATCGCCAGTTCCGCAAATTTGTGCAGGCGAACGGATATGAACAGCGCGAGTGGTGGAGTGATGAGGGCTGGGCTTGGCGCACCGGAACCTGGGATAGCAAAGCGCCGGATTATTTGAAAGATTGGATGTCCAAGCGTCCGACCGAAAAACGATGCGAGCCATTTTACTGGCATGATATGAAATGGAACAATCCACTTGCGCCGGTCGTCGGCGTGTCTTGGTTTGAAGCACAAGCGTACTGCAACTGGCTAACCAAGCAGTTTCAGATTTCAGGTTTCGGGTTACCGATTTGGCGCAATGGTCAACTTGAAACCGTAAACGTGAAACCTGAAACCCTATGCTTTCGTTTGCCGACCGAAGAAGAGTGGGAACGCGCGGCGCGCCACACCGATGGACGCGAGTATCCGTGGGGAAACCAGTTTGATTACACTTGCATGAATAGCACTGAGTTCTGGGCGAGCAAGAATGACTTGGATTGGAGAAAGCGGTTGGGGAGTAAAGAGGGGGACTCGGCATCAACCACAGTGGTGGGACAATTTCCCGATGGCGATAGCATCGCCGGTACAAGCGACCAAAGCGGCAACGTGTGCGAGTGGACCGATTCGTGGTACGAAAAAGAAAAAGTGAATCGTGTCCTCCGTGGCGGCTCGTGGGCCGATGTTAGGACGGATGCGCGCTGTGCGTATCGCTACTGGGTTGTTGCTGGCGACTTCAATACCTATGTTGGGTTTCGGTTGTGTTCTCCTGGCTCTATTCCTGCCTTCTGATTTCTGGATGCTGGGTGCTGGGGGCTGGGTTTCTGAGGAAAGGGGTGTGGGGAAAACGACGTTTTCCCCACCAAATTTTTTTTGAAACTCAGTGGACTGTTCAAACGCGTGTGCAAGCGTTGGCAGGCAACTGGTCTGCTAACCCAGCAACAGCACGCCGCGCCGCGCGCGCGACAGCATCGCACTCACATCCACCGTGCCGGTTGCGGAATGAGGCAGGCGCGCTAGTTCACTCACGCTGGCAAGCCCACCCTGGCGCGCAAAGAACGCGGTGGCGAGCCAGTTCATCAGCCACAGCAAAGCGTTGCCCACCGTCATATCCACGATGCCCGGGAACACGCCGTTGATGAACAGCGCGAACGCGTTCCACGCGCCGGCGACTCCGGCGGTCGGCACGAGCACGAGCGCGTCCCAGACCCAGGACGGCAGTTCAAACGGCACGCGCGCCGCGAGCGCACCGATGTGACGCGGTCGGATTGCGTTCCCGGTCAACTCAAGTTCAAGCCGGGTTCGCGCCATGCCACGCCCATCGAAACACTTTAGGGTTCGTAAAAAAATAACTTACCGCGTCGCATCGGCGCGTCACCAAGTTGTCATTCTGAACAAAGTGAAGAATCTCCTGTTCGTCGCGCGAGACCCTTCGCTTTGCTCAGGGTGACGGTCGGTAAGTTATTCTTTTACCGACCCTTAACTTTCACCCGGTACACAGGT
>CAIKBD010000387.1 GCA_903825565.1 uncultured Anaerolineales bacterium | reverse complement strand
GGTTTCACCTAACGTGAATAGTTAGCGAACGGTAAACGTAAAGACCATCATCCCCTTGGTGTTTTTCTTGACTTGCGTTTCTTGACCGTAGGAAACCGTCACAGTTGGCGTCGTTGCTTGCTTGCCGTCTACAAAGACAACCATGCGATGATGCTCGCCGCGCTCTTTGACGGCGGTGATCAGCGGCACGTCAGGACCGGGCGTCTTGCAACGACCTTGGCGTTGGTTGCCATAAACCGCTTCTTCGGGCACTGTGACACGGACCCCGCTCGGCAGGGCCGCATCCACCAATAACCATTTGCCTTCGACGCAGAGTTTGGGATCATCCAAATCCATCCCCGCGCCCACCCAAGCAATGGTTAAACTAAGTAAGACGATTACCAGCGGGATTGCGAAAAACATCTTTTTCATCTTAACCTCTTTTCTCCCCCCCCAGGAGTGTGTTTGTCCAAGCCATCGGCTTGCGAAAACAAAAAACCTGTGTGTTGACCGCACTGGGCGGAACAGACAGGCTTGGTAATCATCTATTCCACTTCGGCGGCTTGGCGATCTTGGCGCACATTACGCTGTAGACCCATAGCTTTGCGTCTCCGCTTTTCAGCGGGTTTGCCTTTGTCGGTTAGGTTTTTCTGACCATAGAGTACTATGAGATGCAACGCCGGTCAATAGGACTCCGGTACTCAAATGTCACACATGGAACGCAAGATTTTTTATTTGAGAGTGCGCTGACACCTGGGACACAAATGAGTGCCGCGTTGCGCGACTACCATTTTGATGATCGGCGTGCCGCAGCGACGACAGGGACGATCCTCTTGATCAAACGCACGCAAACTTTTAACGAATTCGCCGCTCTTGCCGTTGACACGCGTGTACATGACATCAATGCTCGTCCCGCCGACAGCGATGGCGCGCGTCAGCACACTTTGAATCGCGCGATACAAACGCGCGCGTTCCTCGCGCGTGAGTGACTCGACGCGGCGGAGTGGGTGCAGGCGCGCATACCAGAGCGATTCGTCCACATAGATATTTCCCAAGCCGGCGAGAAAGGTTTGATCGAGCAAGACCGGTTTTAAATTGCCGCGCCGTTTTTCAAACAGGGCGTGAAACGTGCGCGTCGAAATTTCCAGCGGCTCGGGACCCAACTTGCCAACAACCTGGGTCGGATCGTCCACGAGCCACATGCGCCCAAACTTGCGCGGGTCGCGGAAACGCAGCTCGGCGCTGTTGTCGAGCCACAGACAAACGTGCATGTGCTTGTCACGTGGCGCAGTATGCGGATCGATCCGAAATCCGCCGGTCATTCGCAAATGCGCGAGAAAGAATTTGGTCTGCTGACCGGCGCGCAAATGAAAAATCAGATATTTCGCGCGCCGCGTGATCGCGGTGATCTTGCATCCACGAATTTGCCGCGCAAAGACGCGTGCGCTCGGCGTGGCAATCGTGCGTTGCCAGCGAATCGTCGCGCCGGTGATCGTGCGCCCGACGAGATACGGGCGCAGATCGCGCACGACGGTTTCAACTTCGGGAAGTTCAGGCATCAGGCATCCTTCAACGCGAAACGCACACTGCCGCCGGATTTCGCCAAGCGTTCGCGCGCTTGCGTCGGCGCAACTTGGGCAAGCCGGGCGACAATCGCCGTTTTCACTTCGCCGTTGCATTGCGCGAGTAGCGCTTCGGCTTCTTCTGTCGAAATCTGGCAGGCGTTCGCCACAATGCGTTGCGCGCGATCCCGCAGTTTAGCGTTGGTCGCTTGCACGTCTACCATCAAATTGCCAAACGTTTTGCCGAGTCGGATCATCGTTCCCGTGCTCAGCATGTTCAGCACCATTTTTTGCGCGGTGCCAGATTTGAGCCGCGTCGAACCGGCGATCACTTCGGGGCCAACAATCGGCGCAATGCCCACATCCGCCAGCGCCTCAATCGGCGACGGACGGTTGCATGCGACGCTGGCGACGAACGCGCCGCGCGCGCGCGCTTCTTTCATGCCGCCGATCACATACGGCGTGCGACCACTCGCCGCGATGCCTACGACGCTGTCGTGCGCCGCCACGTTCAACGCCGCAATATCACGCGCGCCGGCGTCGGCATCGTCCTCTGCGCCTTCAATCGAACGTGTGATCGCACTCGCGCCGCCGGCAATCAATGCGACGACGCGTTCGGGCGAGACGCTGAATGTGGGCGGACATTCCGCCGCGTCGAGCACACCCAGCCGCCCCGATGTGCCCGCGCCGAGATAGATCAAACGTCCGCCGCGTTTCATTCGTTCGGCAATGGCGTCAATCGCGCGCGCCACATTCGGCAACTCGGCGGCGACAGCGTGCGCGACGCGTTCCTCTTCGGCGTTCATCACGCGCACGAGATCGAGCGTGGCGAACGTGTCAATCTCAGCCGAAGCCGGGTTGCGCGCTTCGGTGACAACATGCGCGGCAAGATGTGGACTGCGGGTGTGTCCCGGCGTCAAATTCCCCAAGACCACGGGATCGCGAGCGCCGGTGGCGGCGGGCAAATTGCCGGCGCGCTGAAACCAGCTTTCATAGGCGAGCACCGCGAAGGCAATTGCTTCTTTCGCTTCCGCGCCCAGACCCAGGTCATCCGAACGCATAATTTTCGCCGGCGCGAGATCGGCGCGGAGCATTTCCATCAGCGCAGGGTTTTGCGCGCCGCCGCCGCTGACGATCACCTCGTCTACCGGCGTCGGCAGAAAATCGCGGTACGCTTGCGCGATGGAACGCGCGGTGTACGCGGTGAGCGTCGCCAGGATGTCGGGATCGCTCAAGCCACGCGCCTTGGCGCGATCCCACACCACCGCGCCGTACTGCGCGCCGAACAATTCGCGCCCGGTTGTTTTGGGCGGTGGCTCGCGCAGGTATGGCTCTTGCATCAATTCCGCCAGGATCGTTTCGTCCACGCGACCTTGCTGGGCTAACGCGCCGTCGCGATCAAACGTCCACGCGCCGTTCGTGGCGCGCGCCGCCGCGTAATCCATCAGCATATTCCCAGGTCCGGTGTCGAACGCAAACGGTTGATGCACGGACTGGGTCGCAGGCGGCAAGTAAGTCACATTGCCAATGCCGCCGATATTTTGCGCGGCGCGCGTCAGTGTGGGATGCGACAGCACAAGCACGTCGAGGTACGGCACGAGCGGCGCACCTTGCCCGCCCGCCGCCATATCACGCGTGCGAAAATTCGAAATCGTCGTGATGCCGGTGCGTTCGGCGATCACCGCCGGCTCGCCGAATTGCAACGTCGAAGCATCCGCGCCGCTGGGAATGTGCCACAGCGTTTGCCCGTGACTGCCGATGAGATCAACCTGAGGCGGCGTTAGCCCTGCCGCGTCAATCACGCGGAGCGCGGCGGCGGCAAACGCTTCGCCGATGTGAACGTTGAGCGCGCACAACCGATCCACCGTGCCGTACTCCGGGCGACAGCACTTTAGAATTTCGTCGCGCAAATTGCCGGGGTGATCGAAATGGATATGCTTGATCAATTTCCATTGCAAGTGCGGTGGTGCGCCGCTCATTTCAATCAGCGCCGTTTCGATTCCATCTGCCGAAGTGCCCGAAATCATTCCAATAACAAGCATCGTGTCTCCAGTTACGCGTGGCGCGGAATGGAAAGCGTAAAACGTATTCCGTGTTGCGTATTACGTATTGCGTTTTTTCCAATAAATCCATTCACTCACGCCAGCGATTACGTAATCGTCCAACTTGCCGACGCGTTGATAACCGAGCCGCTCGTAAAATTTTTGCGCGGCGGTATTGAAATCAGATGTGAGCAAAAAAAGATCGCGCCCTTGCGCGAATGTTTTTTCTTCCGCGAATTGCATCAGCGCGTGCCCAATGCCGCCGCCGCGTGCGGTGGGGTGGACGCCAATGAGTTGCACATAGCCGCTGCGGTTGAACGCGCCGCGCTCGACGAGCCACACAAAGCCGGCGACGATGCGCGCGTGTTCGGCAACATAGATCGGCGCGCCCGCCGCGAGTCCGTCGCGCAAGCGTTGTGCGAATGCATCGGCGGTGACGCCATAACGTTGCCACAACGGCGTCGCCGCGACCCAGGTAGCAATGGCGAGAATGTCCTCGGCGCGCAGGGGGCGAATCACGATGTCAGGCATAGACAATTTAGGATCGCAAGCGCGGATCGAGCGCGTCGCGCAAGCCGTCGCCGAGCAGGTTGAATCCCAGGACGCCGAGCATAATCGCCAAACCGGGCGCAACGGCAAGCCAGGGCGCGGCTTCCATCAACTTGCGGCTGTCGCTGAGCATACTGCCCCACGAGGGCGCAGGCGGAATCGTACCCAGTCCCAGAAAACTCAAGCCGGCTTCGGTGAGCATTGCCCACGACAACGCGAGCGTGATTTGCACGATGATCGGCGCGAGCGCGTTCGGCAAAACGTGCCGCCACACAATGCGGGGGTGGCGCGTGCCAATGGCGCGCGCGGCTTGCACGAATTCGGTTTCCTTGATCGCCAGCACAGGACCCCGCGCAACGCGCGCAAAAATTGGCGTGTAGACGACGGAGATCGCGAGAACCGTGTTGACCGCGCCCGGTCCCAGCGCGGCGACGATGGCGAGCGCGAGCAGGATCGCCGGAAACGCAAAGAACAAATCCATCACGCGCATAATCGTATTGTCGAGCAAGCCGCCCACGTACCCGGCGGTTAGTCCCAGGATCGTGCCGAGGGTGCAGGCAACGATCACCGAAATCAGCGCGATGCGGAGCGAGTTGGTCGCGCCGTGCATCAAGCGGCTGAGAATGTCGCGCCCAAACTCGTCCGTGCCGAGCCAGTATTTGGCGGTAGGTTCTTGCAAGCGATCCTTGGCGTGCTGTTCAATCGGCGAGTACGGCGCGAGTACGCCGGCAAACACGGCGACGACGACATAGATCAGCACGAGCGCAAGACCCAATTGCGCGCTACGATAACGCAACAAGCGGCCCAGCGCGGTTTTGCGAAAGTTGGCAATTGATTTCATTCGTACCGAATCCGGGGATTGACGAACGCATACGCCAGATCGGCGAGCAGGTTGATCAAGACGAAATTAAACGCGATGAATACAATCGTGCCTTGCACGACGGCGTAATCGCGTTGGCTGATCGCGTTCAACAACAAACGTCCGACACCGGGCAACGCGAAAACTTCTTCGACGATCACCGCGCCGCCGAACAGGTAGCCGGTTTCCAAACCGACAATCGTGATGATGGGAATGAGCGCATTCTTCAGGCAATGCCCGGCGACGACGGCTTGTTCGCGCAAGCCCTTGCCGCGCGCGGTGCGCACGTAATCCTGCCGCAATTCTTCGAGCATCGAGGAGCGCGTGGTGCGCATCACCGAGGCGCTGAACGCAAAGCCGAGGGTGAGCGCCGGAAAGATCAGTTGTTGCAAATTCTTGATCGGGTCTTGCGTGAAATCGGCGTAATCGCCGGAGGTGGGCAGGATGCCGAACACGACGGAGAGCGTAAGAATGATCAGCGTGCCCATCCAAAAATTGGGCAAGGCAAGCCCGATGAGCGCGAATAAACGCCCGGCGATGTCGAGGGTCGAATCGCGTTTGACCGCGGCAAGCACGCCAATCGGAATGCCAATCGCGAGCGCAATGATCATCGCCAGGACAGCGAGTTCGAGCGTGAGCGGAAAGCGCGCAAGAATTTCCGGCAAAACCGCGCGCCCGCTTCGCACCGAAAAACCGAAATCGCCGCGCACGGCGGAGGTCAGCCAAATCCAATATTGTTCGGGCAAGGATTTGTCGAGACCAAAGTACGCGCGCAAAGCGGCGGCTTGGACTTCGGTGAGTTTATACGTTGTGCCGATCATCGCGTTGATCGCGTCGCCGGGAATGAGGCGCATCACGAGAAACACGATGATCGAAATGCCGATCAGCGTCGGCACGAACGCGACGAGGCGTTGGGTTAAATAGCGTTGCATCGGATTGCAGAGTGTTGATTTTAGATTGCAGATTGCAGTGGCGCGAGTCCAATCTGCAATCTGCAATCCGCAATCTGAAATTACTTGTCGAGCCAGGCTTCGCGCAGGTAAATCTGCGAGCCGTTCGGGAGCGGTGTAAAGTTCTTGACGAACGGTTGCATCGCGCGATATTCATAGCCGACGTACAGCCACACCCAGGGCGCGGCTTCGGCAAGTTTCTTTTGAATGTCGAGGTAGATCGGTTTTCGCTTTTCGGGATCGGAAATCATGCGCCCTTGTTCGAGCAGTTTGTCAATGTCCGGATTGTTGTACGCGGCGACCTTGTTCAAGTTGCCGGTAGTGTTCCAGTAGCGATTGAACATCACTTCGGGATCGGGATTGCCGCCGTTGAGCGCGACGGTTGCATCGAAATCGCCCTTGAGCCAGCGATCCACGTACACGCCAAGCTCGAGCGTTTCGATTTCGGATTCAATGCCGATCTTTTTCAACTGCGCCTGGATGCTTTGCGCTTCGGCGACGGCCGTGGGCGGCTCGTCTGCCGCCGCCATAATCTTGAATTTCAAGCCGGTGACTTTGGCATCGGCAAGCAATTGTTTGGCTTTGGCTTCGTCTTTTTTGTAGCAGAAAAGATCGTTGAGGTTAGCGCGATAGTACGGCGGCGTCGCGGGCGAGGTCACTTCGCCTTCGCCGAGCGAAGCGGTGTCGAGCACTTCCTGGCGATCAATCGCGCAGGCGATGGCTTGGCGCACCTTGACATCTTGAAAGATCGGGCGGCTCGCGTTCAACTGCAACACGTGGTACGCGAGCGCAGGCGCGCGCGACATGACGATGCTACTACCGCCGGCGCTGGCGCGAATCGCTACGCGCGAGTCGTTGATGATCGCGTAATCCAGCGTCTTGGCGCGTAAGCCGGCGAGAATCGAAGATTCGTCCGGGATCGTGCGCCATTCGATTGCGTCAATGCGCGGCAAACCGGCGATCCAGAAATCCTTGTTGGCTTTCATCGTGAACGTGCGATCCGGTTCCCATTTGTCAATCATAAACGCGCCGGTGCCCACGTCTACCTTCGCGGGGTCTGCGCCGCCGCTCACTTGCTTTTTGCTGATGATCGCCGCGTTCAAACTCGTCATCGCGGCGGGCAGTGCGGCGTTCGGCGCGCTCAGCGTAAAGACGATGGTGTTCGCGTCGGGCGTGTCCATCTTCGTAATGCCGGTGAACGACGAACGTGCCGCCGCGCCGGTCTTTTCATCGAGGACGCGTTCGAACGAGAATTTCACATCCTCCGAAGTCATCGCGCCGCCATCGTGGAATTTGACGTTTTTGCGGAGCGTGACAGTGAGCGTTTTGCCGTCTTCCGACCACTTCCACGCTTCGGCAAGATTCGGCACGACCTTCAAATCCTTGTCGAACGTGAACAGCGGATCGTAGATCATTTCCAACATGCGGAACGACGAGAACGCGGTCTGCTTGTGCGGGTCAAGCCCTTTGGCATCCGCGGCGCGCGCGGCGATCAACGTGCCGCCCTTTTTCGGCGCGGCGGTTGGCGGCGGCGTTGCGGTCACCACTTTTTCGACGACCTTGGTCTGCTCGACAATTTTCGTCGCTTCGACCACTTTGGTCTGCTCGACGATCTTGGTCTGCACCACCGGTTCAGGGGGCTTGACCGTCGGCGCAGGAGCGGGGGTGGGGGTAGCGCACGCAATCGCGGTGATTGCTAAAAGCGCCAGCACAATGATGAACAACGCAATGCGTTTCATACACTCTTCTCCTCTTCGGGTTAATGGGTTGGGTTGAACTGACCGGGCGAAAGTCGCAGTACCGTTCGTTCGCCAAACTCCTTTCACGGTAATTTTATTTTTCGACCCAGGTTTCGCGCAAGGCGAGCAACGAGCCATTTGCCAGCGCGGCGAAATTTTTGACGTACGGTTGCGCCGCGCAATATTCGTGCGGACTGGACAGCCACACCCAGGGCGCGGCTTCGGCAAGTTTGGTTTGAACTTGCGTGTAAAGCATTTTGCGTTTGTCGAGATCCGTCGCCGCGCGCGCTTGGTCGAGCAAGCGATCCAATTCGGGATGGGTGTACGCGGCGAGCTTGTTCAAGTTGCCCGTGCTGTGCCAATAGCGCGCGAGCATTACATCGGGATCGGGATGCCCGCCGGCGAAAAGGATCGCCGCGTCGAAATCACCTTTGTACCAGCGGTCGGCGTAGGCGTTCGGATCGAGCGTTTCGATCTCGGTCTCGATCCCAACGCGGCGCAATTGCGCCTGGATGTTTTGCGCTTGCGCGATCTGCGCGCCGAATTCGTCGCGCACAACCAGCGCTTTGAATTTGACGCCGCTCATTTTGCCGGCGTCGGCAAGCAACTGTCTCGCCTTGTCACTATCTTTTTTCACGCACGGCAAATCGTCCAGCGGCGCGCGATAAAACGGCACGGTGATCGCGCCGGTGAGCACGCCTTCGCCGGCAAATGCCGCGTCAATGATCTCCTGACGATCCAGCGCGCAGGCGATGGCTTGGCGCACACGCACGTCGGCGAACGTTGGCCGCGTAGCGTTGAGTTGCAACGCGTAAAAGCCGAGCGCCGGCGCGCGCGTAACGATGAGCGCGCTGTTCGCCGGGTTCGCGCGATTGACGACGCGGAGATCGGACAGGATGCCTACGTCGAACGTCTTGGCGGTCAAGCCGGCGAAAATTGCCGCTTCGTCCGGCAGGACACGCAGTTCGAGTTGATCAATGCGCGGCAAGCCGGCGATCCAAAAATTTGGATTTGCCGCCAAAACCAGTGCGCGTCCCGCTTCCCAGCTCACGAATTTGAACGCGCCGGTGCCGACAACCTGGGTCGCCGGGTCTGCGCCGCCCGCGATCCACTTCTTGGACAGGATCGCGGTGTTCGCGCTTGCCAAAATTGCCGGGAGCGCGGCGTTCGCGCGTTTGAGCGTAAACACAACGGTTGTCGCGTCCGGCGTTTCGAGTTTGTCAATGTCGGCGAGCGACGCCCGCGCCACCGCGCCGGTTTTTTCGTCGCGGATGCGTTCGAGCGAAAATTTCACATCGTCCGCCGTCAACGGATCGCCGTTGTGGAATTTGACATTTTTGCGAAGCGTGACGCTCAACGTTTTGCCGTCGTCCGACCATTTCCACGTTTCGGCGAGGTTGGCAATCGGCTTGAGGTCTTGGTCGAAGGTAAAGAGCGAGTCGTAGATCAGTTCGAGCGCGCGCCAGGTTGCGGCGGTGGGTGCTTTGTGCGGATCGAGACCCTTGAGATCGTCGGTGCGCGCCACAATCAGCGTGACGTTTTTTTTCGGCGGTGGCAGAGTGGTGGCGGGCGCGGCAAGCGTCGCAGTGACAACGGGCGCGAGCGCAGAAACCACCGTGGTCTCGCGTGCCGGGGGCGCGGCTGATGGAATCGGCGCGCACGCTAGGTGGATCGCCAACAGAGCGATGGGCATCAAGCGCAAACTCAAGCGGCGGATAGGTATTTCTCCTCCAATGGTTACAACCGGTCTAGACCAATTATACACGGTTAGGCGGCAGTGTCAATCGCAAAAAAATTCCCGGTTCGCTTGGGGCGAGACCGGGAGGTTTGCGCGCTCAACGGCTGCCGCGTTCGCTGGCATCCACCGACCAGTCGGCGACGACCGGCGCGGGATTGTGCCACTCGACGATGCTCTCGTCGCTGAGATCGCTCCACTCGTAAAAGCCGACGTAGCGCGCCGTATCCAACACTTGGTTGGCTTGCCAACCAAAAAAACCGGCGGTGTGATAGTACGGGTCTATGACGAGCGCGACGTGCGCGGCATCGTTGAAGAAATGGCGTTGAATCCACGCATCATGCCCGGACAGGAACACACCGAAACGTGGGTGGGTGTGGTACCAGCCAACCATCCGTTTGCCGGGAAAGAGATCGAGCAGTTGGTTGTTGAGATGCACGAGGGTGTTTTGGGTAAACGTGACGTGCGTTTCGCTGGAGTCGGTGAAGAGCGCGGGTAAAATATCTTCGATGCGGATGTACGTTTTGCCGCGCGCCGAATCGGTGCACGCTTCGCCGACGAGCACGCCGCCCACTTCGTGTTCCAGATCGCGCGTGGCGTGCGCCACGCATTTGCGATACGCCGACTGCGCGAAGAAAATCTCGGCGGCGAGTTTGATCCGCGTTTCCGTGGTTGCGATCCATTTGAGCGCACGTTCGAGCGGCATGGGTTCGTCCAGCAACGGCGCGGGGGTGAGCGCGGCGAGTTTGATTCGTGATGACATGCGGTGTTCCTTGCGGCGAAACATTGGAGCGAGCGGTTTCGCAGGTTTGCCGGAGCAAAATCAAAGTTGCCCTAGCCGGCGGTTACATCTGCCGTCAACATCAAACGATCATTCACCGGCACGCCCGCAGACTTGAGGGTTTCGCTCTCGCGCAATTCGCGGCCCAGCGCCTTGCTATCCAAACGATAACTCACCGGAAAACCATCGGGTCCCGTCGTGGGCAGTTTGAGCGCGGTCGTGAGTTCGGACATCAAGATGCGGATCGGTACGTCTGCCGGTACATTCGCCGCACGCGCACCGCCTGCCGGCAAGATCAAGGTGACTGCCAGTTCTGCCATGGATTGCCTCCAGCGTCGGTTCGGGTTATTTCAATTTGATGCGTGGTTTGACTTGGGTGGTCTTGCGCGCCGGGCGCTTGGGCGTCGGCGCGGCGCGGCGCGTGCGTTTGAGCGGCGCGGGGCGCAAGAGTTCGCGTGTATCGGTGGGAAAACATTCCGGGTGCGTGTGGCGATAATGAATGCTCCACCGCGCCGCGTCGAGGTCCCAGGGAAACGGCGGCTTGCCGGCATCGTCGTGAAAATTTTTCCACTGCGCCATTTCGCCCAGCATCACGATCAAACGATCCAACGAACGCGACGCCGTCCACCAAGCCGCGTCAATACAAATGCTGCCGTTCGCGCCTTTGATATTGGGATGCCAAATCGGCGTCAACCATTTCATCGCGGGCCAACGCTGCGGGTACTCGTTGTGCAAATAAATGGCGACTTGGTGCTTGTCGCCGTAGCGGGGGTTGCCGCGCGGATCAATGCCGGTGATGCTTCGACAGCGCAACGTGACGATATATTTTTCCGGCGGAAACCCAGGTTGCGCGTCCACAATCTCGAAATCAATCAAGTCACTCTGCGCTTTCAGTTCGCACATTTTTTGATAGTCGGCTTGCAACCGGCGAAAACGCGGTGTGGCGTTGACTAGTGCGCGCATCGCGCCGGCGGTGACATCAGCCGTGAGCATCAGGCGATCATGGCGCGGCACACGCGCGGCGGCGAGCGTTTCGGTTTCGCGCAACTCGCGTGCCAACGCCTTGCTATCGAGCCGATACCCCATCGGGCGACCATCGGGTCCGAGCGTGGGCAACTCCAAAATGGCGACGAGTTCGGGCAACAGTTCGCACAGCGGCACATCGTCCGGCATTTCGGCGACGCGCGCGCCGCCCGCCGGCAAAACGATGGTGACGGTTAGATCAGCCACGAGTCCTCCGATCAATCTTTACACGTTGAGATGCGGCACCTGGCATTTGCCAGTGATCGCCCAACAGTCCGCATGATGCGGCGTGCCGCACACGGCACACGTGTGAATACCGCGCGGATCTTTGCGTGTGATCACGTCGAGACAATAGGGACAGCGATCTTCGACGACCCGCGTGATGCGCGGCGCGCCGGCGTTGGCTTTCGCGGCACGGGGCGTGCCGTGCGGCGCTTGAAATTTGACGCGCGGCACGGCAGGCACATCGCGCGGCGCACGTTGCCAGCGTTGATAAACCTGGGTCGGCAACCACGCGAGCGCGCGCCCAAACGCTTGGAAAAAATCCAACCCCGCGGCAACCGGGCGGCGCGCCCCTGCACCGAGTTTTTGCGCGAACGCACGCGGCCGCGCCAATCGGCGTGCGAGGGCGCGGGTGAACGGTTGCGTCCACGCCGACCACATCCCAGCGCCAAGCCCCAGCACGGCGGCAAGCCATTCGCAATTCCACACGAGCGCGCCGGTAACGCCGAAAACTTGGGCGGCGTCCCAGTGTTGGGTGACGAGACCCAGCGCGATGCCCGCCGGCAAACCGAGCGCAACCGCGATCAGCGCGCAGAGCAAGCGCGCCACCTTGTGCCACTCCGGCGCGACGCGCTGAAACACCCAGCCGATACTGAAACTGCCAAGGAACGTGACGGGCACGCCGATTCCACCTGCAAGCCAACCAGCGAACGCGACATTCACGCGCACCTGGAAGAAACCGAGCAGGACGCCCCACGCGAAACCCAGGAGTGCGCCCACCGTCAAGCCGATACCCAGTCGCCAATCGAATCTATGCTCCGTGTTCATCGCGGTTCACTCTGCGCTCAATGCACGACGATGCGGGGGCGCGGCTTTTCCACCGGAGTCTCAACCACTTGGCCGAGCGTGATCGCTGGGCGCGGATGCACATGCACGCGTGCGGCATCCTCAAAATGGGACCAGTGCAAAGTCGCGGCGAGATCGCCGGTCAATTCATAAAAACGATATTCATCCGCGTTGCGCGCGCGCAAAATGTGCAACGGCGGCACACCCAGCGTACTGAGCGAGCGATCCATAAACGGCTCCGCGCCGGTGATGAGATGCGCCATTTTCACTTGGCGCAATTCGCCGCAGCCCGGACATTGCCCGTCGGTGTGAGTGACTTGGGAAATGGGTTGGAACACTTGGGTTGTCGTGCCGCAATGGGGACAATCGAGGTGGGTGACGATCTCTTGATCGAGTTCGATCACGGCGGCATCGCCCAGTTCCGCGCGCGCGATCTGCAACAAGTCTGCGCCGGTCGTGGTTGCGGCTTGGCAGTCGGCAAGTTCGCGCACCTCGTCGTACACCCAATGGCTCGCGCAATTTTCGTCCGGCGTGTAGGCAGTCGTGTGAAAATCGTTCGTGAGCCCGTTAATGTGCGTGACGTGTCCCGGCTGAACGGGCAAACCGTGCAACAGTTTCAACGCGTCCTGGGTTTGCAATCCGGCGATGATGGAAGAGATCGTCGGCGTGGTGGGCACTTTGCCCAGTAAAATATTTTGCCGAGCGAGGAGCGGGCAGGAATAGCGCAACGCAATTTCGCGGCGGGCTTGCTCGGTCAACGTGCACTCGTAACACGCGCCTTGCCCGGGCACGAACACGCGCACGAGTCCGAACAACTCTTGGATCGCGCCGTCTACCCAGGGTTTATTCATGCGATACGCGAACCGATTGATCGCGAGCCGGGCTTCGCGGTTGTCCAGGCAACCGATGATCACATCCATTCGGCGAAACACGCCCAAACCGATCTGAGTATTGACATCGCCGTGAAAATATTGCACCCGCACATCGGGATTGAGTTCTTTGGCGCGGCGCGCGGCGACGAGCGATTTTTTTTCGCCGCCGTCTTCCGCGCGAAACAAGACCGAGCGGCTGAGGTTGGCGGCTTCAATCGTGTCGAAATCCACGATGCACAAATTGCCGATGCCCATCAGCGCAAGGTTCTTGAGCGCCTCGTTGCCGAGCGCGCCCGCCCCGACAACCATCACGCGCGCGGCTTGAACGCGCGCGCGTTCCCACCAGGAAATAAATTCAAAGGTAGCGAGTCGGTCGCGTTTGAGATCGGGCACGCGGATCGGTTCGTCCGGCGCGGGCTTGGCGACGGCGACGGGGGCAACGGGGGCGATGGACGCGTGATGCGGTGCGGTGGATCGCCCGGCGCGCTGGGCTTGCCGAGCCGTGCGCGCCGCCGGCAACCGGGTGCGCGGGTGCGTGCGGACGAACGCGCCCACACCGGGGCGAATCTCGATAATCCGCGAAGCGGCGAGGATTTGCAATGCTTCGCGCACGGTCGAACGCGCGACTTGAAGTTGATCCATCAATGCACGCTCGGACGGCATCCGGGCGCCGGGTTTCAGCGCGCCCGCGGTGATCAAGTTCAGCAATTGCTCGGCAACGGAGCGTGCGAGGGTGTGACGCGGGATCGGGACAATTTTCATAGGTCTCATTCAGCGGTTCTCTGGTCAGACCAGCAATCCGCCGACATTGTACGGGGGATGGCAACATTTGCCAATAGGACTGGGGTACTCAAAAAAAACTGGAAGGTTGTGCAACCTTCCAGTTCGAATCTCTAGTATTGTCCGCCGCGATTGCCGCCGCCGCCGCCGCGCCGTTCACCGCCGCGATTGCCGCGTCCACCGCCGCCGCGTCGTTCACCGCCGCCAAAGCCGCCGCCCCCGCCGCGCATACCGCCGCCGCCGCGTTCCTCGCGCGGCCGAGCGCGATCCACCTTGAGCCGCCGTCCACCCATGTCGTACTCGTTGAACATTTGAATAGCTTTGTCCGCATCCGCCGAAGTTGCCATCTCGACAAAGCCAAACCCTTTTGACCGCTGGGTACCCGGGTCGTTGATCAGCATTACCGCTTTCACTTCACCGGCTTGGGCGAAGAGTTGCCGCAAATCCTCTTCGGTGGTGGAGTACGGCAAGTTGCCGACGTACAATTTCGATTCCATTTCTGCTCCTTTGGATTTTTGAAAACGCCCGCCCCGGCCGTGGGCAGACAACTGCGCGACGTGATGGCGGAACTCGTTTCAGGTTGAGCGTAGTTTAGCACTATTTGGGGCGTTCGTCAATCGGGGTCTGGGAATTTTTTTCCGATTGGGTGAATTGCGGCGAGCGTGGTATAATCGCGCCCGATGGAAATTAACGCCGCTCCGAAATTTTACGTGCGTGACGTGCCCGTATTCGGCGATGTGATTCTCTCGCCGATGGATGGCTATTCCGATCTCCCGTTTCGTTCGCTCACGCGGGAACTGGGATCGGCAATGGCATACACCGAATTTATGAACGTGGAAAGTTTGAGCTTGAACGGCGAGAACGATGCCGTGACATGGCGCAAACTCAAATATGATCCGCGCGAACGTCCGGTCGTCTTTCAAATTTACGGCCACAACGAAGAACGACTCGTCCAGGTAGCGACGCGCTTGCAAGAATTTCAACCGGACGTGATTGACATTAACATGGGATGCTACGTTCGCAAAATCGCCGAACGCGGCGCGGGGTCCGGCATGTTGCGCGATCCCGCTAAAATTGCGCGGTTGTTCGCGCGGCTGACGCGTGAACTGCGCGTGCCGGTCACCGCCAAAATTCGCTTGGGCTGGGACGAACGCACGCGCAACTACTTGGAAGTGGCGCGTGCGCTGGCAGAGCATGGCGCGAGTTTGATCGCCGTGCACGCGCGCACCAAAGCGCAGGGCTATACCGGCGTCGCCGATTGGAACGCGATTGCAGAAATCAAGCAAGCGGTGAAAATTCCGGTGCTCGGCAATGGCGACGTGAAAACGGTTGCCGACATCGAACGGATGAAAACGCAAACAGGGTGCGACGGCGTGATGATCGGACGCGGCGCGATTGGCAATCCCTGGATTTTCGCGCGGCAGGATCGCGACGCGGTCGCGCCGTTAGCAAAACTGGCGCTGATGCGTCGGCATCTTGCGCTCAATCTCGATTTTTACGGCACGCGGCTCGGCTTGGTCTTGTTTCGCAAGCACGCGTACCGCTATGTGCAGGGCGCGTATGGTTCGGCGGCGTTGCGCCACGCGTTGATGCTGTGCGAAGAGGTCAGCGCGTTCGAACGTCTGCTCGACGAATACGCGGCGCACTTGGCACAGCCCACCGATGCAGAATTTCAGCCCGCGCCTCCCCGCGCCGCTGGATGACTTTTGTCATTGCCTTTTCCATCCATTTACGCTACAATCCTTAATGCTACCGCGCCACGCTTGCGCAATCAATTCTATTTTCGGTGTGATGTCGCACTCTCACGTCGGGCACACGGCTCTGACGGAGAGTGTTTTTTATCTCGAATTTTTTCAAGGAGCGAGCGCATGACATTTCATTCGCCAGGTGGTAAACGGGGATCGTTTTTTGCCGCGCTCCCATTGTGGAGCTGGCTTGTGCTGTTCAGTCTTGGCGGTGGCATCGTCGGCTTGGGTGGCTTTACGTTTTCGTATGCCGAAGGGTTGTCCTACTTTTCCGATGATCCCAAAGCGTGTAGCAACTGTCATGTGATGCGCGACGTGTACGACAGTTGGAATCGCGGCGCGCACCATCACGTCGCAGGATGCAACGATTGTCACACCCCGCACACGTCCCTCGTCGCCAAGTATGTCATCAAGGGCTTGAACGGTTGGAATCACAGCAAGGCGTTCACACTCAACGATTTTCCCGCAACGATCCGCATCACGCCGCTCAATCGCGCCATCGCGCAAGAAAATTGCGTCGCGTGTCACGGCGAACTCGTTTCGCTGATCGTGCACGATGATCAAGCCGAGGGCACCGACTGCTTGACATGTCATACCGGTGTCGGTCACGGCAAGTAATCGCTTACAAATCACACCCTTGACAGGAGGTATCGTATGGCTTCATCCGCTCGGAATTTTGTTTGGCTCGTCATCGCGTTCATCGTGGGCGCGGTGGTCATGTGGGGTTTGGCGCTCTTGTTGGTGAGCGTGCAGGGGCGCAAGACGGAAGCAACCCAGTATCCGCTCAAGATCGTACAAATCGCCGACACAGAGTTGGACCCGGCTGTGTGGGGCAAAAATTTCCCGCGCGAGTACGATTCGTTCAGCAAGACCAAGGACGACAAGATCAGCACACCCTTCGGCGGCGCGGCACCGTACGACAAATTGGAAAAATTTCCCGCGCTGAAACGCATTTGGTCGGCGATGCCGTTCAGCGTGGATTATAAAGAAGAGCGCGGACATTATTACGCGCTGATCGATCAAAAAGAAACGAAACGCCAGCAAGCCGCCGCGCAACCGGGCGCGTGCGCCAACTGCCACGCCGCGGAAACGCCGCAGTTGATCGCGCAAATGGGCTGGGTCGCTTTCAACAAAACGCCGTACAAAGACTTGGCGGACAAATTGCACCTGGGTTCTTCGTGCGCCGATTGCCACGATCCACAAACGATGAACTTGCGGCTCACGCGTCCGGGGTTGATCAACGCGCTGAAAGAGCGCGGCATTGATTGGACGCAGGCATCGCGGCAGGAAATGCGAACGCTCGTCTGCGCGCAGTGCCACGTCGAATATTATTTCAAGGGCGACGACAAACTGCTCACATTCCCGTGGAGCAACGGCACCGCCGTCGAAGAGATGGAAAAACATTACGACACGTACGGGTTCCGCGATTGGGTGCATAAAGAAACCGGCGCGTCCATGCTCAAAGTGCAACATCCCGAATACGAAATGTTCACGACGGGCATTCATTATCGCGCGGGCGTTTCGTGCGCCGATTGCCATATGCCGTACATGCGCGAGGGCGCGATCAAGGTTTCCGATCATTGGATTCGCAGCCCGCTCGTAAACATTGACAAGGCGTGCTTGCCATGCCATCGCGCCAGCGAAGAGGAAATGAAACAGCGCGTGCTCGACATTCAAAAGAAAACGACGATGCTCCTGCGCGCGTCCGAAGCGGCACAGGTGGATGCGATTGACGCGATTGTCGGCGCGATCAAATCCGGCGCGGGGGACAACGATCTGACCAAAGCGCGCGGCTTTCAACGTAAGGCGGCGTTCTACTGGGATTTTGTCGCGGCGGAAAACAGCACCGGCTTTCACAGCCCGCAAGAAGCGGCACGCGTTTTAGGTCTCTCGCTCGATTATGCGCGGCAAGCGCAAATTGAAGCGATCAAGGCGACGAAAAAGTAGAGCACGGTTCGCGCAACGCAAAAAAAGACGAGGGGCAATTCTGCCGCTCGTCTTTTTTTGCATCGATCTTTCGCGCTAGTGTTCGCAACTGCAACCGCCGCCACCACAACCGGCAGATTCGTTCGAACTGCAACTGCACCCGCTGGCTTGGTTCGGATTGTCAATGCGAAAGCCCGCGCTAGTTTCGCTTTCGATATAATCCACCGTCGCGCCTTCCAAATACATCGCGCTCGAACTGTCGAGATACACGCGCATGCCTTGCGACTCGAAAACGAAATCGCCGCTCTCCGACGTATTCTCGAACGCCATGCCGTATTGCATCCCGGAACAGCCGCCGCCCGCGACGAACACGCGCAAGCCATAGCCGGTCAAATTCTTGTCGGCGATCAAGCCCTGCAATTTTTGCGCGGCGATGGGCGTCAGCGTCACCAACGGTTTCAGGGTGACGGCTTCAGCCGTTGCAACTGGATTTGTTTGCATATTCATTTCTTCTCCTCGCTTTGAATTTAGAAACAACGGGCGCGATTATACCAAGAATCGCGCGAAATATCAACCGCCAATCTGTGACATGATCCGCGACCCGGCGATTTCGCGTTGCGCCAAGCCGTGTCCCCAGGGTTTAGCGCGGATGCCATCTGCGATCAGCGCGCCGAGTTCGGCGTCGGTCGCGCCAGCGCGGAGCGGCGTCAGCAAATCCACTTCGGCATCGCGCAGGAGGCACAAGCGTAATTTGCCGTCCGCGCTCAACCGCATCCGTTCGCACCCAGCGCAAAACGGTTCAGTGACCGAACTGATGAAACCCAACGTCCCGCGCCCGCCACGCAATCGGTACATGCGTGCAGGATCGTGTCCGTCCCAGGCGAGCGGCTCCAACGCGCCGAGCGTGGCTTCGATCCGCGCGCGCATTTCGGCGACTGGCACGACCGCATCCATTTGAAAATCAGCGATGCTGCCGAGCGGCATCATTTCGATAAAGCGCATTGCCCACGCGTGTTCGAGCGTGAGCCGCGCCAAGTCCGCAAGATCGTTTTCATTGTAGCCACGCACGATCACCGCGTTGAGTTTGATCGGCGTCAGCCCAGCGCGTTCGGCGGCGAGAATGCCGCGCCATACCTGGTCTAGATTGCCGCCGCGCGTCATGCGCGCAAACCGTTCGGCATCAAGCGAATCGAGACTGATGTTGACGCGTTTCAAGCCGGCGCGCGCAAGTGGCTCGGCGAGTTTCTCCAATTGGAGCGCGTTGGTGGTCAGCGCAATTTCCTGCATCCCAGGAATTTGCGCCATTGCACCGACCAATTGAACGAGGCGCGGGTGTACCGTCGGTTCGCCACCTGTCAGCCGCACGCGATCAAACCCAACGCTTGCCGCCAGGCGCACGAGGCGCACCAGTTCGGCGTCGCTCAACAAATGCGCGGACGGCGCAAAGCGCGCGTCCGCCGGCATACAATAGACACAACGCAAGTTGCAGCGATCCGTCAAGGAAATTCGCAAATAATGAATCGTGCGTCCGTAGGAATCGTTCATCCGATCTTTCGTGAGGCGCTCGGCGGTTTGATGAGGAACTGACACCCCGCATCGCCTTTGCCGATACAGTGCGTCATCTTCATCGGCGCGGCGAGCAATTCGCCGATAAACGCCAGGTCTATTTCACAAACGGCGGCGTGTTGACGCGCGACCTGGCGGTACGGACAATTGCGGACATCCAATTGCCAGCCGAGATCGTTTTTGCTCCACTGCGCGACGAACCCGCGCGCGATCAGTAAATCCACAACGTGGCTCAAGCGCGATTCGATGCGCGCGCCGCGCCGGAGCGGCGGCGCACTAACGGCGCTTTGGCGACCAATGTGGCGCAACAGCGCGCGGGTTTCCTTCGCGCCGCAAGTGCGCTCGATTTCCGTCAGCAATTGTTCCGCCAGCCAACCATATTGCTTCGGCAGTTGTTCGTGCGCATCGTCCGCCAACGTGTAGAGGAGTTGGGGCCGCCCGACGAGCGCGCGCGGCTCGGCGTGCGTCGTGACGAGCAAGCCCTCGGCAATCATCTGTGCGAGGTGGTAGCGCATTGCCATCGGTGTGTGTTTCGCCGCACGCGCAATCGCCTCCAGCGTCAAGGAACCTTGACGGTTGAGCAATTCCAGAATGATCTGCCGCGTCTTTGTCATAGCTCGCATTATACGTGCGGGGAGGGGCTTTGTCAATAAGTATAAATTTTTTTACAGAAATTACCTCCCGCTCGATGCGCGCCCCGTCTTCAAGCGGCGAGCGGTTTACTTGTCTCGCAAGCCACTTTAAGATATAATCGGCGCACCATTCGAGCGAGGGGAGCGATGAAAGATGTAGGCGCGGTGGCAACAATTTTCGACGAGCAGGGGCGGGTATTGCTCGTGCATCAAACGTACAAGGGGAACAAGTGGGCCTGGCCTGGTGGCAAGGTCGAAGCCGATGAAGCGCCCTGGACGGCGGTGGTGCGCGAGGTGAAAGAGGAAACGGATCTCGACGTGCGCGTGGTCCGCTTGATCAGCATCTATCACATTACCACACTCAATTCGCTCGGCTTTCAATTTCTCTGCCAAGTTGTCGGTGGCGAATTGCGCGTAGACGGCGGCGAGATTTCCGAGGCGCGTTTTTTCGCGCCGACGCAGTTACCCGTGCCGATGACGCAACCCGCGCGCCAACGCGTCGCCGATGCGCTGGCGGCTAGCAACGCGCCGATCCTGCGCGAGTTCCCAACGGTTGAATTGGTCGAGGCGAAAACCGGATGACCATCGAGAAATCGGCTGGCGCAGTCGTGTTTTATCGCGGCACACAAATCGAATACTTGTTGCTGCTCGCTTCCTATTGGGGGTTTCCCAAAGGGCACATCGAGCCGGGCGAAGACGAACACACGGCGGCGCGGCGCGAAGTGCGGGAGGAATCTGGCTTGACGGTGACGCTACTCGCCGGCTTTCGGCAAGTGGATACTTATGTGTTTTTACGGCGCGGCGAGCCGGTGCAAAAGCAGTCGGTTTATTTTCTTGCCGAGACCCAGGATCGCAACGCACGGCTGTCCTGGGAGCACACCGCGTTGGTATGGTTACCGTTTGAGCAAGCCCTCGCGCGGTTGGACTATGAAGGCGGGCGCGCAATCTTGCGGCAGGCACATGCATTTCTAAATCGCGGCGCGGTGAACGTCGCGGCGGACGATTAGGACAGTTTATGAAAATTCTGGCGATAGACGTGGGCACGGGCACACAAGATATTTTGTTGTTCGACACGACAACCCAGGTTGAAAATTGTTTGCAGATGATTATGCCCTCGCCGACAGCGTTGGTCGCGCAACAGATTCGCGCGGCGACGGCGCGCGGCGAAGACGTGCTGTTGACCGGCACGATTATGGGCGGCGGACCCAGCAGTTGGGCGGCGGACGATCACTTGCGCGCCGGCTACCGCGTGTTTGCTACACCAAGCGCGGCAAAAAGTTTTAATGACGAATTAGAACGCGTTGCGGCGTCCGGCATCACGCTGGTCAGCGAGGACGAAGCGCAACGCTTATCCTCGGCGCGCGTATGTCGCGTCGAGATGCGCGATGTAAATCTCGACGCAGTACGGCGCGCGTTCAACGCATTCGGCGTCGCGTTACACTGGGATGCACTGGCAATTGCCGTGTTCGATCACGGCAACGCGCCGGCAAATTATTCCGACCGCTTGTTCCGCTTTGAATTTCTCGCCGAACGCTTGCGCGCGCGCAACCACCTTGCCACGTTCGCATTTATGCGCGAGCAGATCCCACCGCGCCTGACGCGGATGCGCGCCGTCGCCGATTCACTGCCGGCGGATGCGCCGTTGCTCGTGATGGACACCGCGCCCGCCGCGATCCTCGGCGCGTGCGAAGATGATCAGGTGCGCGCGCATCCCAATGCGATTGTCGCCAACGTCGGCAACTTTCACACGCTGGCATTTCGCTTCACCGCTGGTGCGATCACCGGTGTTTTCGAACATCACACCGGCGAACTCAAGCCCGAGCAACTCGAAACGTTTCTCGCGCAACTTGCCGAGGGCACGCTGACGAACGACGCGGTGTTTTACTCGAACGGGCATGGCGCGGCGTTGTTAGATGCACATCCCCAAGCGCTCAACCTACTCGCCGTCGTGGGACCTCGCCGTGAGATTCTTGCGCGCTCGCGCTATCGCCCCTATTTTGCAACGCCGTACGGAGACATGATGCTCGCCGGGTGCTACGGAATGGTGCGCGCATATGCCGAGTTAAATGCCGACGCGCGCGACGAAATTTGTCGCACGTTGGATGCGGCGCGCAACAGCGTTTGAAACACTATGGAAAAAATCTTCACCGAACAAGAACTGAAAAAATATGACGGCTCGCGCAAGAACCCGGTGTACGTGGCGTACCAGGGTTTGGTCTATGATGTAACGGCGAGTCCGCACTGGCGCGGCGGAATGCACCGCAATTTGCATTTTCCGGGTCAAGACTTGACGCACGAACTTGCCGGTTCGCCGCACGGCGACCGCGTGTTCGCCAAATTTCCCGTCGTTGGAATTCTCAAACCCTAGCCGCAGGTACTCTCTTTGTAACAGGGTTTGCGAAAATCGGAAATGGTTATGACTGGAACAATTCTCAATGTTCTCACTGTTATCCTCGGCGGCGCACTGGGCGCGGCGCTGGGCGCGCGTTTGCCCGCCCGAATGCGTGAAACCGTGATGAATGGGCTGGGCTTGATGACGTTGACCATCGGCATCCAAATGGCGCTAGGCACGCGCAACGTGTTGATCGTGTTGGGCAGTATTTTGTTTGGCGGCGTCCTCGGCGAGTGGCTGGACATTCAAAAGCGGCTCGACGCGCTGGGCAAAATACTCGAAGCGCGCTTTGATCGCGGCGGCAATGCCGGCACATTCACGCGCGGCTTTGTCACGGCGTCGCTCGTCTTTTGCGTGGGTCCGATGACGATCCTAGGTTCGATCCAAGATGGTTTGGTCGGCGATTACAACTTGCTCGCGATCAAATCCACGCTCGATGGTTTTGCCGGTTTAGCATTCGCTTCGACACTTGGCATCGGTGTGGCGTTTTCCGCGCTCACAATTTTGGTTGCGCAAGGGAGTATCAGTCTCGCGGCGATGTGGCTCGGCGGCGCGCTGGGTGCGGTGACGCGCGAAACGCCCTGGGTAATTGAAATGACGGCGACCGGCGGCGTGCTGATTATGGGCATTGGCTTGATCTTGCTCGACTTGAAACAAGTGCGCGTGGGCAATTTGTTGCCCGCGATTTTCATCGCGCCGCTGATCGTTATCGTGCTGACGGCGCTCCATCTCAAATTCTAGACGGGTTTGCCTGCCGGGATTAGTCGTGCTCTATTACCGGCGATTCAGCCCAGAATAGTTCGGAGAGATCAATGGCATTAGCAACTTATCTGAACATCGCCAAGGCGGTGGTGAATAATAAAATCGGCAGAGTGGAATTGCCGAACATGTGCACGTTTATTGTGACATGGCGCTGCAACTTGCGGTGCTTTATGTGCGACGTGTGGAAGAAAACCGATCACGATGATATGACCGTCGCGCAAATTCGTCAGGTGTTCAAACAGATTCCGCGACTCGATTCGCTCCGCATCACCGGCGGCGAGCCGTTCTTGCGCCGCGACCTCGCCGACATTTCGCGCGCGATCCTCGAAGAGACGAATCCAGCGGTATTGCATGTGACGACCGCCGGGGTGATGACCGAACGCGTGCTCGAGTACGCACGAGCCATCGGCTCGAAAAAATTACACCTCAAACTTTCGATTGACGCGGTGGGCGCGCGGCACGACGAAATTCGCGGCTATCGCGGTTTGTATGACAAGGCGCTACGGACGCTACGCGGTTTGGTCGAACTGCGCGAAAAGTACGGATTTTACGTTGGTGTCAATCAAACGATCACGGATCGCAACTGGGATCACATCGAGCCGTTGCGCGCCGAAATGGCAAAACTCGGCGTGAATGTGCATTACGCGATTGCGACGGATCATTATACGTTGTACCGCATCAACACAGACAAGGAAAAAGACGTGCCCGATATGAAGTCGGTCTCCCTGTCCAACTTTACGCCGGATCAACTGAACTATATTTTCGAGCAACTCGACCGGCGCGACGGCATTCACGACATTCCCGAATGGCTCGTGCAACGCTATTACTTGCGCGGCTTGCGAAGTCGTTTGTTACACAACGTCGAAACGCCCAAACCGGCGTGCATCGAACTGCACAACCACATGCGCCTGATGCCGAACGGCGATGTGATGACGTGCGTGTACTATCCGACGGTCGTCGGCAATCTCCGCACCCAAACGCTCGAACAGGTCTGGTTCGGCGACAAAACGCGCCAACAGCGCGAGGTCGTTCGCAAATGTCCGGGATGCTGGGCGGGGTGCGAAGCCAAACCCAACGCGATCTACACCGGCGATATTTACAAAGCGTTTTTCATGGGCAGTCCAAACGAAACGCAAACAAACAAACCGATAGCGACTGCCAAAGCATAAGACTCCCAAGCCCGCTAGCTCAACGGTTAGAGCGCCGCTCTTATAAGGCGTCGGTTCCGGGTTCGAATCCCGGGCGGGCTATGGCGATTCAGCCGATTTGTTGGCATCTACTCGTCAAGCGGGGATCATTGGTCCCCGCGCCTGTTTGGAGAAATCCGTGCAAAAAATAATTGTCATTGGTCTTGACGGCGCAACGTTCGATCTGATCAAACCATTCGTGGCGCAAGGCAAATTGCCCACCTTCCAAAAATTGATGGCGACCGGCGCGTTCAGCGAATTGCGTTCGACGGTGCCGCCGGTCACGGCGTCGGCATGGTCGTCATTCATGACCGGCAAAAATCCCGGCGCGCACGGCTTGTTCGATTTTATGCAGCGCCGTGAAAATTCGTACGATCTTGCGCCGGTCTCGGCGCGCGACCGCGACGGCAAAGCGGTGTGGGATTTGATCGGCGATGCCGGCGGCAAGGTGATCGTGATGAACGTGCCAGTCACCTGGCCCCCTCAGCCGGTCAACGGCGCGCTCATCACCGGCATGTTGACGCCGCGCCACGCGGAAAACTATACTCACCCGAAAGAACTGGCGGCGGAATTGCAAGCCGCGATTGGCGAGTACGTCGTTTACTCGGACGAGGTGTACTCAAAGGGGCGCGGTGAGATTTTTCTGGACGCGCTCAAACATTCGGCAACGCAACGCGTCAAGGCGGCGGAATACTTGACGCAAAAATACCCCTGGGATTTTTTCATGCTCGTCTTTCCCGAAACGGACACGGTCGCGCATGGTTTGTGGGCGGCGTATGACGCGTCGCACCACGAGCACGACCCGGCGGAAGCGCAGACGCGCGTGGCGGCGTTTGACAACACGCTCCTCCGCGACGGCATCCTCGCCCTGTACCAGCACGTTGACGCGTTGCTCGCACGGCTGTTGTCTAACATTCCCGATCCGATTTCGATCTTGGTGATGAGCGATCACGGGCATGGGCCCGTTCGCAATTTTCTCTACGTCAACAACTATTTAGCGCAACGCGGCTATTTGCGTTTCAAGCCGAACCTGGGATCACAACTCAAGCGCGCGGCATTTCAGGCGGGACTGACGCCGCGCGCCGTGTATAACATGTTGCTCGCGCTGGGACTCGGCAAATTGCGCCGCACGCTCGACAAGCGGCGCGGCGGGCGCGGTCTGCTCAAGCGATTTTTTCTTTCGTTTGCGGACGTGGACTGGGCGCGCACGCGCGCGTATTCCATCGGCTACATCGGCGAAGTGCATATCAACCTGAAGGGGCGCGAGCCGCACGGCAGCATCGCACCCGGCGCCGAGTACGAGCG
>CAIKBD010000386.1 GCA_903825565.1 uncultured Anaerolineales bacterium | reverse complement strand
CGCCGCCCCGCGCGCCAAATGTGTCCGCACACATCTTGGGTCCGCAAGACATTCAACGTGGCGCGCGCCGCCGCCAGCGATAGTTGCTCGTCGCCATACGTCAGCGTCATAAAAACCTGGGTCGCCATTTGCAGCACGTCGCGGCGACCCACGACGGCGGCGAGCGGCATTCCATTCGCAATCCCCTTGGCAAAGACCGCGAGATCGGGTGTCACGCCGAAATATTCTTGCGCCCCGCCCGGCGCGAGTCGAAAACCGGTTACGATTTCGTCGAAGATGAGTAGCGCGCCGTGTTTGTGCGCGAGCGCTTGAACGCCGCGCAAGAAATTTTCCTGCGGCGCTTCCGCCGAGACGGGGTCAATAATGACAGCGGCGAATTGGCGCGGCTCATTTTCCAGCAACGCTTCCAGCGATTGCAGATCGTTGTATTTGAATTCCTGGATCAACTCGGCGAGGCAAGACGGAATGCCGCGCGGCGTGTGCGCAACCGCCCATTGATCGTGCCAACCCCGATAGCCGCAACTTGCGACGCGCGTGCGCCCGGTAAACGCGCGCGCCAGCCGCAACGCCGCCGAGTTGGCTTCCGCGCCCCCTTTGAAAAAGCGCGTCATTTCCGCGCTCGGCACGATCTCGGCGAGCATCTCTGCGACTTGTCCTTCCAGCGCGCCGGGACGTGAAAAAATAATTCCCCGCGTCAATTGCGTTTGGATCGCGCGATCTACTTCGGGAAAGCAATAGCCCAAGGTCACGGGACCGCACGCCATCAAGAAATCAATGTATGCGTTTCCATCCACGTCCCACACGCGCGAACCTTGGGCGCGCTCGATGAAATCGGGAAATGCGCCGGGCGCAAACGCTTCGGGGCGTTTGCTCGCGGTTTGCGTGATCCCAGGAATGAATTGTTGCGCGCGAGATGCCAGGGCGAACGACTGGTCGAAATTCAATTTCCGTTTTTGCGTGATCATTTTTTATCGCTCGATCAATTGGGCAAGCGTTGGATAATTGCGCCAATTGTTTTCCAAGATCGCATTTACATCTGTTTCGGCAAAACCATTCGCGCGAACCAGGGCGAGCGTGGCTTCGGGATACAGAAACGGCATTTGACTGCCATACACCAGGTGGGCACTGCCAAAACGAGTCAAGATGCGTTGTAATCCATTAAACGGTTTATCCATCGCTGTAATATCCATCGCGATGTTCTCCAGTGGCAAAGCGGATTCCTGCAAAAGCAACTCGGCTTCTTCGGGAAAAAGATTGTTGAGCACGATGGTTGTCTGCGGCGCGCGGCGAATCAGTTCGATGATGCGCGCCATTGGGATCGCTGGCGCGCGCATCGCTGGATGTTGAAAACGTTCTTCATCCACAAACGTTGCCAGGAAAAGCGGCAAGCGGTGTTCGGCTAACAAATCCGCAAGCGCAATGACTTGATCCGAGTCAAGCGCATAACCGTGATACGCTGGATGCAGGCGAATGCCGGCGAGCCGCAAACGCGCGATGCTGTCCAACGCATCCGCGCGCCAGGTTCGCAACGCCGGGTTGATCGTCCCGACCGGCAACAAACGCGTGTGATATTCGGCAACCCAGTGCGCCAAACGTTCATTCGTGGTTGCCGGATCGGATGAGAACAAGCCTTCGACGTTGGAGACGAACGCAACGGCAATGCTGTTCCGATCCATCAAACGGATCAAGCCCTCGGCATCCTTCACCGCGAGTTGGTAGGGTAGCCAGTTTCCCAGGTAGGTGTGCCAGT
>CAIKBD010000385.1 GCA_903825565.1 uncultured Anaerolineales bacterium | reverse complement strand
GCGTTTTCGCCGGCGCAACTGACGGTGATCTATGATCGCTTGCTCGACACGGATCTGACGATCAAGACTAGCCGCGCCGATCCCGCACTGGCGCTCGATCTGCTTGTCGTAGATTTGACGCGGTGAGCACGCGGTTGCGCTGGCGCTCGGCGCGTTTTTTATTGCCCGTGCAAAAGTGCTTAGACAATTCCTTGTTTTGTGGTATAATGCCGCTTGCTCAAAAGGCGGAGGGTTTATGATTTATAATTTGCTGACGGGTAATATCTCGCCGGTTGATCTGCTCGCCTTGTTGCTCGCGCTCGTCTTTGGCATCACCGTTCACGAATTCGCTCACGCGCTCGCGGCAACCTGGCTGGGCGATCCGTTGCCGCGCCGCCAAGGGCGGTTGACGCTTGCGCCCGCCGCGCATCTCGACCCGATGGGGTCGTTGATGTTTGCCGTTGCCGGGTTCGGCTGGGGCAGACCGGTCGAGTACAATCCGTATGCGTTGCGCGGCAACCCGCGCACGGGCGGCGCGCTGATCGCCGTCGCGGGTCCCATTTCCAACATTTTGTTTGCGGCGTTGCTGGCAATTCCGGCGCGCCTGATTCCAATCGCTTTGCAGACGAGCGCGTACGAATTGCTCTTTTGGGCGGACTCGACTGCACCCGTCGTCGTTTTGTATCAAGTGTTGATCGGCATGATTTCGTACAACTTGATGCTCAGCATTTTCAACTTGATCCCGGTGCCCCCACTGGATGGGTTTGCCGTTTTGCAGGGTATCTTGCCGCCCGCGCTCGCCGAACAAATCGAGATCATTCGCCCGTACGGATTTTTCATCTTGTTTCTGTTGATGTTTGCGGGGAGTAGCGTTTTGGGAGCGATTATGACACGCCCGATCGCTTTCCTGGAGTATCTGCTGGTTTTTGCCGGCGCTTGACTCGAATCCCATTTCCGATTGCACAACGGCGTGCCGTTCCATTCAGGAGGTTTAAGAATGTCTGTGCGACAAGTTTCGTTTTGCGTCGCGTTCATGCTATTGGTGTTTGTGCTGACCGCGTGCGGCTCAATTCCCACGCCCACGCCAACACCCAAACCCACCGTTGCGGCAAGCCCAACTGTGCCGCCGACTAACACGCCTTTACCCCCCACGCCCACGCCGTTGCCGCCCTCGCCGACGCCGGTGCCACCCACGCCGACCCCTGTGCCCGCGCAGGCGACCGCCACGCAAGAGACGAATGCGCGGCAAGGTCCCGGCACCCAGTTCGCCATTGCCGGCAAAATGCCGGTGAACACGAGCGCCGTCATTCTCGGCAAAAGCGAAGACGGCAAGTGGTTTCAGATCGCGTTTCCTGATCCTGCCAAGCCGGCTTGGGTCGCCAGCGCCTTTGTCAAAGTGACTGGCTCGGTGGAGCAGTTGCCGGTTGTCGCGGTTGCGCCGCCGGCGACGCCCACACGCAGTGCGGTTGCGGCGGCGACCAAAGCGCCTACCGCCACACCAACCCAATCGTTTCCGCCCGCGCGCGGAAGCATCGGCTTTGTGGCGTTTGACAACGCGCAAAACACCTACGTCTTGAGCACGCTCGTCATCGAGCCGCGCAATTACGCCGCGAATCGCGTGATCGGCGCATTCCCCTTCGATCTCGCGCAAAGCACCAATGCCGCGCCGTTCGCCATGTCGCCGACCAGCGCGCGCGTCGTCTATGTGTTTGCGCCCTCAAACGAAAAGAACATTTTGCGGATCACGCATCCGACCAATTCCGAAATCACGCTTGACCTGGCAAGCCACCAAGGCGTTTCCAGCCCCACCTTTTCGCCCGATGGCAAGTACGTCGCGTACATCGGCATGGACAAGGGTGGCGTGGATTACGGCTCGCAGTTCATTTACAAAGTGCCGACGGATGGGGGACCCTTTGAGCGGCTCTTCCCCTCCAGCCCGGCGGACGCGCAAAAGCGCGCTGGCGAAATTCTGCGCGGCGTCGCGTGGGGCAAGACGCACCTCTTGTTCGTCTCCAAGTTCACCGGCAGCGCCGAAGTTTGGCGCCTGAACTCGGATGGCACAGGACCCATGCAGATCACGAACGACAAGCGCGAGAACACCGCGCCCGCTTGGCATCCCGACGGCAAAACGTTTGCGTATGTGTCCAAGCAGGTTGAAGGCAGTCAGCAAATCATGGTCGGAAATGCGTTCGACGGGAGTGCGCCGCGCAAACTGACGAACCAGGGACACAACTTTTCGCCGACGTGGTCGCCCGATGGCAACTGGATTGCGTTCATGTCCAATCGCGGCGGACGGTTCGATGTGTATGTGATGGACAAGACCGGCGGCAATGTGCAACTGCTCACCGCCAAGTTTGAAGGGCAGGCGCTAACTCCGAGCGGTTGGCGGTAACGCGTCCAAACTTGCCCAATGCGCCAAATTTGCCAAACGTGCCTTGTTCATTGGCACGTTTGACAAATTTGGCGCAAGAAATTTTTTGAGGATAGAGTATGCCGAAATCACGCGTGACGATTGTTGGGCTGGGTCTCATCGGCGGATCGATTGGACTCGCGCTCAAGCAAGCCAAACTCGAAATTGAAATTGTCGGACACGATAAAGATTCCGGCGTAGCGGGGCGCGCGGTCAAACGCGGCGCGGTAGACAAGACCGAGTGGAATTTGTACAACGCGTGCAACGGCGCGGGGATGATTATTCTCGCTCTGCCGCTCGCCGCGATCAAGGACACGCTGACCGCGCTCAAAGAGTACGCGCAACCGGGCGTCATCATCACCGACACGGCGATGACAAAAATGCCGACGCTCGAATGGGCGCGCGACTTGCCGGCGGGCGTGCAATTTGTTGGCGGCAACCCGGTGCTCAAGACGCAACGCCCGATCAACGGACGCGGCATTGACGCGGCAGACCCCGCGCTCTTTCAAGGCGCGACGTACTGCGTCGTCGCCGCGCCCAGCGCAACCGCGCAAGCCATTGACACCGTTGCCAATCTCGCCGGCGCGCTCGGCGCGAAAGCGTATTTTCTCGACGCGGCAGAACATGACGGCTTGATGGCAGGGATTCAACATTTCCCGGCGTTCATCGCCACTGCGCTCGCCTCCGCCGTCGTCACCAGCCAGGGCTGGCGCGATCTCGGCAAACTGGCGGGCGGAAAATTTCGTGCGCTGACGGAACTTGTGCCCAACGACAAACAAGACGCGCGCGAAACGTTTCTCACGCACCAAGCCGATCTCAACCGCTGGATCGATCTGACGATTGCCAAGCTCGAAGAATTGCGCGCGCTCGCCGCACGCGGCGATGCCGCCGCGCTCGAAACAGTGGTGGAGCAGATTGACATCGAGCGCAATCGCTGGCTTAGCGGCAAGTTCGACGAAACCGACGCGCCCCAAACTGATTGGTCGGAAGTTCGCACCTCGACCGCGCGCATGTTTTTGGGTGGACTGGCGGATCGCAAGCCGCCGGCGAAACGGTAACCAGAAGAGAGCGAGGGGGCAATCCGTAACCGGTTGCCCCCTCGCCGGATCATTCAATCGCCTGATTGCCTCACGAACCGACAATGCCGTACCGCATTTTGATGATCGCCCCAACTTCGTTCTTCCTCGATTACGGGTGCCACGTTCGCATCCTCGAAGAAGCGCGCATCCTGCAAAAACTGGGGCATCGCGTCAAGATCGTTACCTACCCCATTGGGCGCAATCTCCCCGGTCTCGATATCGAACGCACTATCCGCGTGCCGTTCCACCCCCGCCACGAAGTGGGACCCTCGCGCTCGAAAATCCTGCTCGACGCGTTGCTCGCGTGGAAATCGCCGATCGCCGCGTTGCGCTTCAAGCCCACCTTGATTCACGCGCATCTGCACGAGGGCGCATTGATCGGCGGCGTGTTGAGCCGGCTGATTCGTGCGCCGCTTGTCTTTGATTTTCAGGGCAGTCTGACGAGCGAGATGGTGGATCACCGCTTCATTTCGCCCAACGGCATGTTTTTCAAGGTCGCACATTGGCTTGAACGGCAGATCAATCGCCTGCCACACCACATTCTCACAAGTTCGCAAAACGCCGCGCACGTTCTCACGCACGATTTCAAAATTCCCGCCGAGAGAATCACTGTGCTGTCCGATTGTGTGAACGCCGATACGTTCACGCCGATCTGGGATTGCGGCGCGGAACACGCCGTGTCCGGCGCGCGCGTGGACGAACTGCGCGCGCAATTGCAAATTCCGCGCGACCGGCGCATCGTCGTCTACATCGGCTTGCTGGACGAGTATCGCGGGACGAGCGTGCTGTTGCGCGCGGCGGCGGATTTGCTCGCGCGCGGCGTCAACGCGCATTTCGTCGTGATCGGTTTTCCGCATATCGAACGTTACCAAGCGTTGGCGCGCGAGTTGGGGATCGCGGAGCGTGTTACGTTTCCCGGCAGAGTGGCATACGAACAAGTGCCGCTCTGGTTATCGCTCGGCGATGTGGCGCTTGAGCCAAAGATGAGTGCAACCGAAGCGGCTGGCAAAGTGCTGAACTATATGGCGATGGGCTTGCCGGTCGTGGCGTTCGATATTCCGGTGATGCGCGAGTACCTCGGCGAGCACGGGTTGTACGCGCCGCTCGGTGACGCGCACACGTTCGCGGATCAAATTCAAACTCTGCTCGAACATCCGCCACGCGCGCAAGAAATCGGGTGCGCGGTACGTGCGCGCGCGATGGCGCGCTTTGACTGGATGTACGCCGGGCGCGAGATCGAAAAAGTGTACGGGCGAATACTGACATAAAGAAATCGGAGCACCTCGGATGTCAAGCCAAAATCTCCGCGCTTCGGCGCAAACCATTTTTCGCGCCGCGCTGGACGCGGCAGACCCGCGCCTAGCAGTGCGCCGCACTTTGCAACGAATCGGCGCGCGGTTGCGCGTCCAGGATCGCGAGTACGATCTCGCGCATATTCCACGCGTGTTCGTGATCGGTTTTGGCAAAGCAAGCGCGGCAATGGCGCAAGCGACCGAAGAAATTTTGGGCGACGCCTTGACGCGCGGCTGGGTCAATATCAAGTACGACCATCGCGTGCCGCTGTCCAGCGACCGCATCCACTTGCACGAGGCGGGACATCCACTGCTCGACGAAAACAGTTTGCGCGGCACGCAAGAAATTTTGGCGTTGCTCGACACGGCGACTGCCGACGATTTGATCGTTTGCCTGATCTCCGGCGGCGGCTCGGCATTGCTCGAACTGCCCGTCGCCGGCGTTTCGCTCGCCGATTTGCGCGCGCTGACAGACGCGCTGTTGCGGTGCGGCGCGACGATCAACGAGATCAACACTTTGCGAAAACACATTTCGCAAGTCAAGGGCGGGCAACTCGCGCGGCGCGCCGCCAAGTCGCAACTGATCGCGCTGGCGTTGTCGGACGTGATCGGCTCGCCGCTCGACGTGATCGCCTCGGGACCCACTGCGCCGGATTCGAGCACGTTCGCCGATGCGCGCGCGGTGATTGAGCGGTACCACCTGCGCGCGCAATTGCCCGCGCATATTGTCGCGCACATTGAGCGCGGGGCGCGCGGCGAGATTGCCGACACGCCGAAAGCCGGCGATCCGATTTTCGCGCGCACGCAGAACGTGATCATTGCCGACAACACGCTGGCGTGTAACGCCGCGTTGCGCGCGGCAACGCAGTTAGGGTATCACGCGCTTTTGCTGTCGTCGTTCGCGCAAGGCGAGGCGCGCGAGTTGGCGAAACTGCTCGCGGCAATCGCCAAGGAGATCGCGGCGACGGATCGTCCGGTCGCCAAGCCGGCGTGCGTGGTGTGCGGCGGCGAAACGACTGTGACGTTGCGCGGCACCGGCAAGGGCGGGCGCAATCAGGAACTCGCGCTCGCGGCGGCAATCGAGATCGCCGGGATGCCGGGCGTGGTTGTGTTGAGCGGCGGCACGGACGGCACCGATGGACCCACCGACGCGGCGGGCGCAATCGCGGACGGCGAAACGGCGGCGCGCGCGGCGAACCTGGGTCTCGCTACGCGCGCGTTGCTGGCGAACAATGACGCATACCATTTTTTCGCGCCGCTAGACGATCTGCTGGTCACCGGCGCGACCGGCACAAATGTCAACGACGTGATGCTGTTGCTCGTGCAATAAAAAATTCGCCCCGCGAAACATTCAGCGGGGCGAATTTTTCATTTCGGTGCGATGGTGGGTGGCGTGAGCGGCACGGCGAGCGGCGGCGCCGCCGGCAGGGTTGGCGGCTTGCCCGCGCGACAATCCGCCAACCCGCGTTGCGCGACCGAGTTGTTCGGATTGAGTTTGAGCGTTTGCTCAAAGTACGGAATGCCTTGCGAGCATTGATTCGCCGCGCCAAACGCAATGCCCAGATACGCGTACGTTTCGACGCTATTCGGATCGAGCGTGATGGTGCGCTGGAACGAGGCGACCGCTTCCAGCGGTTTGTTCGCCGCGATCAACGCGAGACCCAGTCGCTGGATGGACGGCACGTACGCGCCGTACAGCGTGACCGCGCGTTGAAACTCTGCCGTCGCGCTCGCCGGATCGTTGAAATACAAACGCAACACTTCGCCGTACTCAAAATGCCGAAAATAAAAATCCGGCTCCAGTGCGGTCACTTGTCGCCACTCGCCAAGTGCGGCTTCGCGCTGACCCTGGATCGTCAACACCCACGCTTGCACGCGATGCGCCTCCGCGCTGGCGGGCGCGAGTTGCATTGCCGCGCTCGCCGCCGCCTGCGCCTCGACGAGTCGGCGCGCGAGCAAGTACGCCTCCGCAAGATTGGCGCGCGCGTTCGCGTTTTTGGCGTCGAGTTGCACGGCGCGTTCGCCTGCCACAATCGCTTCGTTGACCTGCCCGTTCCACGCGAGCGCGCGGCAGAGTTGCGCTTGTGCCTCCGCGTCGTTTGCGCCGCGTTGTGTCGCTTGCTTGGCTTTGTCGAGCGCGTCCGACAGCAATCCTTTGAACGCTAGCGCGCGCGACCAACGCGTGAGCGCGGCGGCGCTGTTCGGCGCAAGTTGCGCGGCGGTTTGATACTGGGTGATCGCCGAGTCAATGTTGCTTTGCACGAGCAATTGATCGCCCTGCGCGAGAAAACTGGAAACTTCTTTCGGCGCGCCCGGTTGTGCGAGTGTCAGAATGGGTGTGCCGACAGCGGGCGGCTTGCGCCCGGTGATGCTCGCAAAGAAACTGCTGATCGGTTTGCCCGGCACAAAATTTTCGACGAGCAACCACAACACCACCACGCCGAGCAACGCGGCGAACGCCGCCCCGCCGATGAGCAACACACTCCGCAACGGAAACGCCGGCGCAGGCGCGGCGCGTTTCGGCGCGACCATTCGCGCCGGGAGCGCCGGCTTGGCGTGATCGGCTTGTGCCGCAAGGTTCTGCGTGACGAGCGTTTCCGGTTTGGGGACTGACGGCGTAACGGGCGGCGCGCTGACCGGCAATGGCGCGGGGGTAGCCGGCGTCATTGCGCTGGGCGCGGGCGCAGGCGGAACACTCGCGCTGATCGGCGCGGGCACGGGCGTAACCGCGCTCAACGCCGGCATCGGTGCGGCGGCGGGCACGACGGGCGCGGGTTCATCGGCGGGCGGTTGCCCTGGCACCCAACGCATCCCATCGTAGGCGTACCACTTGCCGCTCTGCGCGCCGATCATCCACCAGCGGCCCTGCTTGTCTTGAAACCGCAGTTTTTGCACTTCGGTTTTAAATTCGACATCGGTGATTTTATCAACGTCGAGTTTGCCTTTCAACTCAAAAAACCGGCGTTCCATCTCCTCGACGATCATAGCTCACTCCTCGCTCTCATGCTGAACCTTTGGCGCGCGTTACCAATTGCTCGATTACCGGTCACCGATAATTGTTTGCACGAACGCTTTGAAAATTTCGCGCATGCGCGGATCGCTATCCACCATCCATTCGGGATGAAATTGCACGGCGAAAATCGGGCGGCGCGCATCGTCCGGCTCGATGGCTTCGACGATGCCATCCGGCGCACGCGCGGTGACGTGAAACCCTGGCGCGATCTGCTTCAACGCTTGGTGATGCAAACTGTTCACGGCGATTTGCGTGACGCCGAGCGCGCGCGCCAGCCGCGAGTTTGCCTCAATCTCGATGGTGTGCGCGTGGAAATCGTACGGGTTGCCCTTGACGTGCGCGTGATGCAATTTGCCGGGCAGTTGCGCGGGAATGTCCTGGTACAGCGAGCCGCCTGCCGCGACGTTGAGCATTTGAATCCCGCGACAAATCCCCAGCGTCGGTTTATTCTCGGCGAGTGCCCAGCGCAACAGCGTCAGTTCCGTCGCGTCGCGGATCGCGTCAATTTCGCCGCAGTACGGTTCGAGCGTTTCGCCATATTCTTTCGGATGCACGTCCACGCCGCCCTGAAACAGCAAGCCGTCGAGACGATCATAGAGCGCGCGCAACGCGTCCCCGCTCAAAGCGAGTGGGATTAAAACGGGCGCGCCGCCGGCAAGGTCTACCGCGCGGGTATAGGTCGCCAAGCCGGTGTAGCGCGACAGGTCGCCTTCGAGTTGCGAGCGCGTGGTAATTCCGATCAGTGGTTTCAAGTTTGCTCCTCAATCTTGCGGATGTTTAGCGCACCGGGTTGATCAACGTGCCTAGTCCTTCGACTTGCACGCGCAACGTATCGCCGGATTTGAGATACACCGGCGGCGTGCGATAGTGCCCCACGCCGGACGGCGTGCCGCTGGCGATGATATCGCCGGGTAACAGCGTGATGCCTTGCGAGATAAACGCCACGAGCGCGGCGACGCCGTTGATCATCTGCGCCGTGTTCGCCGTTTGGCGCAACTCATCGTTGACCCAGCAGCGCACGGTAAGGTTCTGCACGTCGGCAATTTCGTCTTTCGACACGATGTAGGGCCCAAGCGGGCAG
>CAIKBD010000384.1 GCA_903825565.1 uncultured Anaerolineales bacterium | reverse complement strand
TCAAAAGTCAGGCGACCCTCATCCCAACCTTCTCCCTCAAAGGGAGAAGGGGTAAATTCCCTCGCCCCTATTGGGGAGAGGCGCTAGCGCGTCGTCTGTGCGGCATTCTGCCGCGTTATGGACGCGCTAGCGGGGTGAGGGGTGATGTCAAGCGACTTTTGAAAAGCCCTGCTCCTCTCTCACGGTTACTTGCATAATCCTCGCAAATGTGCGACAATCCGCGCGTATGGGAACCCTGTACCTCGTCGCCACGCCAATTGGCAATCTCGAAGACATGACCTTTCGTGCGCTCCGTACGCTCAAAGAGGTTGCACTCATTGCGGCGGAAGACACGCGCACCGCGCGCCAACTGCTCGCGCATTTTGAAATCTCCAAGCCCGTCACGTCGTACTTTGAGCACAATAAACTGACCAAGCTCGACGCGATCCTTGCCGCGCTCGAACACGGCGATGTGGCGATTATCTCCGAAGCCGGAATGCCCGGCTTGTCCGACCCCGGGTACGAACTGGTGTGCGCCGCGCTCGCGCGCGAGATTCGCGTGGTGCCGATCCCCGGCGCGAGTGCATCGCTTGCCGCGCTCGTCGCCTCCGGCTTGCCGACGGATCAATTCACGTTTCTGGGCTTTTTGCCGCGCCAGAAAAACGCGCGCCGCGAATTTCTGCAAGCCGTCGCCGCTGAACGGCGCACCCTCGTCGTGTTTGAATCGCCGCACCGCATCCGCGAAAGTTTGGACGATCTCGCGGCGATACTCGGCGACCGTGCGATCTGCGTGGCGCGCGAACTGACAAAATTCTACGAGGAGTTTTTTCGCGGCACGCTCAGTCTGGCGTGCGCGCATTTCGCCGAACACGAGCCGCGCGGCGAATTTACGCTTGTCATCGCCGGGTGCGCGCACGCGGCAGAAACTGCGCCGGCAGAAACCTGGGACGATGCGCGCGTGTTTGCCGCGATGCGCGAATTGCTGTCTGCCGGCACCGCGCGGACGGACGCGGCAAAACGCGTGGCGCGCCTCGCGCACCGCGACCGGCGCGCGGTGTACCAGTTGACGCTGGATGCGGAAAAGGTGGCTCGTGAACCGTGAATCGCTTGAACCGACCGCCGCACCGGTTTCGCGCGTGCGTGTCGGCGTGCTGTTTTTGATCGCCGCGCCGTTGTCGCTCTGTGGGTTGTGCGCGACCGTGTTTTACGCGTTCACCCCGCTGACCGCGAACAATGCGGCGGACAGCATCTACTCGAATGTGGTTTTCGGTTCGCTTGCCGCGCTTGGAATCGGGTTTGGTAGCGCGTTGGTGTGGCAGGGCTTGAGTGCATGGCGCGCTCACGCGGCGCGCCCGGCGGCACGGTTGTTTCCGCCCGCGTGGTTTTTCGGCGGCGGCTTTGTGCTTGCGCTCGTGCTCGGCGCGATCACGATGGCAATCAATTCGGATCAGAGTGCGCGCATCGTCGCCTATATTTTTCCGGTGTGGCACGTGCTGGCGGCAACCTTCGCACCGCTGATGTTTGTGGCTTTTGCCGCGCGGCGGTTGGGCGCGGCGGCGGACGGGCGCGCGGTGTTGAGGGCTTTGGCGTGGGGCGCGCTGGGCAGTACGACGCTTGCCCTGTTACTAGAAGCGATCATCGGGGTTATAATCATCGGAATTGCTGTGTTTGCGCTTACGCTCACCCCGGCGGGCGCGGCGTTGCTCGAACAATTGGGCGCGCAAGTCGAGGCAAGTCTTGCGGCAGACGATCCTTCGGTTTTGCTGGAAATGTTGCGCCAACCCATCGTCATCGCCGGCGCCTTGTTCTACCTGGCGTTGATCATTCCGGTGATCGAAGAGACGTTGAAAACGCTCGTCGTCGCCTTTGCCGCGTCGCGTGGCACGCGGTGGGCGGACGCGCTCTTGTGGGGCGTCGCCGCGGGCGCGGGCTTTGCCATTTTCGAGAACGCGTTGAATGGCGGCGCTGTGCTTGCCGCCTGGAATGTGACGATGAGTTTGCGCTTGGGCGCGACGGTGATGCACGTGGCGACCGGCGCGTTGATGGCGCGTGGCTGGTACGCCGCGCGTTGCGAAAGGAGGTGGAGTCAACTCGGATTGTTGTATGTGGTCAGCGTGTTTTTTCATGCGTTGTGGAACGCCACTGCCATTGTGCTGAGCAGTCGCACGCTCTCCGTCGGCGCTGCCGCGCCACTGACTTGGGACACGTTGGCGGCAACCGGAATCGGAATCGCGCTTGCCAGCTTTCAGGTCATGCTGGCGGTGTTCGCCGGCGCGGGATTCGTGCGCGCGGTGCGTTCCGCGTCAACATCTTTATGAGGAGGTAGGAATGGGCGGATCCGTCCATGTGGTCACGGACTCGTCAATCAACATGCCGTTTCCCGAACGGGAGCAGTACGGCATTACCGTGGTGCCCTTGAAATCCATTTTTGGAACGACCGAGTACCGCGACGAACTTGACTTGACCCCGGACCAGTTTTACGCCATGTTGCCCACCGCTAAGGAACACCCCACGACATCGCAACCCTCGGCGGGGGATTTCGTGCAAGTGTACGAGCCATTGTTGCAAGCCGGCAAAGAGATCGTGTCGCTCCATCTGTCATCCAAACTCAGCGGCACGTACGCCTCGGCGTGCGCGGCAAAAACCGAATTAGAAACGCGCTTGAAAACCGCGTTGCCGGTCACGATTGTAGACACGCCATGGATTTCGATGGCGTTGGGTCTGCTCGTGATTGCCGCCGCGCAAGCGGCGCAAGCCGGCAAATCCCGCGATGAAGTCATCGCCACTGTGAACGCGATCATTCCGAAACTGAATCTCATCTTCGTCCTGGACACGCTCGAATATCTTCGACGCGGTGGACGGATCGGCGGCGCGCGCGCGATGGTCGGCACGCTGTTGAACGTCAAACCGATGCTGGAGATTCGCGGCGGTCAGGTCGAGCCGTTAGAGCAACCGCGCTCGCGCGCCAAGGCGCTCAAACGCGTCAGCGAGATTCTGGCTGAACGCACGGCGGGCAAAAAGACATTGCATGTCGGCGTGTTGCACGCGCAGGCGTTGGGCGACGCCAACGCACTGGCGGACGAAATTCGCGCGCAGTACCAGTGCGCCGAATTGTACATCAGCCCGATTGGTCCCGTCATCGGCACGCACGTTGGGCCCAACGCGTTGGGGTTGGCGTTCTACGCCGAGTAACGCGTAGCAGGACGCCCTTGCCGCTAGTTCATGGCAGATCGCGCCGAATCCAGCATCATCGGCGAAGCGCGATCTGCCATTCCTTTTGCGCGAAACTTGGAACGCGCCGCGGGGTTGTTACGCGTGACGCCGCGTCGCGGGTAGGGAGTTGAAGTTGGATAACGAGCAGGCGCTCATCGAACGCAGTAAATCCGACGCGGACGCGTTCGGCGAGTTGTACGAACGGTACGTGGATCGCATCTACAATTACATCTATTATCGCGTGGGCGATCCGGCGGAAGCGGAAGATTTAACTGCGCGCGTATTCCATCGCGCGCTGGGGCACATTGAGGACTATCAATCGCGCGGCGCGCCGTTCGCCGCGTGGTTGTATCGCATCGCGCACAACCTGGTGGCGAATTGGTACCGTGACCGCAGTCGGCACAAGAACATCCGGCTTGATGATGTATTGGCAATGGCGGCGCATGGTGCGACGCCTCAGCATCTTGCCGAACAAAGCGAGGCGGCGCAGACATTGCAACGCGCCATGCGCCAATTGCCGCCGGAACGCCAGCAACTCTTGATCTTGAAATTTAGCGATGAATTGTCAAACGCCGAAATCGCGCGCATTATGGGCCGCACCGAGGGCGCGATCAAATCCATGTACCACCGCACTCTGCTGGCATTGCGCGCGGAACTTGCCGCGCTGGGGGTGAAGGACGGAGCGTAACACGAAAACCGCGAAAGGTGCGAAAACCGCGAAACGCGAAAGGCGCGAAACGCGAAAGGCGCGAAAGGGAGAGGGAAGAAAAATGAGCAAGATTCAAATTGTTACCGATTCGACCTGTGATTTGCCCGCGAGCTATTTTCACGACTATGCTATTCGCGTTGTGCCGATCAACATTCAATTCGGCGGCGAGAGTTTTCAAGAAGGTCTCTCGCTTGATCAGACAACCTTTTACAAAAAAGTAGATGAACTGGGCATCATTCCGCAAACGTCGCAACCGTCGGTCGGGCAATTCATCGAGGTGTACCGCGAGTACGCGCGGCAGGGCTATGATACGATTCTATCGTTGCACGTCACCGGCAAATTGAGCGGCACGATGAATTCCGCGTCGGTCGCCGCGCTCCAAGTCGCCGACGAAATTCGCGTCATCCCGTTCGACAGTCTCGCCGGCTCGGCGGCGCTCGGTTTTATGTGCGTCGAGGCGGCGGAGTTGGCGCGCGCCGGCAAATCGCCCGAAGACATTCTCGCGCGCCTGGAACAGACGCGCCCGCATACGCGCATTTTTCTTTCGCTCGCCACGCTCAAGTACGCGCAAATGTCCGGGCGTGTCAGCAACTTGCAAGGATTTATTGCGTCATTGTTGAACGTCAAGCCGATCATTTCGCTGCGCGACGGTTTGCTCGAACCGAGCGGGCGCGTGCGGTCGCGCCAAGCCGCGCTCGCGCAATTGCTCGAACTCGCGCGCGATGCGGCGGGCGGCGAACGCATCAAGTTCGCGGTGATTCACGGTCAAGCGCGCGACGAAGCCGAAAAACTTTTGGCGCAGGGCAAGACGATGCTCAACTGCGTGGACGCGTTTGTGGATGATGTGGCGATTTCGCTCGCCGTGCATTTTGGACCGGGCGTGATGGGTACGGTCGTGTATCCTGCGGCATAATGAGAGGATGGGCAAACGATGAATGATGATCTTGGTGAATTGTTGCGCGTTGCCAAACGCGCCAAACGCACGCTTGCGCCGGTCGCGCCGCCGGCAGAATTTCGCGCGCGCCTGCGCGACAATTTGCAATCTGCGGCGCACTATCGCGCGACACACCCCCAAGCGCCTGTGCGCGCGCCGCGCCGCGAGTTGCCCTGGGGCTGGATCGTCAGTGCGGCGATCCTGGGATCGTTCGCCAGTATAGTTATTCTGGGGTTGCGGAAACGCCGCGCCCACGCTTGATTCGGCTTGCCCTCACCGCGCCGCCGAACACCCCGATCAGCGTGAGCACAAACAACGCCGCGCCGATTTGCAACGTGCGCGGCTCGTAGCGGAGCCGCACGCGTTGCGCGTCCGCCGGCACTTGGACGGCGCGCAACAAATAATTCGCGCGCAACACCGGCGTCTCGCGCTCGTCCACCCACGCGCGCCAGCCGGGATAATCCACTTCGCTCAGTACGAGCATCCCCGCGCGCGGCGTTGCAATCTCCAGCCGAATGTCGTTCGGTCCGTACCCCACAATTTGCGCCTCGACCGGCGCGGCGGCTGGCGTCGCTTGCCAGTCGCGCGGCGCGTTTTCCAGCACCACCGTTTTTGCCGGATCGAAATCCGGCGCGTGGATTGCCTCAAACGCCGCGCGCTGATCCGGCACGTTGCGCGCATCGAACACGACGAACGCGCGCGGTAAGGCGCGCGTGTTTTCGAAAATGTGGAGCGCGGGATCGCCATCGTACGCCAGCCGGAATTTTTCGCGGTCGAGCGGCACGTTCTTGCGCCCGATCAAAAATTTCACGTTGAGCAAATCGTACAGCCGCGAGGAGCGGCTCCCCAGATTCTGCCAATAGCGATCCCAGTCCGCGAGCACGAGCGGGTTGTCGCCGTTGAGATCGTGCAAGCCGTACAGGATCGCCGTGTCCGCATTCCACGCGCCCTCCACGCCCGTCCCCTGCGAGTCCACGCGAAACACGCCGCCCGCGCTCTGCAAAAACGCGCCCGCGTCCGGGTGCTCGAACACGCGCGTCGGATCGTCGAGACTGGAATCCACATACGCGCCGAGCGCAAAGAGATCGAAACCGATCAACACGAGCGCGAGGGTTGCCCACGCCGCGCGCCGGAAAAAACGCGTGGCGCGTGCGACGACGAGCGCGAGCGCGAGCGCGAGCAACAGAATGAAAAACGCGAGCGCGTTCGTCGCGTTGGCGATGCGCGCGAATAGCACGGCGTCTTGACCTTGACCCAGGATCAGGATTGCGCCGGCGGCAACGCCGGTCGGAATCGCGATCAGCAAAAACATCCAGGGCGCGGCGCGCACGATCCATTTGAACGCGCGGGTGCTGGCGCGCGGCAAAGCGCGCAGCAGTGTGTCGAACCCGAACGCGGCGAGCGTTGCCAGCGCGAAATCCATCAGCCCGATGAACCGTGCCGGCGCGCGCAGTTGCCCAAAGCCGGGCGCAAATTGGTACAGCCAGCCGTGTAAAATCGCATACCCGCCGAGCGCAAGCGCCAGCCCGATCAGTGCGAACGCGCCGAAAAAACGCGTTGCCGTGTCGCGGCGCAACGCCAGCGCGAGCGCGGCAAGCACGAGCGGCAACACTCCCAGGTAGCCGACCTCGACGCGCGCCCAGGGTCCCCACGCATTTTGCGGACCGCGCCCGAAAAATCCCGGCACGAGCAAGCCGATCAACTGCGCGGGCGGCAACGAGTACTGCGCCGCTTGCTCGTAGGCGAACGACGCGCGGACGGTGTGCTGGGCGAACTCGAGCGCGGGCAACAACGCGGGCGCGGCAAATCCGAAAGCGATCAGTCCGGTGAGGAGGAGCGGCGCGACGCCGAATTCAAAATTCAAAATTTGAAATTTGAAATTCGTAGCTGGGAACGCCCGCGCAAAATGAAACAGCGCAAGCAAGCCCAGCGCGATTAGGATGAACAGAAAGGTTTGAATGTGCCCGGCGAGAAACGCGAGCGCAAGCGTGCCCCCGGCGATCACGGCAAAACTTGCGCGGCGATCTGTGACGGCGCGGCGGTAAAACAGTAGGACGAGTGGCAACCACGCGAACGCCGCGATCAAGTTGAGGTTGCCAAAATGCGTGATGAACAGATCGCTGAACTCGAACGCGAGCGCGCCGGCAAGCGCCGCTGGAATGGCGAGGGGCGAGGGGCGAGGGGCGAGGGGCGATTGAAGACTAGAACGATTTGCCCAAATCCGATTCCCAATTCCCGATTCCCAATTTCCAATTTCCAATTTCCAATTTCCAACTTCCAACTTCCGATTCCCGATTCCCGATTCCCGACTTTTGGCTTCCGACTTTTGACT
Source organism: uncultured Anaerolineales bacterium (assembly GCA_903825565.1). Classification (GTDB taxonomy): domain Bacteria; phylum Chloroflexota; class Anaerolineae; order UBA4142; family UBA4142; genus CAIKBD01. The sequence goes on along the minus strand of CAIKBD010000384.1, from coordinate 11,947 downwards.
TTTAACTTTTGACTTTTGACTTTTGCCTTCCGCTCTCCACTTGCCAAACCGCAGAAACGCGTACATCCCCGCACCCGCGATGAAATGGTGCAACACGGCGAGCAGTTCCAGATCGCGGAACGTGAGCGGCGCGGAAAGGAAAAACGTGAAGAGGTTGAGCGGATAAAAAATGCCGGACTGGATGTCGCCGACAAAAGGCATTCCGCCAAAGAGGTGCGGATTCCACAGCGGGATCACGCCGCGCCGCCACCACTCGGCGGCGAACGCGTAGGTGGGGTAGAGGAATTGCGCGAGGTCGCCGCCGCCCGCCGGCATCCACACTTGCCCGGCGAGCAACCGCCAGAAAAAGCCGGCAGTCGCCGCGCCGATGCCGCCGATGGCGAGCGCATCTCGCCACGCGGCGTTCGTGCGGCGGCGCGCCCACGTGATAGCAAACGCGCCAAGCCAGAGGACTGCAGCAAGGATCAGAATCATTCGCGCACCCACATTGGTAGAGACGCGCCGGCGGCGCGCCGCTATCGCTGGGTTATTTTTCCAGCATAAAGGTGCGGGTTTGCGTGCCGGCTTTCCAATACAATTTCAAGCCGGAATCGTCCGCGGCGATCTGATAGATCAACTCAACCTCTTTGGATTTGCCAGGGTCGAGCGACAACTCGCTGAGCATATTCGGGATCGTCACGGTTTTGGGGTTGGTTTCGTATGACAGTCCGCCGTCACCTTTCGCGGAAAAATCTGGCGCGCCGACTTTGATCGCCGCGCCGGTTTTTTTCGTGTTGGCGATCTGCACGGTGACGAGAATGAATTGTTGATCCGCCGGCAGTTTGACGCCGCCTTCCACTTTCAGCGGACGCTGGACGCTGATAACCGTCATTTCGAGGCCATTGTCCATGGTGCCTTTGGTCTTGAGCGGGACTGTTGCAGTTTTGCTCAACGGCGTGGGCGTGGCGGTTGTGCGCGCCGTCGCCGATTCGAACGCGCGCCCCAGTTGCGTGCCACCGCCGCTGATCTGCAAACCCAGCGTGAACCCGATGCACGTGCAACAGACGAGCAAGATCGCCGCGACGCAACCCAGGACGAGCGGTTGCGGCATGGCTTGCGCGCCGCGCGCGTTAAACTCGGGCGCGGAAACGACATTACGGAAACGAGATTCTTTCGAGAAGGACACGGTCACTCTCCATCGGCACGCCGCTGGCGTCCAACACGCGAACGCGCGCGCCCGTTTCAAGATTATACATTCCGATTGCGAGCGGATAATCACCCGGCGGCGCATCGGTCGGTAAAGTCAAACGATATTCGTCGAGAACTACTTCGCCGGTTTGCCAGCGCGCGGTGGGAAACGTGCCGCGCCCCGGGCGCGTGTCGGTTTGCGCCCACACCGGCGATTGCGTTGCCGGGTTGAGCGCGCCCAGCAAATGCACGAACACGGTGTAATCCTCGCGCGTCTCGGCGATACTGCCCCAGTACACCGTCAGCACGAGCGTGTTGCCCTCGCGCGCGCGATCATAACCGATCAACTCGATGGCGTCGCCGATCCGCGCGCGCACGAATTTTTGCGGCGCGATGCGCGGCGCGCCCTCGACGCGAACGATCTCGGCGTACGGGTTGCCGGCGAAATCGCGGATCGTTTCAACCGGTTGCGCCGCGCGTTCACCGAAAATGCGCGCGATGTGATCGCGCGTGCGATCATCCTCGCGCGTGACGATGCCGTAGGCGATACGCGCGCCCGGCGGCGGCACGACGAACACCCGCCGTCCATCGAAACTGCGCGCATCGCGCCGCGCCAAGCCGAACTGGATCGTGTAATGCTGTTGCTCCACCGGCGACAAGTACAGCGCGACGGCGGCGGGCTGGGCGCGCAAACGTTGTGCGAGCGCGAGATACCCGACATCGAACGATTCGAACAAGCCGGTCTGCGCGCCCCACCCGGCGAAATAATCGCGCGCGGTCATACTCGCGCTGAACGTCAGTCCCACGCAAAGCAAAACGACAAACGCGATTTGCCGCCCACGCGTTTGGCATGCCCAGCGTCCCAGGGCCGCCAAGCCGAACGCGACGAGCAACGCCAACACCGGCGTCACGCCGATGCTCCGTCCAAAGTGCGGCGCGAAATCGGTGACGACACTCGGCAGGGACATGATGCTCAGCCAGAGCAAAAGCAAGCGCGCCGCTGGCTTGCGCCAATTGACGCTGCTGGCGATCACCCCGGCGATCAGCCCGAACGCAAGAAACGGATCGAGCGCGGGGCGCAACGGCAAATTACTGCGCGGGTTTTCATCGCCGCGAATGAAAAACATGCCGGCAACCTTGAGCGTGTTGTCGAGCAGGGTCGGCGTGGACGATGTCGCGGCGACGCTCGCCGGTCGTTCCAAAAACTCGCTCGGATGCGCCGCCAAGTATAACCCAAGCGGGGCAAAAACCAAAACGGCGACGCTAGCACAAATGATCAACCCGCGCCCGTGACGCGCCCAAAATTGGCGCGTCACGCCGAGCTCGCTGGCGATGAACGCGCTCGCCAGGATCGGCACGAACAGCGACGCTTTGTACGTGTACAGCGTCGCGCCGAAAAAAATGCCGGCGAGGATGAACCAACCGATCCGCCGCGCGTTCGGCTCGGCAGTGGGCGGCGCGTTCAACGCGCGCCACAAGAACGCGAACGCCAGCGTCATCACGAGCGGCGTGAAAATCGGCTCCATTCCCAGCCGCGAAAAATTGACGTGCCAGTACAAAATGGCAAGCGTGAACGCGGCGAGGAGCGCGACGCGGCGTGATTGGAACAGCGCGCGCGCGAGCCAGTACACTGCGACGACGGTCAAGATGCCGGCGACTGCCGACACAAGCCGGATCGCCCAGGTCGTTTCGCCGAACAGCGCGAACGCGAGCGCGGTGAGATAGATCGCCATCGGCTCTTCGGTCAAATCTTCGGTGAAAAAGATCGGGCGTTCGATCCCCGTCCACACGCGGTACGCCATCGTCGCGTTGAACGCTTCGTCGTAATGCAAACCCGGCGGCAACTGGTCGATCCGGTACACGCGCAAAAATGTGGCGAGCAACAGGATCAGCGTCAGCGCGACGTATGCTTGCCCGCGCGGGGTCAAGCCCAAACGCGTGGGACTCATCGTGCGCCCACCGCATCGTTTTTGAAAAACGCGAACGCCGCCAGGAATATCCCCGCGCTGCACAATAAAAAGCCCAGCGGCACATCCCAGGGGCGGTATCGCAACTGGATCGTTTGTTTGCCGGGCGGCAGTTCTATCGCGAGCCATTGCCCCGGCAACCACCGCAAGGTTTGTCCATTCACTTGCGCCGACCAGCCCTCCCAATTATTTTCGCGCACGGTGAGCACGCCCGGTTGCGCGGTGTCGCACGTCACGTCAATGTCGCCGCCGATGCCGCGCGCGGCGCAAACGGTGCGCGCGCCGTCCGCGTGCGCGACTGCGGCGTACTCGCGCCCCGCCGCGGTGTAGATCGGCAGGATGCCGGCTTGCGGGTCGCGCGCCATTCCCGGCGGCTCGCCGCGCAAGCTGGCTTCGCGCGCCGGCGGCGGCGCATCGTGATCGCGCCAGTTCCATGCGCGAATGCCGTAACTCATTTTCAATCCCATGCCAATGCCCGGCTCGATGTAAACATGCTCGCCATACGGCGGATTCGTCCACTGCAAATCCGGCGTTTGGAGCGCGTGCAGTAATTCGAAAATTTCCGGTTCGAGTTTCGCCATCTTGATCCAACCGGCGTTAAAGTGGTGCGCGTCCGCGAGCGCGAGCGTTAGCGGCAGGATGACCAACAGCGCGGTGTCCAAAACCCAGGTGCGTTCGGCGAGCAGGCGCACTTGGGGCAACTCGTTCAAGAGCCGCTCCAAGCCGAGCGCGGCGAGACCCAGGATCGCCGGAATCGCCAACCCGGCGATCAATGCCGGATTACGAATGCCGACGAGTTGCTCCGCGAGCCAAGTGGTCGGCGCAAGTTGCGCCAGCACGCGAAACGGATCGGCGCTGGCGATCCAAAACGCCAACCCGCTCCACGCGATCAAAAAACGCACGACGCGCCGTCGGTTTTCAGCGAGCGCGCCAAAGCATCCCCACACCGCCAACAGCACCGGCGCCCAACCGATATAGTTGATGTACAAATACGGAAAGGAAATTTTCCCCAGCGTCTCGGAAAGATAGAACGACGCGTCGGCGATGACCAGGTTGAGCGGAATGTAGGCGAACGGTTGCGCGCCGCCAAAGTACACGTCCACGTCTTTCACAAACGCCGGCAGAAAATGCGCGAACGGCACGAGCAGGGGCGCGGCGAGCAACAGCGCGAGCACGCCGGCAAACGCGTAACGCCGAAAAATTAGCGCGCGTGTCGCTGGTTCGTCGGGAAGCAGAAACAGCGCGGCGGGCAGAATCAATCCCAGTCCGATTTGCAAGTATCCTTGCCCGGCGATCAGCGCGAGCGCGAGCGTGATGCCCAGCCCAGCGGCGGCGCGGCGCGTCGGCGTTTGGTTCAGCGCGATTAGTTCGGGCAAGACGAGCGCGCCAGCGGCGGTGGACAAGACGACGCCGAACACGCCGATTTCCAAGCGGCCCGCAAGATTGCCGGCGGTGATCGCCAGCGCCGCGCTCCACAGCCGGCTCAAGGGACCCAGCCCCAGCAAACGCGCCAACCGCCACTGCGCCAAGCCCGCCAAGCCGAACGCGCCGAGCAGCGCAAGTTTCGAGCCGTTGATGACGCCGGCGAGCAAGGTGGTAACGATCACGAGCGGGTGCAACCAACTGCCGTAAACATCCACGAACGCCGGCGCGCCGCCGCGCAAACTGCCGTTCCACAACGCGCACGCGCCGCACGTTTGCCAGTGCGTCCAGATGTGATGGCTGGCGATGCTCGACAGGTACTCGCGTCCCGCCAAAATACTCGTCGCGTCGAAATCGAAAAGCGGCGCGGTGACAAACAGCGTCCACGCGGCGAGCAGTCCCAGTTCGACCCACACCAAAGCGCGGCGCGGCGTTCCTTCCACCACGTCGTTCATCGGCGATCCTTGAGGCGCGGGCGATCAAACAAGATCGCGACGGCAACCGCGAGCGCGGCGAATGCGACCAGCGGTGGATCGCCGGGCGCGTTGAACGCTTGCCACAGCAACCAACCGCTGATGATCAAATAACCGAGCAGGAACACGAGCAGTTCCAGCGCGCGCCGATTTTTCACGCGCATTGTTCAACTCCCTGGAAATGTGGGGCAAATTTCTAAATTTGCCCTACGGTTCGTCTGCGCTCGTCCGCGTCCAACCGATTTTTATTTGGCGCGGCAACCGCGTGCTAACGTTCCACGATGTACAGCGCCGCCAGGGTGTAACCCGCGGGCGAAACAAACAACCGGTGTTGCCCGTCTGCAAAAGTCGCCTGGGCAAAGTGCAACTCATTCATGCGCTCGGGCACCGCAATGAATACCGCGCCCTTGTCGTCCGGCACCCAATCGGCGGGCGCGGGTGCGGTGAGCGGTACCATCACGTCGTAGGCGTCGGCGTCGGGCACGAGATACGGTAGCGTGGCAAAGCCCCAATACATGTACGGCGGACCCAGAAAATAGAATTTGTGCGTCGCGCGCAAGTCGCGCAAAACCGGCGCGAGCGCCGTGGCGGCTTCGGCGCGCACACTGCCGTAAATGCGGCGCGGGGTGTAATCCACGAAATACGTTCGCAGACTGATCACGGCGAACACGGCGAGCACGCCCAACACGACGCCGCGCGTCGGAAATTTGACGAATGCTTGCCGCGCGAGACCCAGGATCCGAAACAAACCGAGCGCGATCAACACGCACGTCGGCGCGGTGAGCGTGACCAAGCGCATACTCGATGGCGGGCTTTCCGTGAGCGCGCCGCCCAGGATTGTCGCGCCCCACCACCACACGACGAAGGGGAACAAGCGGCGATTGCCGGGCGGCAAAAAGACGCGCACCGTTGCATAACCCAGCCCCAGCAAAAACACGATGCCAAAAATCGGATCGAGGAGCGGCGTCGTCAAGCCGTACCACACGACGCGGTCGGTGTAAAAGTTGAACGCGAGCGCGGCGCGCACGAATTGATCGAACAAGACCAGCGCGGGGTGAGTGTCCGCTTGGCGCGTGGCTTGTTCAAGCATCCCGCTCTGCAAAATACCCATCTGGTTCACCCGCGCGTTGAACTCGTCCGGGTAAAACGCCGCAAATTGTAGCATCGGCGCGGCGACGATCAGAAATGCGCCGAGCGCGATCAGCAAACCCCGCCGATGTGCGCGCCACCACGCCACGCGCTCCTGCGCCAAGCGATACGCGATGGTTGCGGCGATTACTAGCGGTGTGAGGCGCGCGCCCTGGTACGAGTACAACGCCAAGCCGCACATCGCGCCGAGCAACGCCCATTCGCGCGCATCGCCGCGTGCCGTCGCGCGATCCCAAAACAGCAACGCCAAACCCAGGATCAGGGGATCGGCAATGTTGTTGAGACTAAGCCGCGCATAGTGAATGTGAAAGTGATACGTGGCGAGCAAAACCGTCGCGGCGAATGCCACCGGTTTGCCGGCGGCGCGTTTAGTGATCCAAAAAATCACCGGCACCGTCAACACACCCAGCACCGTCCAAGGGAGGCGCGCGCCGGCGGGCGTCGCGCCGAACAAGGCAATGCCGAGACTGCCGTAGTAGAAACTCATTGTCGGTTGCGAGAGAAAGCCCGTTGCAAACGGCGTGCCGATCTCGCCGCGCAGCACGCGCAATGCTTCCAACGCAAACGATGCTTCGTCGCCGGAAAATGCGAACGGAATGCCGCCGAGATTCCACACGCGCAAGCCGAACGCGAGCAAGGTGATGGCGACGACGAGTGTGGCGGTGCGCGCGTGGATGCGCCACCACATGCGCCAATCGCGCGGCGGACGCGCGGCGGGCGCAACCGCGAGCAGGTACGCCGCGAAGGCAAGGAGCCACAGGGCGACAATTGCCGTGTGATCTTCATTGTAACCCAGCGACAGCGATTCCCACAGCAAAAAGCCGGTCAACAAGAATGCGCTGGACAGCAGTGCCGCGCGCCAGCGTTGTGCGCGCGTGGCAAGCGAACCCAGGATGAATGTTTTGATTTTCATCGGCGTGGTTGCACCTGCAAAGGCATCAACAAAATCCGATCCGCTTCGAGCCGTGTGCCGGCGGCGTCCAGCGCGGGCGCGCGCGCGCCGGTCTGCGGATCGTACATTCCGATTTCGATTTGATATGCGCCTGGCGGAATCTCCGTCGGCAAGAGCAAGCCGTAGCGGTCAACGATGGTTTCGCCTGGTTGCCACGTCGTCGTCGCGCGCGTGCCGCCCACCGGCTCGTGATCCATCTGCGCCCACACCGGCGATTGCATCGCCGGGTTGTGCTCGCCGAGCACGTGCGCGAACACTTTGTAGCGCGCCGCCACCGGTGCGGTCGCTTGCCAGCGCAGGGTGAGTTGTGCGATTTGCCCCGGCGCGATTTCAGTCCGATCTAGATCATAACCGCGCAACTGGATCGTGTCGCCCAACGTTGCGCGCAGTTCGCGCGTGACGGCGGGCGCAGGATTCGGCAGAGCGTACAAATTGAGCGCGGCATCCACGAATCCGCGCGCCAATGCCTTGAACGCGTTTGCGGCGAGCCACTGTTCCAAATAGCCGGTCGGATCATACTCGGCGGGATTGCCAAATTGAACGAGCCACACGCGCGGGTGGGTCTGCGCGATCTGCGCGAGTTGCGCGCGCGAGCCTGGGTCTTGAAGCGAGGCGTCGCCGTCCGGTAAAAAGTATGCGGGCAAGTTCGGCGCGTAATAACGGTACAGCGGTTTTTGTAGCGGGTTGTTCAAAATGATCGCGTCGCCCGGTTGCGCGTGCGCGGCGATGAATTGCATCATTTGCCCGTACTTGCCTTTGGCGAACGCGTCGTTGAAAAAATAACCGTCGAGCGAAAACGCGCTGAACAAGATCATCAAACTGAGAAAACCCAGTCCCGCGCGCCCGCTGTACCGGCTGATCGCTTCCAAGCCCAGCGCGACGGTGAGGATGAAACCGGGCAGAGCGACGAGCACGTACCGCTCGAAAAAGAACGGCATGATTGGGTTGATGCAGTACGCGATTCCGACCGGCACCAGCCACGCGAGCAACGCCAACGCGGCGCGGGTGTCGCGCGCGCGCCATGTGACGATCACGCCGACCAGCGCGGCGAGCAGAAACACGCTCGATGCCACAAACGCGAGTTGCGCTTCCATCGTCAAGCCGACGCTGAACGCGAACTGTGTCTTGCCGAAAATCATTTCGATCCCACGCCAGCCCCATTCATCGAAACGTGCACTTGCCTTGCCGCGTAGGAACGCGGTTTGCGCGAAAATCCAGGGCACGTAGGCGACGCCCAGGGCGGCTTGCACCACGAGCCAGCGCGCAAGCGTTGCACGATCTTTGCGCAAGCGAGTGAACGCAAAAACATTTTGCGCGCTCAGGGTAAAGAACGCGGAATAGTGCGTGTACAGCGCGAGTGTGGTCACGACGAAATACACACTGTAACGTCCAAGTGGTGCGGCGGGTTTAACGATGCGCGTCGCAAAATAGGTGGACGCCAACGCCAATACGGCGACCAATTCGTACATCCGCGTTTCTTGGCTGTAGTAAATCAGCAACGGCGACACCGTGGCGAGGATTGCCGCGAACCACGCGACGCGCGGCGCTGTTGCCAGCCGGCGCGCGAGCGCAAAGATCAGCGGTACCGCGAGAATGCCGATCAGCGCGGAGAGCGCACGCGTGGCAAACGCGCTTGACCCAGCGACTGTCAGCCACAGAAAAAGCAAAAAGGGATAGAACGGCGGATGCGTGTCCGCCGCGCCGGCGACGACAGTGGCGAGCGGTTGTTGGCTGAGGAAAATGCTGAACGCCTCGTCGCCCCAAATATCTTGCGCGGCAAGGCGAAACAGCCGCAATGCCGTGGCGACGAGGATCAGCGCAACGAGTCCGAATGTTCGGCGATTCATAAAAGCGATTATAACATAAATACCCGTCAGGGCAAGACATTTTTGCGGGCAGAGCGCGCGTCATGTTTTTGGTAGGCAGTACATTTTGCCAAACGTCTCGACTTGGCTCTGCGCTTTATCCGCCCGGATGCGTGTTTGTGGTATAATCTGCTTGATGAAACAAATCCTTCTCTTACATCATCCCAAACTGCCCCGGTCGCTTGCGCTCGCGCAAGAATGGGCGGCGCAATTCGAACGGTTGGGCACGCGCGCGTTGCTCATTTCAGCGTGGGCGGAAGGCGAGATCGCGCACGAAGCGCAGAAAGCGGAACTGGCGATCACGCTGGGCGGGGATGGCACCATCTTGCGTGCGGCGCGGGCGTGCGCCCCAACACGCACGCCGATTCTCGGCATCAACTTGGGGCGCGTCGGTTTTCTCTCCGAAATGTTGCCGGAACGATTCGACGCGACGGAGATTGTCAACCAGCATTACTGGATCGAAGAGCGCGTGATGTTGCACGCCGCGTGTGCGCGCAACGGTCGTTCGCTCGGCGAATTTGAAGCGTTGAACGATGTTGTCGTCGGGCGCGGTGAATTGGCGCGTGTGATTCGGCTCGCGACGTGGATTGACGGCGATTATCTGAAAACATTTGTCGCCGACGGCGCAATTGTGGCGACGGCGACCGGCTCGACCGCGTATGTATTCGCGGCGGGCGGACCCGTGCTTGCGCCGGAGGTCAAGACGCTCGTGCTTGTGCCCATCGCGCCGTACCTCAGTCAACTCAAATCGCTGGTTTTGCCGGAAGGATCGCGCGTGGCATTTCGTTTACAAACAGATCACCACGCAATTCTGACGGTGGACGGGCAAATTGACATCGAACTCGAAAATGGCGACCAAGTGATGGTGCAGGCAAGCCAGCATGTCGCGCGCTTTGCGCGCTTTCAACCGCGCACGTATTTTTATTCGACGCTCGTCGAACGCCTGCGTGAACGTGAAGGCGAGCGGGGCGGAAACGTAACAAATCATTCCCGGTGAGCGTCGGACAAATTTGCAAATTTGTCCGACCTTTCTACAGGAGGCGAAATGCCGCCACTAACCCAGCAAACGTTTACGTGGTTTTGCCAAGACCCCGATTGGAAAAACAAATTTCTGATCGGCAGTTTGATGTTTCTCGCCGGCACGATTGTGCCACTCGTGGGTTGGCTCGGTGCAATCATCGCGCTGGGGTACAGCGTCGCCGTGTGGCGCGCGATCCTGCGCGACGAGCCGCCGCGTTTGCCAGACTGGGATCATTACGAACACTTTTTCCTCGACGGGCTGAAAGCGATCCTTGCCGGCGTGCTGTACCTTTTGCCGATTTTCGCGTTGGTTGCGCTGGCGTTGCTTTTTCTGTTCGGCGGCTTGACGCTGGCGATCCTCGCCGATGCCAACGGCGATGCGCCCGCCGCGCAAACGCTTGTGCCGTTCCTGATCGGCTATGCCGGCTTTTTTGTTTTGATCTTTGTGATTTCGTTACTCTCGGTTTTCCTTGCCGTGCCGTATGCCATCGCCATCGGGCAGTACGTTCGCACGGGGCAGGTAAGCGCGGGGTACCGCGTGGGCCAGGTGTGGCGAATTTTCCGCGCGAACGCGGGCGGCTTTATCGGTGCGTTCGCCACGCACTGGGCGTTGGGGATCGCGTTGAGCTGCGTCACGTTCGCGTTGTACCTGACGATCATCCTGTGCCTACTCAATCAATTCGTGCTCGCGCCGACCCTGTTTTACCAAATCCTGATGTGGGCTTTTCTATTTGCCCACGCGTATCGGCGCGCGGTGCAAAATCTCGGCGCGGAGGCGTTGGCAAAATGACGCGACGGCACAACCTTGCAATTGGGCGGCGTTCCGCGCGCGGCTAACGCCGATGAAAGGAAATTGGATGGGCAACCCCGCGATAGAGCCGGTGATCTTTCTGACGTTGGTTCGCGCGGAGCGTGACGTGGCGGGCGCGCGCACGCTCATCGCGAGTCTGCGCGCGTTTGGCGGCGCGCTCGCGCAAAATCCGTTTTGGGTTTTTAACGCGTGTCCGGCAGAAACAGTTTACCGAGATTTAGAAGCGTTCGGCGCGCGCGTCATTCCGCTGAACACGCCCGCGCCGATCCGCGATTACGCTTTCGGCGACAAGGTGTTTGCCTGCGCGCAAGCCGAAGCGTTGGCGACGCCGGCGCGCACGTTGGTCTGGATCGATCCGACGTGCGTCGTCGTCAACCCGCCCACGTTGTTCGATCTCGGCGACGCGTGGAGTATCGCCGTGCGCCCGGTGCACATCCGCAACATTGGCTTGCGCGCAACCGATCCGCTCGATCTGTTCTGGCGCGAAATTTATGCGGCGGTTGGTATCGCCGATGTCGCGGCGACGGTCGAATCGTTTGTGGATCGCCAAACATTGCGCGCGTATTTCAATTCGCACGCGTTCGCGTTCGATTCGGCAATTGGGTTGGCGCGCGAATGGCTTGCGCGGTTCACCCACCTCGTTGGCGATTCCGGTTTTCAGGCGCACGCGTGCGCGGACGAGCTCCACCCAATTTTTTTGCACCAAGCCGTTTACAGCGCGTTGATCGCCGCGCGTGTGCCGGCGGCGCGCGTGCGCCGGTTGCCGCCGACGTACAACTATCCCTACAATTTGCACGCGACCATTCCCGCCGACTGCCGCGCGCGCGCGCTGAACGATCTCGTGTGTTTCACGTACGAAGAGCGCGCGCTCGATCCGGCGCGCCTCACCGATATTCGCGTGGATGAGCCGTTGCGAACCTGGCTCGCGGCGCAATAATTTCTCCGCGATAAATAGCGCGGCGCGCAATTTCGATTGGCGCGCCGCGCGTTTCATTTTAGATATTTGGCGAACCAGGCGACGATCCGTTCGAGTCGTTCTCGGCGATGCTTGGGTTTGCCACTCCGCGAGAGTTCATGCGTTTCATCGGGAAAGCGCACGAACTCGGTCGGCACACCCAACT
>CAIKBD010000383.1 GCA_903825565.1 uncultured Anaerolineales bacterium | reverse complement strand
TTCGATTTGCGGATCGAGGTTCGCCCAAAAGCCGCCGACAATGCGTAAGACGACGCTGAAATTGTAGAACGTGTGCGCGAGCACGATGATTCCCAGCGTGTCGAGAATTTGGATTGGCGGCGTTGCGAGTTGAAAGAGATGCATCAAGGCAAGGTTGATACTGCCGCGCGGTCCGAGCAACGCGCTGAAGGCGGTTGCGACGACGATGGTCGGCATTAGAAAGGGCACGGTGACGAGTGCGCGGATGAGACTTGCGCCGCGCAGATCGTACCGCGCGAAAATGTACGCGGCGGGGAGTGCGACGCCGAGTGTGACCAAGGTCGAGAGTGCGGCTTGGCTGATGGTGAACGCCAGCACGCGCGCATAGTACGCATCGGTCAGAATTTCCGCGCCGCGCCGCCAATCCGCGCCGGCAAAACTGGTTTGCAGGATCGTCGCCAGGGGATAAAAATAGAACACGCCGAGAAAGGCAATGGGGAACCAGACCAAAGCCGAAGCAATTTTCATTCTGCCATGACCACCCGGTTGCGGCCCAGCGCTTTGGCGCGGTACAACGCCGCGTCCACCGCGCGCATCAACGCGGCAACGTCAGCGCCGTGTTGCGGAAACGCGGCGACGCCGATGGAGACGCCGATCACTCCCAGGTCTTGGCTCAGATAATCGAACGTGAGGTGCTGGATTTGGGTGTGCATCTGTTCGGCGCGTTGGTAGGCGGTTGGCGCGTCCGTGTCGTTGAGGATGAGCATAAATTCATCGCCGCCAAAGCGGCACGCCATGTCGCCCCCGCGCACCTGGGTTCGCAAAAAATTACCCAACTCGCGCAATGCGCGGTCGCCGGCGGCGTGCCCGTACGTGTCGTTGATGGTTTTGAGGTGATCGAGGTCGCAGAGCAAGAGCGCGAGCGGGGTGCGTGCGCGTGTGGCGCGCAGGATTTCGCGCGCGAGGGTTTCCTCCAAATAGCGGCGGTTGAACAAGTTGGTGAGTGGATCGTGGGTGGCTTGTTCGCGCAAAATATCTTGCAAGCGCAAGTTGGACAACATGAGACTGAGATAATCGGCGACGGTGGACGCGAGGTTCAATTTCGCGGCAGACCATTCGCGGGTGCTGGGCGCGCGCAGGTGCAACATGCCGATCACTTCGTTTTGCGCGACCATCGGCACGCACAGGGTGGTGACATCGGTGGAGTGGACGTGCGCGCAAGCCAAGCCCGATTGCCGGTCGAGGTTGATGCGATTGCGGCGGAGCGCCCAGCAGTCGTGCGGCGCCAAGACTTGTTCGGCGGGCGCGAGCGCGCCCCACATTGTGGCGGCATGGAGGAGATTGTTTTGGAGATCGTAGATAAAGAGCGCGCCGATTTCGTCGTGGAAAAAGGCGTTGGCAAAGCGCGGCAAGATGCGGTACACTTCTTCGGAGGTGCGACATGTTTGCAACAGTTCGACCATCTCGTTGAGCAGTGTGACTTGGTGGTGGCGTTGTTCCAGCTCATGCGTCCACCGATCCAGTTCGGCGTTGGCGGCGCGTAAGGCGTTTTCGTTGCGTTTGCGTTCGCTCATGTCGCGCACGCTGACGAGATAGCCGTTGTTGCCGTCGGCAAGTGGATTGATGAGGCAGTCGAGGTAACAGATGCCAGTCCGTGTCGTGGGATAGAGATTGTTGCGCCGCACGAGATCGAAATCAAAATCGAGTTCATATTGGGCGGGTCTGCCGGCGCACAATTCTTGTTTGGCGGCGGCGGGCAGGTTGGGGTCTTGGAATAGTTCAAAATTCTTGATGTAGGCGACATCGTTGATGCCGAATATTTCCAAGCATGCCGGGTTGGCGTCGGTCAAGCGCCCCTGCGCGTCGTACAATTCGATCCCGATGGGTGACTGGGAAAAGATCGCGCGGAACTTGGCTTCGCTTTCGCGCAGGGCTTGTTCGGCTTCGCGGCGCTGGGTGATGTCGGCGATAGTGGCGAGCGCGCCGATAAATTGTCCGTTGCGGAAGAGTGGGTTGGTCGAAAGCAAAGCCCAGAGCGGTGCCCCGTTTTTTCGCTGAAATTTGAAATCGTGTTGTTCGGCGATGCCCTGACGGCGGCGCTCAAAGTATGCTTCGGCGATGGCTTTGCCCTCGGCGTCCATAAATTCATAGAGCGGTTTGCCGAGCATTTCGTCCGGCGTATAGCCGAGCATATCCGCCATTTTGGTGTTGGCGAAGGTGGTTATGGTGTTCGCATCAATCGTCCAGATACCTTCGTTCGCGGTTTCGATCAGCGTGCGATATCTTTCCTCGCTATCGCGTAATCGTTGCGTGGCTTGTTGGTTGCGAAGGATATTCCAGACCCCTTGCATCAACAACGTCAGTTCCTTTTCGTCTTTGGCGGAATACGGTTGGGTTTTATTCCCCACGCCGATCACGGCGACCACTTGCTCGCCGTCAAAAATCGGCAAGCTGAGAAAGCGTTTGATCGCGATGTGATCGGGCGGGCACTCTTTGTTGAAATCGTTGACGACGATGGCGCGCCGCTGGCGCACGGCTTCGCTCCAAACGTCGGTTTGGTCCGATGCCCACATCGCTTGCGGTTCCGGATGCGTAAACTCGCGCATTCTGCTTTGCGTCCAGGCGTAGAGGGTGAATTGGCGCGTGGTCTCGGAATAATAATAGATGTAGCCGAGTTGGCTCTGGGTAATGCGGAGGGCTTGTTCAAGCGCATAATCAGAAATGGTCTGCGCGGATTGCTCCGTCATGCGGCTAATGGTCAACAACGTTTCGAGGCGATCTTCTTCGAGCTTGCGTTCGGTCACATCGTTGTACGTGATGGCGACGCCGTGTTGGGGGGGCGGGATGGGTGCGGCGGTGACGTTGATCCAGGTGATCGCGTGATCCGGTTTGACGACGCCCATCATTACGTTTTCGATGCGGTGGTTTTCGGCGAGCGCGCGGACGCTGGCGAATTCGTTCGTGGGCATCGGGGAGCCGTCGGGGCGAATGATGTGCCATTCGGCGCTGTCAATTTGGCGTTCGGTATGTTCGGCGGTGGGAACACCCAGCAAGCGCTCCGACTCGGCGTTGGCTTCGATGATGTTGCCGTGATCGTCGGTGATCGAAATGCCTAACGGGAACGCCTCGAACAGGGTTTTGTATTTGGTGAGCGCAATTTCGAGTTTCTGTTCCGCGCGTTTGCGTTCCGAAATGTCTTCGATGAATCCTTCCAGGTGGGTCGGTTGCCCTTGCGCGTCTTTGACGATCCGCAAATGCAACAAGCCATCCCAGGGCGAGCCGTCTTTGCGGCGGTACCGGGTTTCCACATGGATGATACCGTCCGATTCGAGCGCGCGTTGTATGTTCTGATCGCGCTGGGCGGGTTCGGCGTACATCTGCGCGGCAACGTCGTGCACGGACGCGACAACTTCTTCGGGCGACGCGTAGCCCATCATGCGCGCCATCGCCGGGTTGACGTCGAGAACCTTGCCGTCGAACGTCGAATGAAAAATGCCGAGCGCGGCATCGCGGTACAGACTGCGGTATTTTTCCTCGCTCGCGCGCAATTGCGCTTCGGCTTGCTTTTGCTCGGTGACATCAATGCACAAGCCGGTCATGCGGATGGGCGTGTCGCCCGTGTAGATA
>CAIKBD010000382.1 GCA_903825565.1 uncultured Anaerolineales bacterium | reverse complement strand
TGCTGATTTCGGGAATGGTCGTCGGCATCGTCTACGGCAACATCGCGCACAAGGAAGGGTTGCGCGCCGCAATGCTCAAAGCGTTACAACGCGCGTGGACGCTATACAAACTGACGATTGTGATGACGCTGGCGCTAGCCATCCTGTCAGATTTTTTCCGGTTACCCTGGGCAAAAGACCTTGACCTAGGCGATCCGTTGCAGTTCGTCTTGAACGTAATCCTGTTTCGCCAAACGTACTACTTGGCGGATATTCCGTTGCTGTATACCCTGCTGATGGCAGCCGCGCCGATTGGTTTGTGGTTGCTAGTCAAACGGCGCACCACGCTGTTGATGATCGGCTCGTTAGTGGTATGGGCTGTTTTCCAATATCTCAACACCGCGCAAATTTTGATCTTGCCGATTGTGGGCAACACCACTTTTCATCCGGCGGCATGGCAGTTGATCTTTTTTGGAGCGATGGCATTCGGGTACCACCGTGACGCCATTTACCAGCGATTGAGCGCCTTGCCGAGATGGCCCTACCTTTTGTTTTCGACGATGCTGTTCGTGTGGCTCTTGCACTTGTACTCAACCGAAGTCAAGGTGCTCGCGCGCTTGTATCCGGGCTTGGACATGTCAATGATTGTTCACGAATTGTTCAACAAAAGCACGGTTGCACCGGGGCGCATCCTGGCAACGGTGATCGTGTTTCAATTCGCGTACTTGTTCTGCACGTTTTTTTGGAAGCCGGTCTGGGCGGCGGTGGGGTGGTTCTTTTTACCGCTCGGGCAAAACTCGCTGTACAGTTATACGATGCACGTCGTGATCGTCGGTTTATTTTATGTGGGCTTGCCGTATCTGCCGATCAACGTGCAAGAGATGGGCACGTTGAACACGGGCTTGCAACTCGGCGTGCTGTTCCTACTGTGGTGGTTCATTCGCCGGCAATTTGCGTTCGACATTGTGCCGCGCTGAACGGCGCGCGCCGTGAATAAAAAACTGGGTCGGCTAGATTGCCGACCCAGTTTTTTATTCAATTGTTATTCGGCGGGCGCAGTCGCCGCTTTGGAGGATTTGCCGTAGCGTTGCCAGGCTTGCCAGCCGTCATACGCAATGATCGCGGCGCAGACGAACAACAACGCCGAGATGATCATCATCGTCCAACCGCCGGCTTGCACAATGCCTTGCCCGGCGAACGCGGGCGCGCTGAGTACGTTGATGTACTGATTGTACGCGTTCACCAAAATCGCCGCCATCGTCGTCGTGTACATAAACAGCATGGGGATGGAAGCGTAGAGGTGATTTTTACCGGTAGAGCGCAACCAAATCGCGACGATGAGCAGACCCAACGCCGCCATCAATTGGTTCGCCGCGCCAAAGAGTTGCCACAGATACACCCAGGTGCCGGTGAGCAGGAGGAACATTGTCAACGTCATCGAAATGATCGTGGCGACGTGCATATTCCGCAACACGGGGATCGCATCGCCTAGCCATTCGGTCAAGGTGACGCGCATCACCCGGAAGATCAACTGCACCACGCACAGCACGATGACCATGAACGTGCCGTACCCCAGCGCCGCGCCGTAACCAAAGAACCCGTCGCCGAACATCACGCTCAACAAACGACCGATGCCGTTCGCAAAGCCGCCCACACCGGCGGTGCCGGTGATTGCAACGGCGGTCAACGACAAGAGCGCGAGCGCGTTTTCGGTGAGCATTCCACCGCCGCCGACCGGCAACGCGTCGGTTTCAAATTCCAATTGGCGCGAGGTGTTGACCGAGCCGATGAGCGAGTGCCAACCGGAAATCGCGCCGCACGCAATCGTCACAAAGAGCATGGGCCACAACGGTTGCCAGGTTTTGCCAGCGACGAAGGTGAAACCCAGGTCAGCCATCTTGACCGCGGGCAACGTAAAGTTGGCAAACTTGGAGCCGAGGAACGGCGCGAGGACGCCGCCCAACGCGCTAAACCCAATCGCTAGGAGCGTGACCCAAAAGCCGATATAGTTCACCGGTTGCGCGAACCGCCAAATCGGCAGATTCGATCCCAGGTAACTAAACGCCAGCAGGAACAACGCCCAGAAAATGTAATTGGGCAAAGTTTTGATAGTGTCAGTTGCGGCATCATACGAAGCCGTCGTCGGACGTTTACCGTCCGCACCCGGCGCAGGCGTGCGCGGATCGGCGCGCGTCGGATCTACCACGACCATCAACGCTTGCCCGCCGGTCAGACTGTCGAGCGCACTGTTCAACGCAACAACCGCACCACTAATGGGACCGTCCTTCCAAGGCACCGGCGACTTGGTCAGGTCTACCCCGATAGGTCCAATTCCCATCCCCAGCAACGTGATGAACACGGTCACGAGCGTAACCACGATCAAGTCCATCCGCCACTTGTACAGCATTTGCCCGGCGAGCAGACCCATTGCCGCCAACGCCAGCAAACCGAGCGGCACATCGGGGCGCGCTGAAGTCAGCGCCGTCATCACGCCCATAAACGCGCCGGCGACGAGCAAGAGGTAGAAGAAAATGAACACGAAGAGGATTGTTCGCGTACGGGGAGCGATCAAACGATGCGCAATCGCGCTCAGCGAGTTGCCATCGTTGCGAACCGAAAGCATAATGGCGGAATAGTCTGCCGCCCAACCGACAAACGTCACGCCCAAAACCAGCCACAACAAGGAGGGCAACCACCCCCACAACGTTGCCGCGAGGATGGGCCCCGTAATGGGTCCCGCCGCCGCAATGGATTTGAAGTGGTAGCCGTACAACACATTCTTTGAAGTCGGCATAAAGTCCACCCCGTCCATGTACATTTTGGCGGGCGTTGCCTTTTTCGGATCTGCCTGAATGATGCCGCTGTCAATTCGGCGCGCGTAAAGCGTGTAACTCAAATAAATCATAACGCCGCCGAGCAACACGACGATCAAGGTGTTCATCACCATCCCAGGCAAAGCAAAAACGCCTGCGATAATGACCGGAATCAAGACGAGCAAGAGAATAACGAGACGGATGTCCATCATTGACCTCCCTAGTCAAAAGATTCTGTTGCCTCCCTGCAACCAATTGTCGTTTCTCAAACAGGTATCTAGCGATAGATTGACGGTGTGCCATCACCTCCTTTTGTTTGCCAACCCAAAAAACCTGCGCCGTACCTTGCAATGACGTATCAATTATACTACGCTCTGATACCGTTTGCAAGAACCGGCGAATTTTTAGCCGCCGACCGCGCACGCCAACGTTTGCTCGATCCAGACTTCGGCTTGTTGAAAATCCAAGCCCAGCGGGCGCGCTTTGCCTGCCAGCAAAATCGCCGGCAACGCGCGGACGCGATAGCGCACCGCCTTGTATATTCCCTCGACGGATGCCGCATCCACCACCTTGAACACCACGCGCCCCTGATAGTGACGCGCCGCGCGCAACAACCACGCCGCCAGCGACCGATACTCGGCAAGCAACTCTGCCGGCATAGACGTTTCCAGCGTATCTGTATGAAACGACTTGACGCCGGCAATTTCTGCTTGATCCATGATAAACTCGCACGAACGGCACTGATAGTATTGCGTCGGCGCATACGTAATTATTTCGACCAGTAACGGCTTCATCGCTCCTCCTTCGACCTGGCGAAATTCTAGTCGGGGTGGCGCGTTGCGTCAATCCCCCCGAGCGCGACGGGTGTGCGTCACATTTTTGGGCGCGTCCGCCGCCGATTGGAAATCGGCGGCTCAGCAAAGTGAAAATCGGTTAAAACCGATTGCCGCCAACTCGATTTATCGAGTTTCCATCTATTGAGCCGTCGTTTGAAAACGACGGCGGAAATACCCAAAAGTTTGACGCACTCCCCTCTCTTTTGGGCAGGGCGTGTGCAAAGTCGGTGGTTGTCACTTCGAGCAAACATACCGCCGCGCGGTATGTTCAAAATCAGAAACTGTTATGTCGAACGGAGTGACGCGAAGCGTCTCGCTCCGCTCGATGTGACAAGTTTCTGGGTAGCGCGGAGAAATAAATCATCCGCGCTCGTTTGCGTCCAAGATAATGAATTGGGTTGTGTGCCTGCCAATCCAACAGCGTCTCTCTAACGTGGAATAAGCGTCGGCGTACGCGTGACCGACGCGATGGGGTCTTGGGGCGCTTGCAGGTTCATGCTCGCGTCAAAATCGGAGAGCGTGTACTTGAGCGTCGCCGCAAAAAGAGTATTGGCAGACGAACCATGTCCCTCCCATTTTGCGTTGATCGCATGCACATAGCCATCACTGCACACCTGGATTTCCACTTTGCCTTGATCAACCCCCCACGCGGGCGGGTTATTCATGAACGCTTTGAACACATCGCCCGCCGCATCCTTGCCGCCGGCATACACCTCACAACGCAAATTGTCCACCACGATCCCGGTCAAGGATTTTTCCAAACGCGCGACGATGGCGTTTTGATTGGCGATACTTTCGATCAAACCCAGCGGCGCAAAATTGAACAAACCCATCCGGCTTGGCTCGACAGTGTACCAGCGGTCATCCGGCACATTGAGCATCGTCGCGGGACCGCGCACATAGCCCTTGCCGGCGATGCGCCGAAACTCAAACCCTTTGACCGCATCACTGCCAAACAAGGTCGCAAGCGCGCCGCTAAGCGTATAAGCCAGCTCCGCGCCATTGACCTGACCTTGGCGATAAACCAAAATCGGTTCAGCAATTTTGGGATCCGCCGGCAAATTGAACAGAGTGGACGATCCGCTCAACTCTTCGGTCACTTGGAAAATCTTTGCCGCTTTGGTTTTGGCGATGGCATTGATAACTGCTTGCAACTCCGGGCGCACCGTCACCGTGGGTGTGCGTGTTGGAATGATCGCGGTCACCGGCGGCAAATTAAACACGGGAGTAGTAGGGCGCGCGGTTGCGGTGGGCGCCGGTCGCGTGGCGGTGGGCGATGCTGGGATCGGACCATTTTCGCCGTTCCATTTCACGTTACGTTCGAATGCGCCACAATCTTTGTGGGTGCCTTTCAACTTGAGTGTGCCGTTCGCTTCTTTGGCGGAAGTAAACGTACCGGCAATACTGAGCACTGTTCCATCGTCCCCATACATCGTCGCCGAAAATTCATCGCCGTTGATGTGCGATTCATCTGCTGTGCCGCTAAAGCTACTCATCAGGGTACACCCATTGAAGCGCATCGTGTAACTCAGGCGCATCAGCGTCACGAAATTCTTTTCGATGCGGAAAATCAACTCACCTTGAATCAAACCATCCGGCAATGTTCCGGCGTCCCACTGTCCATCGTAACTAATCGGAACACGCGTCGGCGTAAAAGTTGGTGTGGCAAGCGGCGTGGGGGTCGGCGTTGGTGTCGGTGGCGTACAAGCCGCCAAAGCCAAAACAAATAGCGCCAGGGAAAGACTAGTTGCGAAAATACGCAGCGTTTTTTTCATGTTACTCCTGTTTCGAATACTCAATGATTCACCGCGCGGCATAACGCCAACGGCAATGTTCATTTATTGATCGTTACCGTCACCACATACTCCGCGCGGTTGAGCGCATCGGGTGGATATTTGCGTTGCGGAGTCAGGTTGACAAATTTGATCGCGTACGGCAATGGATCACCGCGCATTTCGTTCAACGGCGGCGTGGATAAATTCACCAGCACCGGCGATTTGCCGGGCACCGTCATCCGCAAAGCGATGACCGCCGCGAAACTCGCCGTGCATGAAGAACAGCGTCCATCCGAAGGCACATCCACAAAAGTCACCTCCAGCCCGTCCTCGAATTTTGCCGTTTGATCTAGCTTGAGTATCACGGGTTTGCCCAGACTCGCGGCAACCGACGGCGAGGGTGGCTCAGCCACACAACTCGCCAAGGTCATCGCACACAATAAAATAAAGAGCGCATAAATTTTCATACGTTTTGTTTCCGCCTGCCTCATCGAAATTTTTGTTTCCGCTGCGTGACTGCAGAGTTCTTATTGGGGGGGTGAAATTCTCTACACCTCCAGTGTGCCGTCCCAACTGCCAAACCTGAGCAAATTAGCATCTTGACTAGACGCAATTCCGTCTACGCATCAAGAACCAAAGCCATTTTTTGTTTCGCCGAACGAGTTCCTGCGGGCGAACAGGTTTGCTCAGTCAACAATCCAATCCGCCGCCAAGAGCATTGAACCGTTCATCTTCATGTTGGGGCAACATCTCGCCATCCCCTTCATCCCCAATCGCATTGATGTTACCCCGATTATACAAGGTCTGCGTGACAAAAGCGTAACAGAACCAGCCGCTCGCGCCACGCGATCTTGGCGGCGCGATTCGGGCGCAGTGAAAAATGCAAATGGGACACAGACTCCAACAAAAAATTTCGTGCGCGCGAGATAACGCGTCCGAGCATATCACACGTCGCGTTCCGCGTCGTTTCGCTGTTGAAAATCAAACTGCCTACACTCGCCAAAATAACGGCGCTCAATCGCGCGGTGCAAAATGGGCAACAGGATGGGGTGCGCTTCGGAGGAACACAAGGAGATACAAAATCGGAACGATGGGCACACGCGTGCGCGCGCCAGCCCGTACTGATCGCAGGCAACGAGGGCGGGCAACTCGTTTTACATTCGCACGCCTTAAAGTAGCGGGATCGCGGCTCAATTCAAACGCGAGATCAACGTCGCCCGGACGAGACACGGCATCCGGACACACCCGGGTTGCGCCCAATGCGCGCTGGTCGCTAACACCGACGTTTGCCCGATCATGTGAGCGGGTGCACAGTCTAAATTTTCTGCGCGCGCGGAAACTTAATATGGCGCAACAAACCAAACGGTTTGAGGTTGCGTCTAATCCCACACAATTTCCCCGGCGGCAATCCAATCGTCGCCGAGTTTTTCGATCGCGGCATTTCTCAAGCGGGGAAAGTGTTGCGTGTCCGACAGGAGATCGGTCACGCCGCGCACGCCGCCGACCAAGGTGGGCACAATCGTAATCACGATGCGATCGACCAAGCGCGCGCGCAAAAAACTGGTGATGACCCGCGCGCCGCCCTCGACCATCAGCGACGAAATACTTTCGGCGTGGAGGTGGGCGAGTAACGCGTGCAAGTTGACGCGCGCGGCGTTCTCGCGCTCAGCCGGTAGATACAAGATTTGCGCGCCTAACGCTTCCAATTCGCGCTGACGAACCACATCTGCGCGCCGCGTCGTCGCGACAATCGGACGGCGCGTCACATCCAAGAACCGTGCGGTCGGCGGGCAGTTCAACAAACTGTCCAAGATCACCGGGCGCGGGTTTACGCCGGGCACGTACCGCACCGTGAGCGCGGGGTTGTTTGTCAGCACCGTGCCGATGCCGACAAGGATCGCATCGTGCATCGCGCGCAAGTGATGCGTAAACGTCAACGCGGCAGCGCCGCTCAGAGCCAGCGCCGTCGAAGGGCGCGCCGCAATCGAGCCGTCCAAACTTTGCGTGTACGTCAGCGTGATGAACGGCCGTCCCTTGCGCGGTTCAATCCAATTCGTGGTAGTGAGCATTGCCATCGTTGTTGGGCATCACCTGGGAATGTGGCAAGTCGAGCCAGTGGCACATTCACCACCCAGCGCCGGCGTATTTTCTGCGCCGATTACATCGCGCCGAGCAGATCATGCGCGGTAACACGCTCGTGGCGAAGGGCGGAACGTTCACAACCGTTCGCTGGTAGCGACAAAACTGATGCGGCGTTTCCGCGCGCGCGCGATGATCGTTTGGCGCGGGCGGTCTGGCGTTGCCGCGTGCGCGGGCGCTTGGGCAAGCAACAGTTCAAACGGCGCATCGGCTTTGAGGGTCACCAAAAAGATTTGCTGTGCCAAGCGCACGGTACATTCAAAGCGCGTCACAAAATTTCGGCGGGCGGTGAGCATGAAAAAGCGGTACGCGCCGGCGGCGCTCAACAGCCCTTGCGCCGGTTCCAACACGAGATTTTCAATGTGCCGTTCACCGTCGCAATGCAACACCCAATCGTAAGTGTGTTCGGTTTCGGAATCGAGCAGAATCGAATCTTCCAACACACCTTGCGCCAACGTGAGGCGGCGCGAAAATTGGACGCCCAGGTACGCGTTGTCGCCGGTGAGCCACAGGGCGGTTTTGTCGGGCAAACTGTCAAACGCGAGCAGTTGCCCCGCACACGCGGCTTGCGGACCGCCGT
Organism: uncultured Anaerolineales bacterium; assembly: GCA_903825565.1. Taxonomy (GTDB): domain Bacteria; phylum Chloroflexota; class Anaerolineae; order UBA4142; family UBA4142; genus CAIKBD01. Next base: position 1,625 of record CAIKBD010000382.1, on the reverse strand, counting down.
CCACCACAATGCCATTGTGCGCCACGGTTTGGCAGTACCACGCGGTGCGCGCCGCTTCGCCGGGCGGCGTGCCGGGATCGAGCGCAAAGGGATAGATCGAAACACACAAGCGATCCAGATGCGTGTGCTCTTCGACTGAGGAGCCAAAGGACACGCAAATTTCTTGCGCGTTGGTGTGGTCGCGCAAGAGCGCGATGCCAGCGGATTGGAAACAAATCGCCGCGCGCGCGGGTTGCGGCACGTCCGTCACATCGCGCTCACCGAACAAGACAGCGCTCCACGCGTCGCGCCGATGTTGCCGATAGTGGCATCCCAACAGCCAGGCGAATTCAAGGTCTTGGGTACGCGCCAGAGCGATCTCGTATGCTTCGGTCAATTCGCTGGCAAACGAACTGGGTTGCCAGTACATACCATCGCCCAAGGCGGGGATCACCCCGTCGGCAAACGCTAACGAGGCAAGCGCGTGCCACATCGCCTCGATGGATTGCCCGTCTGCGCCGCGCACCGCGTACAAATCGCGGCCATTGGCACGCGCCGTTTCCGCCAAAAGCGTGTACGCGCGTAGCGCAGTCAAGTGCACATAGGGTGAACCCTCGCGCGCCCAACCATCCGCCGTGATCGCCGCACTCAGGTGCGCGCGAAATCCGGTCGCGCCGTCGATCGCGTGCTCTACCAGCACACGATCGTCCAAAGCATAACCCAGCATACCGAGCGCCGCAATGATCCAGGCATTTTCGCTTTGCGCTAGCAAGTTCGGCGCTTGCAAATTTTTCTGCGCGGTCGCCATCACACCAACCAGGGGACGCAATAAGCCGTTGACAATGTACTTGTCGTGCGCTAACAACATGTCGCGCACGAGCATATAGGCGTGGATCAGCGCCACGCTCCACTGTGCTTCGGCAACCGCGTGCGCAAACACGCGCCCGCGTAAACCCCCGCGGGGATCATCCAACCCGGTGTACTTGTTATACATTTGCGCGTATTGCATCAGGATGGTGCGCGCGGCGTCGGCGTATGCGACCGTGTCCGTCAACGTGTAGACGAGCGCCAAGTCGCGTGCGCAAGCCGCGATGCGATAGTGCTCGAATGTGCGCCACGCGGCGTCTAGTTTTTCGCCGGTGTGTTGCTCGCCGCACGGGCACGCGTGGGCAAACGGACTCGCCGGGTTGGCGATCAGTGCGCGCCAATGCGCCGGGCATACATAGTCGGCAAACCCACCGCCGGCGAGTGACGGCGGCGAAATCGGTTGAGCGCACCAGATATCGGCGCGTGCACGCAGGCGCGCAAAAATCGCCGTCGCCCAAGGCGATTGCGCGAGACGTTGACGCGCTTGCGCCAAATCAGTTGAGGAGAAGAGAGGCATACGTGATGATCCCGCCGAAACTATGACACAAAAAATCACTTTCGTCAAATCGTGCGACTCTTGACACGAACTTGCGTTGAGCATTATAATCGCACCGCAGTACGAAATCTGACTGAACACGCTAAGGGTCTGGAAAAGAATAACTTCCCGGATGTCACCCTGAGCGAAGCGAAGGGTCTCGCGCGTAGCGATCCGAGATTCTTCGCTTTGCTCAGAATGACAACTTGGGTGACGCGACAGTGGTATGCGGGAAGTTATTTTT
>CAIKBD010000381.1 GCA_903825565.1 uncultured Anaerolineales bacterium | reverse complement strand
TACCCCAAGATCGCCGTCGCGCCATCGCCCGCGCAGAAACACTCCCCGACCATACGCAAGGCACCGCCCTCTTTGCCGACATTTCCGGCTTTACGCCGCTCACCGAATCACTCACCCAATCGCTCGGCGCGCAACGCGGCGCGGAAGAACTCACGCGCCAACTCAACCGGGTCTACGCCGCGCTCATTTCCCAGGTTCATCATATGCCGCCGCGCGCGCGTTACTGGAATCAAGTTGGGTTTATACGCAGACGCCGCGCAATTTTCTGCCGCTATCGAAACCAGGCGCGCGTCTAGTTCAGCGCAATTGGAACAATACGGCTTGCCGTTTCACGACTAGACCATCGCCCGCGCGCGCGCCGCCTGGCCCAGGATGAATTTGATACGGCGTGGGCGCACGGCGCGCAGATGACGCTCGACCCGGCGATTGACGCGGCGATAAAGGCGACAGACGGCGTGTGACGAATTTACAAATTCGGATATAATCGCAGAATATGAATCCGCTTGAAACTCGTTTGCAGCACCTCGAACGCATCCTGGCAATCAGCCACGAGCTGGTCTCCAATCGTTCGCTCGCCGATATTTTGCAACAGATCATTCACGCCGCCACCGCATTGACCGATTGCGAAACTGCCAGCATTTTATTGGTGGATGAATCCACCAGTGTCTTGCGCTTTATCGCCGCCACGTTACACCAAGATCGGCTGATCCAATTCCCGGTGCCGATTGAAAATTCGATTGCGGGCGCGGCGTTCGCGAGCGCTCAACCCATCCTCACCAACACACCCCAGACGGATGCGCGCTATTATTCGCCCATCGCCGAAATGCTCAACTATCCCGCGCGCTCGCTCCTCGCCGTGCCGCTCAAATTTCAGGATCGCCAAATCGGCGTCCTGGAAGCCGAAAACAAAAAAGAGGGGCGCGAATTCGATGCGGGCGACGCGCAAGCGCTGACCGCGCTCGCCGTCCAAGCCGCCATCGCCATCGAAAACGCGCGCCAGGTCGTGCAGTACAAGCAACTCGCGCAGAGCGAACAAAGCCAGCATCAATGGGCAGACGCGTTGCGCCAAGCTAGCGCCGCGCTCAACAGCACGCTCGATTACGATCAAGTGATTGATCGCATCCTTGAACAAGTGGGGCAGGTGATTCTCAGCGACACCAGCAACGTGATGATGATCGAAGCGGGAGACATTGCGCGCGTGTTTCGCGGACGCGGCTATGATCGTTTTGGCACTGCCGATACGCTCACTGCGACGACGCTGAACATCGCGGCAGCGGATAGTCTTCAAACGATGCGCGCGACGCGCCAGCCGCTGATCATTCCCGATGTGACGCAAGACCCGACCTGGATTCACACGCGCCCCGAACACGCGTGGATCCGCTCGTACATTGGCGCGCCGATCCTCATCGCCGATCAAGTGGTCGGGTTCTTGAACGTGAACAACGCGCGCCTGAACGCGTACGATCGAACGGATGCGGAACGCTTGCAAACCTTCGCCTGTCACGCCGCCATCGCCATCGAAAACGCGCGGTTGTATCAGCAAGCCCAGCAAGAAATCGCGGAACGGATCAAAGCGGAAGCCGAGTTGCGGCGGCATCGCGATCACTTGGAAGAAATCGTCAAAGAACGCACCGCCGAATTGCAGCGTTTGGCGATTACCGATCCGTTGACGGGAGTTTTCAATCGCCGGCATTTGTTCATTTTGGGCGAGCAGGCATTGGAACAGGCGCGGCGTTATCACCATTCGCTTGCTGCATTGCTGATCGATCTGGATCATTTCAAACAGATCAACGATCAGTACGGTCACGCCAGCGGCGATCAGGCGTTGAAGAAATCGGCGGAATGTTTACAACAGAATTTGCGCGCGGCAGATATTCTGGGACGCTACGGCGGCGAAGAATTTGTCGTCTTGATGCCCGAAACCGATTTGGCTACCGCACGCCAAGCCGCCGCGCGTTTGTGTGAAGGCATCCGCGCGCTGAGAATCGAAACGGAACGCGGACCATTGCATTTCACGGCGAGCATCGGCGTTGTGGCGATGGATCACACGCGCGACGCGACGATTGACACGTTGATCCAGCGCGCGGATCGCGCTATGTATACCGCCAAACAAGCCGGGCGCAACCGAGTTTTCAGCGAACCCGTGACTGATCTATGAGCGGATCACTCATTCCCTTCCTACCCCAAGATCGCCGTCGCGCCATCGCCCGCGCAGAAACACTCCCCGACCATACGCAAGGCACCGCCCTCTTTGCCGACATTTCCGGCTTTACGCCGCTCACCGAATCACTCACCCAATCGCTC
>CAIKBD010000380.1 GCA_903825565.1 uncultured Anaerolineales bacterium | reverse complement strand
GGTGATCGCGCCCGAAGGCCATCGCAGTGAGACCGGCGCATTGCAACGCGGGCGCGAAGGCGCGATCATCTTATCCTTGCGTTCCGGCGCGCCAATTGTGCCGGTCGCCGTGTGGGGCGGCAAGCCCTTGTGGAAAAACCTTGCGCGCTTGCGGCGTACCGAAATGAAATTTTTTGTCGGCGCGCCGGTGATGCCGACGATCACCAAGCCGACGCGCGAGCAAATTACGGCGATGTCGGACGAGCTGATGTTGCGGATCGCCGCGTTGATGCCGGCGACAATGCACGGGTATTATGCCGGTTGGTCTGCGCCGGTCGCCGGCGTGTTGCAAACGTATGAGGAGGCGGCAAGTGTAAAATGAAATCACCCTGGGAAGCATAGCGCAAGGGGAACTGGGAATTGGAAATTAGAGATTAGCGATTGGATCGGCGGGACACGATTCGATTCCCAATGCCCAACAGCCAATTTGCAGTTCCTGACGAGGTGGAGGTTCTGTGCCGCGCGGCACAGCCAACTCATCAACCCGATGAGGAAAATCGAAAGATCAGCGGATGCCTCCAAGGTTGCCACAGCCTTCCGCGCGCGTTTTGCTTTTTCTACCAAAACGTGCGGCTTCCCCTCCAAGCATCAAGCGCGCCCGCAACATCGGCGAGTGATCGCCCGGACAAGACGGCGCGCAGTGGCGAGCGAATTTCAGATTGCAGATTTTAGATTTCAAAATCTGCAATCTGAAATCTGAAATCACAAATTACCCAGGAGGAATCCCATGTGTGGCATTGTTGGTTATGTCGGCGCGCGCGATGTGACGCCGGTTTTGCTCGACGGTTTGCGCCGCCTCGAATATCGCGGGTACGACTCGGCGGGCGTTGCCGTGTTGAACGCGCGCGGCACGATTGAGATTCGCAAGAGCGAAGGCAAACTGCAAAAGTTGGTGGACTTGCTCGGCGGTGACGCGCCCATCGGCTCGCTTGGTTTGGGACACACGCGTTGGGCGACGCATGGCGCGCCGAACGATATGAACGCGCACCCGCACGCCGATTGCACGGGGCGGCTCGTCGTCGTGCACAATGGCATTGTCGAAAATTACGCGGAACTGCGCGACGAACTGCGCGCGTGCGGGCACACCTTCATCACCGAAACCGATACCGAAGTGTTGGCGCACTTGATCGAAGAGGAACTCAAAGGCACGCAAGGCAATGCGCTGGCGTTGATCGGCGCGGTGCAACGTGCGCTGAAACGCGTGCGCGGATCGTACGGCGTCGGCGTGTTCGATCAAGCGAACCCCGATCTGCTGATCGCCGCGCGGCATTTTTCGCCGTTGATCGTCGGCTTGGGCGACGGCGAAAATTTCATCGCGTCCGATATTCCCGCGCTGTTGCCGTACACGCGCAAGATGTTGCTGATTGACGACGGCGAGATCGCGGCGTTGTCGCGCGCGGGCGTGCATCTCTACTCGCTCGCCGGCGATCCTATCGAGCGCGATCCGCTCGAAGTATCCTGGGATGTGCAAGCGGCGGAAAAAGCCGGCTACCCGCATTTCTTTTTGAAGGAGATCAACGAGCAACCGTCCGCGTTGGCAAGCGCGTTGCGCGGACGCGTGGACGACAAGCGAGTGTATCTCGCAGAACTCGACGCGCTCGATTTTGCGCGGGTCAAACGCGTGGTCTTGCTCGCGTGCGGCTCGTCGTATCACGCCGGTTTGGTTGGCAAGCGCGTGATCGAAGAGTGGGTGCGTGTGCCCGCCGAAGTGTTGATCGCGTCCGAGTTCAGGTATGCCGCGCCGATGATTGACGGCGCGACGCTCGCGATTTTGATCACGCAATCCGGCGAAACGGCGGACACGATTGCGAGTATGCGCTTGGCAAAGGCGGCGGGCGCGCAAACACTCGCGCTGACAAATGTCGTCGGCAGTTCGATCACGCGCGGTGTGACGACGACGGTGAACCTGCATGTGGGACCCGAAGTGGGCGTGGTCGCGTCGAAAACTTTTTCGGCGCAAGTGACCTTGCTCGAATTGATCGCGCTCGATTGGGCGCGGCGCAGCGGCTCACTCGAAGCGGCGCGCATCGCGGAACTCGCGCATCAGTTTGGACATTTGCCGGATTACGTGCAAGCGGCGCTGGGCACGGACAATCAAATGCAACAGCTGGCAGAAAAAATTTGGACGCGCAAAAGTTGCTTCTTTCTGGGGCGCGGGTTTGGTTATCCGACGGCGTTGGAAGGCGCGCTGAAATTAAAAGAGATCAGTTACTTGCACGCCGAAGGTTATCCGGCGGGCGAGTTGAAACACGGACCGATCGCGATGCTCGAGCCGGATATGCCGGTGATCGCGCTGGCGCTACAAAGTGCGACGCTCGACAAAGTGGTGAGCAATATCCAAGAGGTGCGCGCACGGCGCGCGCCGGTGATTGCGCTGGCGACGGAAGGCGATGTGGCGACGGCGAAGCACGCCGAAGATGTGGTGTACTTGCCGCATGCCCCGGAGGAGTTTGCGCCGATTGTGGCGACGGTGCCCCTGCAACTGCTCGCGTACTATGTCGCGATCAAACGCGGTTGCGACGTGGATCAGCCGCGCAACCTGGCGAAAAGCGTGACGGTCGAGTAGCGAGCGGCTCGGATGAGAGAGTGTCCGGAAATAAAGTTGTTTCCTCAAAACTAAAGTTGTTTCCTGGATCGGAAAGAAAACGACGACCTCAAAGGGATCGGAATTACTGACATCCGATCCCTTTTTTGATTTGTGCCCTGGTGTCAGCAATGGATGCGGCGCGTGACCATCGTCCCTTTTTTGCGTGCATCGATGAATAGGATTTCGTTGTGACGTGAACGATACGTGCCGCGTCCATTGCGATTTCGGCTGAGAAACCACAGATACGCGGGAATGCCCGTGCCAAAGATTCGTCGTCATCGCGCCGTTCGCCATCACATAGCCCGCCGTGCCGCCTTCTTTCAGATGATAGAAAAAATGCATCATCCAAAAATAATTCGCGTTGCTGTCGGTCGGCAAACATTTGCGACTGCTGATTTGCAAACGCTTGTCGTTCGGCGGCACGCGATCCGCGCCCCAGCCATCCAGATTGAACGGCGGATTCGCGATGACGAAATCCGCGCGCACGTCGGCGAACTTGTCATCCAACAACGAATTGCCCAAGCGAATATCGCCGTCGAGTCCGTGCAACAGCAAATTCATTTTGCCGAGACGCAGCGTCGTGTCCACGCTCTCTTGTCCAAAGAACGATAGGTTGCCGCTGTGCTTGGCGAAAATATCTGATTGCACAAACATCCCGCCCGATCCGCACGCGGGGTCAAACACCTGTCCCTCTTGCGGCTCCATCATCGCGACCAGCAATTTGACGACCGAGCGCGGCGTGAAAAATTCGCCACCGCGCGTGCCTTCGGTCGAAGCAAAGTTGGTGATGAAATATTCGTACACGCGACCGAGCAAATCACTTTCCCTGCCTGCGTCCGCCTTGAACGAATCGCGCGAAAAGAGATTGATGAGACCCGAAACATTTTCGCGGCTCAGGTTGCTTCCCGCGTACTTGCGCGGAAGCACGCCGCGCAGTTCCGCATACTTGCGTTCGAGCAACTCCATCGCATCGTCGAGTTTGATCGCAATGTCGTCATCCTGCGCGTGTTTGACGAGCCAATCCCAGCGCGCTTTTTCTGGCACGATGAAAATGCCGACGCGTTTGTATTCGTCGGGATCGCTCAACACGTCCTTGGCGATGCCTGGGTCGGTCGTGTAATAATCCGACTGCGGGTCTTTGAGCGCGAGTTGTAATTGCTCGTAGCGTCGTTCGTACTTCAACGACAAGTAGCGCAAGAACAGCAACGGCAAAACGAAATGCTTGTAATCCGCAGGCGCGATGTTGCCGCGCAACTGCACTGCCGCTTCCCACAAGTCTTTCTCAAAGCCAATGTCCGCGCGCGCGCCGTTGGTGACGGCGGGCAAGGTGGGTTGTGCTTCAACGCGCGGCACTTTCCGCAACTTGGGCTTGCCAACTTGATATGTCTGCGATTTTTGTTTGGTGGCGGGTTTGGATTTTGGTTTGGGCATTGGCAATCAAATGTCTCCGGCAATTTGCTGAGAAGGAAAATACAAACGCCCACCCTGGTACCTGACCAGAGCGGGCGGCAATGCTACACTCTAACTCGCCTTGGGTGGTCTCGTTCACCTGGGCGTACAGGCCTCGCCGGTGTTCCTGGAACAGGATGAGGCGTTTTTCATTAGCGGCGATATTATACCAACGCACGTGGGATAAAGCAAGACAGCACTGGGAACGATAATCAACAAACTAGGAACTGACGAGCACGTGAAGCAATCCGAACGAGCGCTATATGGGTCATACCTCCCAACGAGGGAAACAGAGACCAGAACCGCAAATTGTCAAAATGATTCCGTCCACCGGCTTGGTCCAAATTTCATTGACAGCTCTCTGGAATTATGTTATAGTTAAGATGTTATAAGATGTATTAAGCGCTTGCATCCGTTTTATTGAGGTGCTGGGTGAACATTGCGCGTCACAGTACGGTTCCTCTTTATCAGCAGTTGGCGAGCATCCTGCGTCAGCAGATTGACTCGGGCAAGTTCGTGCCGGGCGCAACGCTTCCGCCCGAAAGTTCGCTCACGCGCAAATACCGCGTTAGCCGCATTACGACGCGCCAAGCCCTCGATCTCTTGGTTGCCGAAGGATTGATCGTTCGCAAGCAGGGTAAGGGCACCTATGTCTGTCCGCCCAAGATTCAGCAAAACCTCGAATCGTTGCAAGGTTTCGCCGAGCTGATGACGAAACACGGTGCGGAACAAGCGATGCAGGTTATCGAATCCAAATCGATCGCCGCTTGCGCCTCGATAACGAACGCGCTCAAACTTGCGCCCGCCGAGCAAGTATGGCGAATCAAGCGTTGTCATCTCTTGAAAAACACGCCGATTGCCTACGCCGTCATTTATCTGCCCGATCATCTAGGGCGCGCCTTTACGCTCGCCCAAATTCGCGCTACTCCCATCTACACGCTCCTCACGCAAAACGCTCACGTCAAAATCAAACGCGCGACCCAGATTGTGCGTGCGCTGGGCGCCGATCAAGAGACTGCCGCCATTCTTCACGTGCCGCGCGGGACGCCTCTGATGATGATTGAACGCACCACGTTTGCGGAAGACGAAACGCCGGTCGAGTACATTCTCTTTTATTATCGCGGTGACTCGTACGAACTCGCCGTCGAATTGCACCGTGACCCCAAGAAAAATATCCTACGCCCAGCCGATGAACTGGGAGAATTCGCATCCGATAGTTAAGCCGTTCTGATTTCTCTGGTGGAGGTAATCTATGCCTGGTGTTCGTATGTCTGAATTAACATGGCAAGAAGCGCAAGCCGCTGTGTCAACCCATCCGGTCGCCGTGATTCCCATCGGCGCGGGCACAAAAGAGCATGGTCCGCATTTGCCCTGTGGCACTGACCAAATGGTCGTCGAAGAATTGGCGCGGCGCGCGGTCGCCGAGTCGCCGATCATTCTCATGCCGACTTTAGCATACGGTTACTTTCCCGCGTTCATTGATTTTCCCGGCAGTGTTTCCATTCGCCCGGAATATTTCATGGGCGTCGTCGGCGACATTATTCGCTCGCTCGCGCGGCACGGCACAAAAAAATTCTTGATTCTCGATGGCGGCGTTTCGACCTTTCCGCCGATGCGCACGCTCGCGATGCAACTGCACAACGAGTTGGGTATCCTGGTCGCGGTGACAAACATTCTGGGTCTGGGCGCTGAAGTCGAAAAAGAAATTTCCGAGCAGGCGGCTGGCGGACATGCAGACGAAATGGAAACCTCGAACATGTTGTTCATTCGTCCCGACCTGGTCAAGATGGATCGCGCAGTCAACGAAGTTTTGCCGCCGATTCCGGGCACGCGCGGACCGAGCGGCGCGCAAAAAGTCTACGTCGCCGGACGCATGACGACCGAGAGCGGCATCAATGGCAACGCCACACTCGCCAAACGCGAGAAAGGCGAAAAGATGTTGGCGGCGATGGCACAGGACATTATTCATTTTTGCAACGAGTTTGCAAAGTCGGCGTGAGAGAAAAATGACCAACGAGTCTTGGGAACTCTCAAAAAAATATGACGCCGATTTTATCCCCACGTCTCTGCCGATTGTGATCGAGCGCGGGCAAGGCGTCATACTCACCGATTCAACCGGGCATCAAACGATTGACCTCGGCGATATTATTGCGAACGTGGGACATTCGCATCCGCGTCTCGTGCAGGCGATTCACCAAGCCGCCGCGAACATGATTGTCGGCAAAGGCAGTTGGACGAACCCCGAACGCGCGCGCTTGATGCAACGTCTCGTCGAACTCACGCCGGCGAATCTCGACAAGGTTTTTTTTGCGACCAGCGGCAGTGAAATCGTCGAGTGGGCGATTCGCATGGCGCGCCGCTTGACCGGCAAGCACGAGATTCTTTCGTTCTGGGGCGGCGTCTACGGGCGCACCCTCGGCGCGATTAGCATGAACGGTTTGCAAAAGCGACGCCGCAAATATGGACCACTGTTGCCCGGCACAATTCACGCGCCGTACGCGCATTGCTATCATTGCGCGTTCGATAAAAAAATCGAGTCGTGCAATTTTTATTGCGTGGATTATCTCGACCGCATCCTCGAATTCGAGAGCACCGGCGACCTGGCTTGTTTGATTGTCGAGCCGTACGAAGGCGTGGGTGGCTTGCTCTTTCCGCCGCCCGGATATTTGACGCGCTTGCAATCCTGGGCGCGCGAACGTAACGTGATTTTTATTCTCGACGAAATTCAATCGTCGTTCGGTCGCACCGGCAAAATGTTCGCGCTCGAATGGGAAAACTTGTCGCCGGATATTTTGTGCGTGGGCAAAGGCATGGGCGGCGGCGTTTCGATTGCCGCGCTCGTCGCTTCCACGCCGCTGGCGGATGCGCTTGCGCCCGGCGAAATGAGCGGCGGCAACGGCGGCAATCCGCTCGCATGTGCGTCCGCGCTCGCGGTGATAGATATTTTGCGCGACGAAAACCTGGTCGAAAATTCGTACCGTGTCGGCGAGTACATGCTGGCGCGCGCGCGTGAATGGCAAAAGCAATTTGCGCTTGTCGGCGATGTACGCGGACGCGGCTTGTGCATCGCGGTCGAGTTTGTCAAGGATCGCGCGACCAAAGAGCCGGCGCGCGGATTTGCCCACACGCTGTCCGAGCGATGTTATCCGAAAGGATTGGCGGTGCATGGCATGGATCACATTCTCGCGTTGCGTCCGCCGCTCATCATTACTGCCGATCAAGCGACCCGCGCGATGGATGTGATCGAAGAAACGATCAAGGAAATGGTCGCATGATGATTGACGCGCACACGCACATCGGTTTGAAATCGTTCATCGTCAAACCGATTTCGGAAGAGAAACTCAAACGCCCGGCGTTTCGCGACCCGATGGAAAATCCGTTGGAAAAATTGATCGCGCACATGGACGCGAACCAGGTCGCGCGTGCGGTTACGTTTGCGTATCCGCTCGAAGAAGTGGATGCGACGCTGGCGAACGACTATGTGTTGAACGCGCATCGTTTGTTTCCCGCACGCATCATCCCCTTCGCGCTCGTCGGCGATGATGTGGAAACCTGGGTCGCGCGCGGTGCGTGGGGTTTCAAGGAACAGGACATTTTGCAAACGCCGGAACGTTTTGATTTGCCGCGTGCCTATCGCGCGATTGCGGATGCCGGGTTGCCCTTGCTCATTCATCTCCGCTCGCGCACACCGACGATGGTCGCGGAGCGCGTCAAGGAAATTTTGCGCGACGCACCGGCGTTGCGCGTTATCGTTGCGCACCTGGGGCGCAACACGCCGAACACACGCGAACACGTCGAAGAAAACATGCTCGCTCTGCGCGAGCACGCGAATGTGTGGTTTGAAACTTCGACCGTGCGCGACCCAGGAATGATTGCGCGCGCGATTGAAATCGTTGGCGAAGATCGTGTGGTGTTCGGCTCGGATTTTCCGTTCAATTCGTACCAGGACGCTGATCCGCTGGCAAAAGAAATCGAAACGATTGCACGTGCCGGCTTGTCGCCGCGCATCGCCGACAAGGTGTTGAGTCAAAATCTTTTGGCGTGTTTGGCAAATGCCGCGCGCGCCAAAGAAGGGAGGGCACAGCAGAACTAGTCGCAAACCCATTAACGAAAAGCGATTCACTTTACCGGAGGAGAAAAATGAAAGCCCATCGTTTGCTCATTGCCTTGACGTTGGTCTTGGCAATTCTCGTCATCGTCGCTTGCGCGCCGGCACCGACGCCTGCGCCGACTGCCGCACCACCTACTGCCGCGCCCAAACCAACGGACGCGCCAAAACCGACCGATGCTCCCAAACCAACCAGCGCACCCGCAACCACCGTCCCTGCAACCGCCGCGCCGAAACCGACGGATGTGCCCAAGCCCGCCGCGCCAACCGTGTTGCGTTTCCGCAACGCGCGTGATCCGCGCACGCTCGAACCTGGATTATTCCTGGAATTGGTCACCGGTGGCATTGCCAAAGATATGCACGCCGGCTTGTTGCGCTACAATGAAAAAATGGACATTGTGCCGTTCATCGCCAAAGAGTGGACGGTTTCATCCGATGGTTTGACTTATACGTTCAAATTGCGCGACGATGTGAAATTTCACAATGGTCGCAAAGTGGTTGCCGATGATTTTGTTTACACCTTCACGCGCATCTTGAATCCCAAGATCAAAGCCGCCGCGGGTCCCTCGAACCTGGCTCAGGTCAAGGGCGCGAAAGATTATATGGATGGCAAAGCAACCGCGGTCGAAGGATTGCAAGCGCCGGACGCGACCACGTTCAAAATCGTTTTGGCGAAAGCCGACCCCGCGTTGATCTTGCGGCTCGCCACCGCGTTCATGTCCGTCGTGCCCAAAGAAGCCGTGATTGACGGCGAAGCGAAATGGAAAGACAAGCCGGTGGGCGCGGGCGCGTATCGTTACGTGGATTGGCAACCGAATGTCAAGGTTGTGCTGGAAGCGAACCCGGATTATTTCCTGGGCAAACCGAAAATTGATCGCATCGAATTTCTCACCGTGCCTGATGCCGCAACCGCGCTCGCGCAATATCAAAAAGGCGAATTGGATATTCTCGGCGTGACCGGCGCGCAACTCGCCCAAGTCAATGCCGATGCGACGATGAGCAAAGAACTCGTGCAATTTCCGCGCGGTCAACTGACGTTCTTTGTGTTGAACGAAAAGCGCGTGCCCGCGTTCAAAGACAAGAATGTGCGTCAGGCGTTCAACCATGCGCTCGACCGCAAGACCTTGATCGAAAAAGTGATGCGGAACGACCGCAACGTGGCGACCGGTTACATTCCGCTCGGCATTCCCGAAGCGATTGCCGGCGAAACCGGTTACGCGTACGATCCGACAAAAGCAAAAGAGTTGATGACCAAAGCCGGCTTTGCCGATGGCAAGGGTTTCCCCAAGATCGAATTTGTCACGACCGCCGATGAGCAAACGCTCGCCGAAGCGATTGTCGCGCAGTTGAAAGCGAACCTGGGAATTGATGTGACGGTTCGCATCGGCGAAAGCGGCGATGTGTTGAACGGCTTGTGGGCGCTCGACAAATGGGACATGGTGTCCTGGGGTTGGTCGGCGGATCGCCCCGCCGCCGAAGTGTGGCTCTATGAATTGCTGTACAGCAAAAACGATTCCAACTTTGCCAGTTACAACAATCCCGAGTATGATAAACTCGTGGACAAGGCGCTCGGCGAAGTGGATGCGGCGAAACGCACCGCCGCTTGGCGTGATGTCGCCAAGATGGCGAACGATGAAGCACCGATGATTCCGTTCGGGTTTGCCAAGTACTTGTATTTGGTCAAACCGTACGTGAAAAGTTTCAGCGCGGATTTGTTAGGACCGACCCGCAACGAGAACGTGTTGATTCAAAAGTAATTCTAGTCAGAGACCCAAAGGGTTTTTAAACCCTTTGGGTCTTACCCAAATTCATGTCTCGATTTTTTATCCAACGAATAATTGCCACGCTCTTTAGTCTGTTCGGCGCGACCTTGATCGCGTTCTTTGCGTCGCGCCTCGCGCCCGGCGATCCGATTCGCTTGATGATGGGCGACCAAAATGTTTCGCCCCAGGTTGTGCAACGGCTTCAAGCGCAGTACGGACTCGATCAACCGATTCCGGTGCAGTACGTTTATTTTTTACGGAACGCGCTCACCGGCGATTTTGGCACGTCGTACTATTACATCGGCAAACCGGTGTTGCAAGTGATCGCACCCGGCGCACTCGTCTCTTTGCAATGGGAAAGTGTCGCGCTCGTTATCGCCGTCGCGCTCGCGTTGATCTTTGGCACGCTCTCGGCGATTCGTCACAATACCTGGCTGGACAATGCCGTGATGTTCGTCGCGCTCTCTGGAATTTCGATTCCCAGTTTTGCGCTCGCCACCTTTTTGATCGTCGTCTTTTCGCTCAAGCTCGATCTACTGCCGGTTGCCGGACTGACGACGCCGGCGCATTACGTTTTGCCGTGCCTCACGATGGCGGCGCAACCGGCGGCATTGCTCGCGCGCTTGCTTCGCGCTTCGATGCTCGAAGTCATCAACCAGGAATTTATCATCACCGCGCGCGCCAAAGGTTTGCGTGAAACGGTGGTAATCGTGCGGCACGCGCTCAAGAATGCGATGCTCCCAACGTTGACGGTGTTGGGCATCATAGTCGGACGCATTCTCGCTGGCGCATTTCTCATCGAAACCGTGTTCAGCATTCCAGGCATCGGACGCATTGGCGTGCAAGCCGTCATTCAACGCGATTATCCGGTCATTCTCGCCATCACGGTTTTGCTCTCGGTCGTTTTTCTACTCGTCACTTTTATCGTGGACTTGATGTACGGTTTGCTTGATCCACGCATTCGGTACAATTCCTAATGGCACAAAATTCCATTTTACCGGTCACGCCGCGCCAACCCGCCGCATCCAATCTCTGGCTCGATGCCTGGTATCGCTTGCAAAAAAATCGCGCGGCAGTCGTGTCGTTCGTTTTCCTGCTCGCGCTGATTTTGTTTGTCACGCTTGCGCCACTGCTGGGTCTGCCCTCGCCGACCGAACAGGATTTTGGGCGGATGAATGAAGGTCCGGCGCCCGATCACATTTTCGGCACGGATGAACTGGGACGCGATATGCTGAGCCGCATCGTTTTCGGCGGACAGGTCTCGCTTCTCGTTGGACTGGGTGTGCAAATTTCCGTCGCCGTGATCGGCATGTTGCTGGGATTGATCGCGGGGTATTACGGCGGCATGATTGACACAACCATCATGCGTGTCGTGGACACGATGTACGCCTTTCCGCCATTTTTGTTCGCCGTGTTCATGGCGGCGATTTTGCCGCCCTCGGTGTGGAGCATTGTGCTCGTGCTCGTGCTCGTCGGTTGGCCCTGGGAAGCACGCGTCACACGCGGGCTTGTCCTCGCGCTCAAGGAACGCGAGTTTATCACGGCGGCGCGCGTCGTGGGCGCATCGAATTGGCGCATCATGCTCAAACACATTTTGCCCAACTCGCTCAGTCCCATCATCGTCGGTTTTTCGATTGGCATTGCCGGCACAATCATGGCAGAAGCCGGTTTGAGTTTCCTGGGCATTGGGATTCGTCCGCCGACCCCGAGCTGGGGCGGCATGATTGACAAGGGACGCCAGTATTTGCAAGTGTATCCGCATCTCTCCGTGTTCCCCTCGATTGCCTTGGCGTTGACCGTGCTCGCGTTCAATTTTCTCGGCGATGGTCTGCGCGACGCGCTCGATCCCCGAATGCGGAAAGATTAATGGGGATTACAAATCGGATGATTCGGTAAAGACGCAATTTCGCCCGGCTTCTTTGGCGCGATAGAGCGCATGGTCGGCGCGCGATAGCAGGATGTCTAAATCGTCCTGCTGATTTGTCCAGGTTGCAATCCCTGCGCTCAGGGTAAGCGAAATCGGTGTGTGGCCAAGTGCGATCAACTGGGTGCTCACCATCAAGCGGATGCGTTCGATGACAAGGCGCGCTTGCTCCCGATTGGTTTCCGGCATGAGCAAAGCAAACTCGTCGCCGCCAAAGCGCGCCAGGAGATCAATTTCGCGGACATGCGCTTGGCAAAAGCGGGTTAGTGCGATGAGCGCACGGTCGCCAATGGCATGACCATAGGTGTCGTTGATTTGTTTGAAATGATCCAGGTCAATCAGCGCGATGGAGATCGGGTTCTCGAATCGTTGTACGCGTCGCAGTTCGCGTTGAGCCATTTCGAGAAAATATCGCCGGTTCGCTAGCCCGGTGAGCACATCCGTAGTGGCTTGATGTTTTAATTCTTCTTCCAGTCGTTTGCGCTCGGTGATATCCTGAAGCATCGCAACCATATAGTCCACTGCTCCGTCGGGTTTTCGCACACAGCCCGCAGACATATCCGTCCAAATCACATCGCCATTTTTGCGAATAAAGCGTTTCACCAAAACGAAATTTTCGATTTCACCTGCCATCACACGATTGAACTGTGCCACATCCGTCTCTACATCATCCGGGTGCGTCAATTCGACCCAGGTCATCCGACTCAGTTCGTCCGCCGAATAACCCAGCATTTCGCACGCGCGCGAGTTGACCTCGAGCCAACCTTTTTCCGGCGAGGTGATCGCAATCCCGGCGAGCGGCATGGCAAAGTAACTGCGAAAGCGCGCCTCACTCTCGCGCAACGCTTCTTCCACCTGTTTGCGTTCGGTAATTTCTTGTTCCAACGCGACGTTACGCAGTTGATAAATTTCCGCTTCACGCCGCGCAATCTCAGTGTGGTGCTGGGTTTCGAGAACCTGGAGCCGCGCCGTATTCTTGTCGTTAAACAGACTTTCTTTGACGGCATGAAATTGTTTATAGTGCGCCAGAGCTTGCGCTAAATTGCCTTGCCGTTCGTAGGCTTCTGCCAAGAACAGATGGCACTTGAACAGATTATATTTGATGTTTGTCTTCGCCGCCAAGTTCAATCCTTGGGTAAGGGACTGGATTGCGGATTCGAACTGTCCAAGTTTCAGGTAGACTTCGCCGATGGTTTCGAGCGCGGAGAGAGCCAAACGATCCATGCCAATTTTTTTCGCGATTGCTAACTCGGCTTGGTAACTCTCTAATGCTTGGGTATATTCTTGGCGTCCTTTGTGCACACCACCAAGAACGACATACGCAAATCCCTTGGACGCTTCTAAAATTTCCCCAAGTTGCAGGGCTTGTTGCGCGTAATGGACTGCCTGATCATACTGCTCAGCCGCCAAATAAGTTAATGCCATACTTGTGAGAACAATACCTTGATTCTCTTCATCTCCTAGCACGCGATCCAGGGCGAGCGCTTCTCCATAGACCGTAATCGCTAGTTCATAGTTGTTAGAGCGTTTATAATTGTTTCCCAACCGATGGAGTGCGAGCGCTTCAAGCGTGCGGTTACCGATCTCTTGCGCCAATTTCCGCGCGCGCTGTCCCAATTCAACCGCTTCGGAATAATTGTCCAGATTCTCTTGTGCCCAGCACAGAATCTGCAAGGCATCCGCTTGGCCAGCATGATCATTCAATTGCTCGTACAAGGCGAGTGCCTTCAAGCCCTCCTCGTTTGCCAAAACATACTGCGCAAAGCGGACGTGGTAGTGGCTGGTATTCACGAGACTGTCGGCAATGCCTTGGGGATACTGCTCGGCTTGGGCGATCTCGTGCGCGGTCTGTGCTAGTTCCAGACTATGTTTCGCGTCAACATTACGCAATTTGTACGCAAGCGCGTTGAGCGCATCAATTTTCTCGTGGGGCGTCGTCGCCGTGTCTATCTGTTCTTGCAACGCTTGAATCTGATTAGGCATGCCGATCTGTTCCTTACTGGTTTAATATCCCAACTCTTTTACTCGTCGGATCAAATCATCCAATATCTACGACAATAGCTTCAATCACCAAGTTGATTATAACTTTCTTCGCTCAAATACAGAAAGCGTGAAAAGTAACGAGTGCTGAAATAAACGCTGGCGAAATGCGTTTGAGATTTCGTCGAAATTCGCAAATCGCTACGTAGCCAGCCAGGTATTTCTTATGGACGCCTTTGAAGGGGCGTAGGAAATTGCGGACATCGGTCCACATGCCTTCGGCCGTGTTGCAATGCACTTCGCGAATGCCATCGCCATCATCATCGCGGGCGTATTCATGAATGCCATGTTCGACGGTCGCCTGGGAGCGAATGATGTGATTGTAACTGTTCGACTCATCGGTGTAAACGATAGCTTCGGCGTGAGTGAACTGATGGACATGGGCTTCCAGAGTTTCGCCCGTCGTGTCGGGCACGACCCGTAAACGCACTTGCCCACTCTCGCGTCCAATCGTGCCGACAATCGGCGGACGGTCGTTCTCATACGTCCCACGACCGCGTTGCTTGTTGGCGCGACGCCGTGGCGGAGCTAACGGATCGCGGTGTTTCTCGCTTTTTTCCCCCGCACGCTTCGCGTGAAACATCTCGTCGGTTTCAGTATGCTCATCTGTCAGCAGAGTATTCGTTTGGAGAAATCGCGCACTATCCTGTAAATCACGGCGTACGTCCAAGACCGTTTGCGGACTGACCTTCAGTTCTGCTACCAAGGTGATGGACGCTTCGCTCTTCAGCTCCCCGCGTAAGAGCAACACCACTTGTTGCGGGGTGAGATGGCGTTGTTGAAAAATCGTGTTGGTGTAGAGATTGTAGACCGTGTGACAGTCGCGGCAACGATAGACGGTCAATTGACTTTTCTTGGTTCTGCGGAAGACATGCGCGTTTGCCACAGAGTCGCCGCAATTCGGACACATCAAACCCTGGGGATGAAAGTACTGCAGAATCCATTGGGTGCTGTCGTTCAGGCCGAGTAAATCGGTGATTGGAAATTCCATGACACATAGTTTATCACCTTTTCACACTTTATGGAATTGAGCGAATTTTTTAACCACTCAGCCAACTGTCGTTTCCATCACAGAACAAGCGAATTTATCCGCGAATAACGTGAATTGAAAAACGAAAATTAGCGCCAGAAGATTCGCGGGATTTGTGGATAAAAAATGGATGCGCTTGATTTGGTGAAGGCATCGCATTAACTAATTCAAATCAATTTTATGCTCATTATTTGATAAATTGAGCAGTAAATCATTGACTTTTAGTCATTATTGGACTATAATCTGAGCAATCATTAAATTATTGCCACCAGACAATAAGATTTTCTGGAGGAGCACTTGCCATGAATTGGCACGACCGAATTAACGCCGTCTGGCACCGCACCAAGCCAGATCAAGTGCCATGGTCTCCCATGTTGGGAGATAGTTTACTTCGCTCGACTCCTCCATACTGGAATCGCCTTACCACCGAGCAACAATTTGCCCTGTGCCACGATTATCAATATCCCTCGCTCATCTCACTGCCCCAGACACTCGGCTTTTTGGAAGCCATCCTCTGGGAAATGACCCAGGATGTGGGCGGCGCCATCATCGCCGGGGTCCCAACGATTGAGACGATAGACAAGCAAATCGAAATTCAAGTAGCTCGCCCTAACGACACGGAAACAAATTTTCGTATCCATACTCCCTGGGGTGATCTCCAAGAAACGGTATCGGGCGGTTATTCTGCCGAAACTGTCTATCGTTCGCGCTTTTTGATTTCAGAACGATCCGAGTACGCTACCATGGCGAGCGTGATTGAACATCGTCAGTATCAACCGCACTATGAGCAGTTTGCGCGAAAGCAAACCCAGCTGGGCGAGCGAGGCGCTTGCATGGTCACAGCACCCGATCAACCCTTGGTCTCCTTGTTCCGCGTACGGGAGCCCGCCGACGTGATTTTCGATCTTGCCGATGAACCTGACCGGATGCGGGATTTGCTTGATCTGTTACATCGCCGCACAAGCGAAGCGTACCACTTGCTTGCTCAAGGTCCTGGGTATGCGGTCTGGACTGGCGCCGCATTCATGACCACACAGCTCATCTCACCACGTATCTTTGAACAATATGGATTGCCGTACCTCGCCGAGTACGCCGAAATCGTTCATCGGGCCGGCAAGATTCTGATGTGCCACATGTGCGGACACATTCGCGCGCTGTTGCCGATGTTGCGCGAAGCCGGGATTGATGGCATCGAATCGCTCACCACACCACCCATCGGCGATACGACACTCGAAGAATTTTTTCAGGTGCTTGGATCGCGTGCCATCCTCTGCAGTGGGATTGATGCGACGCAACTTTCCAATCTCGCGCCACAAGAATTGCAAGCGCACACGCGAGATGTTTTGCGACGCACGCGCGATTTCAACGTAATTCTCTCCACGGCTGATGATGTTCCGTACGGTACTCCGCTGGAATCTCTCCGAATAATTGCACGAACAATCGAACAAGGAGCAACAGGATGAATAGTCTAGGTGTAGGTGTCATCGGCGCGGGCAATCTTTCGACCGAACACATCAAAGCCTATCTGCGTAATCCACAAACGCACATCGTTGCCTTGTGTGATCGGTCGCGGGAGGCGGCGCAACAACGCGCGGCGATGGTAGACTTGCAATGCGATCTCTACACCAACGTAGACGACCTCTTGCGCGACGAACGCATCCAGCTCGTTTCGATTTGCACACCCAACAATTTTCATGCGAGCCAAACGATTGCCGCCGCGCAAGCCGGCAAACACGTCCTCATCGAAAAACCGGTGGCGATTCATCTCGACGAACTGCGCGCGATGGCGGCGGCGGTGAAACGCGCCGGGGTGCGCTCGCTCGTTTCGTTCGTCCTGCGCCGCAACCCTTTGCTCAAAATCATCAAGCAACAAGTGCAAGACCATGCCATCGGCGAAATTTTCATGGCAGAGGTGGATTACTGGCATAGCACACCGCGCGCCACCGCCGATCATTGGATGTCGCGCAAGGAAATTGCCGGTGGCGTGTTTTTGATTGGCGGTTGTCACGCGGTGGATGCCGCGCGCTTTCTGGTTGATTCGGAAATCGTCGAGGTGAGCGCATACTCGACGAAAGGCAAAGGGCGACCGCATTTTGATTACGATCCAACCTCGGTTGCCCTTGTGCGATTTGCGAATGGCGCAATCGGCAAACTGTCTGCGTGCATGGAATGTGAAATGCCATACGCATTCAACATCGTGTTGCTGGGTCATCAAGGCACGATTCGCGACAATCGCATCTGGTCGTCCAAGTTTACCGGACAAACCGATTACGTCACGATTCCAACAATCACGCCCAGCAGTGGTTCGCCCGCGCATCATCCGTTCCAAGCCGAGATCGACGATTTTGTGGACGCGATCATCAACAACCAGCCTTGCCAACCTGATCTCGCGGATGCAGTGAAAACACACGAGGTCGTTTTTGCGATTGATCGTTCTGCTGAAACCGGCAAGCCCGTCGGGTTACCCTTGGATTGAACATGACGGACACACCTGCTTTTGATTTCAACGCGTTCGCCGATTTGCCGATTCTCGACGGACACATTCACGTCTGGGCTGACCTGGATCCAGAGTTGCTTTGGCAAACGCTCGAACGCACTGGCGCGCGCCGATGCAACGCGCTATCCCTTTCGCAACTCCCGATCCCAGAAGGCGTGCCCAGTCAACTCAACACGCAGGCATTGCGCTTTAAACAAGTTTCGCACGGACGTGCATTCGCGTTCGGTGCCCTCGATTACTCGTCCGGGTCTTTCGCGCCAGCCGATCTCGTCGCGCAAGCCCAGCAACTCGACGCGCAAGGATTTGACGGCATCAAAATGTGGGAAGGCAAGCCATCCATGAATGTCCATCTTCCTGGACGATTGGAAAGCGAATTGTACGCGCCCTATTGGCAATGGATGGAATCGCGCGGTATGCCGATCACAATGCACATGGCAGACCCGTTGCGTTTTTGGGATCCCGCGCGCGCAGGTTTGGAACGTTGGTCGTATGGCGGCGAAAAATTTTTATCGCGCGACGAAATGTATGCCGAGACCGAGCGCATCTTGAATCGGCATCCGCATTTGAAAATCATCTTTGCCCATTTTCTGTTTTTCTGGGATAACTTGCCGCGCGCTTCGCAATTTCTTAACGCGCATCCAGCAGTTGCGCTTGATCTGACGCCGGGCGTCGGAGGTTTTCTTGAACTGAGCGAGACGCGTGATGCGGCGCGCGAATTTTTCTTGCGGTACCAAGACCGTTTGATCTATGGTACGGATGTTGGCGCAGGTCCCGTTGTTGATCCTGCCGTGCCGTTTGAACCTATGCGCGAGTCCGGGCAGGCATGGTTGGTGCGTGCTTTTTTGGAAACGGATTGGGCAATGCCCTTGCCCGCCGGGGTGGGCGCCGTCACTGCATTGTTCACCGGTAAATGTTTGCGCGGCATCGCGTTGCCACGCGCGGTGCTTGAAAAAATCTATTGGCAAAATTTTGAACGGCTCGTTGGCACAACCCCGAGGATGATCCATTTATGAATGGCAGAGAAAAACAAATTTTTGATCTGTTGTGCGAGCATGGTGATCTCTCAATTCAGCAATTGAGCCAGTTGTTAGAGGTGTCGCCTTCGAGTGTGCGCCGCGATTTGAACGAGATGAGCGAGCATCGTTTCATTCAGCGCACGCACGGCGGCGCCACGCTCTCCAATGTCGTCAGTTACAATCCCCTGCCGATTCACAAACCACCGGTGCTCGTGGCTGAAGCCCGCGCCATTGCGCATCAGGCCTTGCAATTGATCGAGCGCGGTGATGTGATTGGGATGAGCGGCGGACGCATCTGCACCGAACTTGCCTTGCATATGCGACTGCTCGAAGGCATCACGGTTGTGACGAACGCAGTCAACATTGCGGCGGAACTCGTTGCCCTACCGGGAATTCAGGTGATGCTCACCGGCGGCAATCTTGACCCCCGTTCGTTTGAGTTGATCGGCAAAGCGCCCGCCATGGTGCTCGAAGGCGTGCGGTTGCACAAATTTTTTGTCGGCGCGGATGGCATCACGGTCGAACATGGGTTGACCAATCACAGCGAAGCGGTAGCCCTGGTCGCGCGTGAATTTATCAAACACTCCGATCAAACCATTCTGCTCGCCGACAGCAGCAAATTCACGCGCTCGAACCTGACCAAGGTGGCTGACGTGTCCGAGATTTCGACGATGGTCACCAGCGACTACACCTCCAGCGCGGTCATCCAGCAATTTGAAACTGCTGGCATTCAATGCCAGGTCGCCAAATGTGCGCGCGCGCATCGAGAAAAATCCCATGTCACCCCGCATTGACTTGCCCACTTATCATTGCCGCTGGATCGCACAGCCCATTGCACTGGATGGCGATCTGACAAAACCGGTTTGGCAAACTATGCCAGCCGTTGAGTTGAGGCAAGCCCAAGACGCAGGCGCACCACACCAAGCGACGACGGGGCAGGGATGCTGGGATGGCGCGACCTTGTATCTTGCGTTCGATTGTGTGGACTCGGATGTTCGCGCGACGATGACCCAACGCGATAGTTTAGTCTGGCAAGAGGAAGCCGTCGAAGCGTTCATCGCCCCGTACGGC
>CAIKBD010000379.1 GCA_903825565.1 uncultured Anaerolineales bacterium | reverse complement strand
GACGAAGAAATTTCCAACTCCACTCCAATGTTCTAGATGGGGGGCCAAGGCACGGGGGGCCAATCCGTCGGCGGCGCGGGAAACGTGCCGGACGCGAGCAACTCGTCAAGGCGCTGGCGGAGCGCGCGCATTTCGCGCGGCACCAGCAATGCGTTCAGCGTGTCGAACAACGTTGCGCCGCGCGTCAACTGCGCGCGCAACGCGTCTAGGTCGCGCAAGATCGCCGCCGGGATTTTTTGTTCGGTGAAATCCCAAATCACGGTTCGCAGTTTGGGATATTCATGAAACGTGACGCCGTGATCAATGCAATAGATTTTTTCGTCCGTGCCCAGCAAGACATGCCCGCCCTTGCGATCCGTGTTATTGATCAGCGCATCGAACGCCGCGATCCGTTTCATCTCGGCGCGATACTGATCGCGCAACGTGAAAAAATGTTGCCCGTCCACAAAGTCGATAAACTGTTGCACCATGCCAATCCCTTGCGGACCTTCGCGCAGGATCGTCAGCGGGACGTGGGGCCAACCCAGTGCGATGCTCACCTGGTACGCGGCAACTTCGCGGAACGCGAGCGAGCCGGTCGGAAAATCCCACAAGGGACGCTCGCCGCGCGCCGGTTTATAGATCGCCGGGATCGCACGCGCGCCCGCGCGCACCGTCACGAGAAATGTATAGTTCGATCCCCAGGGCACGAGACCGTCCACCTCTATCGCGCCGTCCTGCAACAACGCCGCAACCCCATCGGGAGATTGATCAACTGGCATCACACGCCAACCTTCTCCAACTTGCACACACCCTACGCAATACGTAATACGTATTACGTATTGCGTATTGCGTATTGCGTATTGCGTATTGCGTAGGGCGTACTACGTCAGCGTTGCCTTGTCGCCATGCCCATTGCGCTTGGGACAAAAATGTCCTTCGGGATCAATCGGCTTGCCGCACAGCACGCAGATCGGTCGTCCGCCAGCAACCACCGACGCGGCGTACCGCGCGAGTTTACGCACCTGGTCTGGCGTCGCCCAAAACCGCACGGCGTTGATCGTCGCAGGGTTTTCCTCCTCCGGCAATTCGTACGCGACGAGGACGATCATCGCGTTTTGCGCGTCATAGCCCAAGCCCAACTGCCCGATCCGAAACACTGGCTCCAACGGCTCCGCCAATTCCATTTCGGCTTCAGTCACACGGATGGGCGAGCCGCCCACGCCGAGCCGCTCTACCAATTCGTCAATGCCGCGCGCCAACGCGCTGACCTGTTCCTTTTCCGAAACGAGCGTGACGACAGTGACGCCTTGCCGCGCCTGCACGAAAAACGTGCGTTGCCCTGGCTTGCCCACCGTGCCGACGGTGAGATGCGAAACGGGATTGAGATCGTATACGAGACTAGTCTCTGCCATTATTTGCGACTCCCTGGGATTGTTCCGCCGGCGCATGTGCCGGCTTGAATTCCGGCAACGCCCCGGCATCATTCAAGCGAAACAGCTTTGCGCCGAGTTCGTCGAAAAAGAAAACGGTGACGGATGCTGGATCAATAACGATTTTGTTGAACTGGTTGAGATGCATACCGAGATAATGCGCGACGACGGCTTTGATCGGATCGGCGTGCGAAAAAATGGCGACAGTTTGGTGCGGATGCGCGGCGATGATCTGCTCCAGCGCCACGATCATCCGCGTTTGCACCTGCGCGATCCCTTCGCCGCCGGGCAAGCAGAAATCAACCGGCTGGGCAAGCATCCGTTTCCACGCGTCGGTCTGCTCCAAGTCCTTGATCGCCTTGCCTGTCCACTCACCGGCGTTCACCTCGCCCAGTTCGACACGCGTGTGCACCGCAAGCTGTTGGCATTGCGCCACGGCGTGCGCGGTTTCCTGCGCGCGTTCAAGCGGGCTGGCGTAAATGGCGTGCAACGCCACATGGTTGAGCCGTTGCGCGAGAGTGTTCGCTTCGGCTTGTCCTTGCGCGTTGAGATGCACGCCCGGCGTCCAGCCGGCAAGCCGACCGGCTTTCAGATAATCGTTACTTGCGTGGCGAATTAAGAGGAGGATCGTCATTCGTCGAATTGTCACCTTATCAAAATGAACAGTCAGGCGATAG
>CAIKBD010000378.1 GCA_903825565.1 uncultured Anaerolineales bacterium | reverse complement strand
GTCGCTTGACATCACCCCTCACCCCGCTCGCGCGACATCCGTGCGGCGTCCCGCCGCGTTACGGACGCGCTAGCGCCTCTCCCCAATAGGGGCGAGGGAATTTACCCCTTCGCCCTTTGAGGGAGAAGGTTGGGATGAGGGTCGCCTGACTTTTGAAAAGCCCTGCCGCGTGCGCCGATTATTTGCGCCCCATCCCGCTTTCGGTTATACTAGCGCGCGATGGCTCAATCTTTACCCAAGGTCGCGCTCGTCGTTAGTTGGCTCAACCAATACGGCGGCGCGGAACGCGTGCTCGAAGCCGCGCACGATCTTTTTCCCGCCGCGCCCATTTTTACTTCGGTCTTTACGCCGCACGTGTTTCCGCCGGCATACCGCGCGTGGGACATTCGTCCGTCGCCGCTCAATCGGCTACCGATCCAAAATCATCGCTGGCTCTTGCCGCTGTTTCCCGCCGCGTTCGAGTCCTTCGATCTGCGCGGCTACGATTTGATTCTCAGCATCACCAGCGCGTTCGCGCACGGCGTGCGCGTGCCGCTCGGCGCGCGTCACATGTGCTACTGCTTGACCCCCGCGCGTTTTTTGTGGAATTACGCCGATTATGTCGCCAATGAACAGATCGGGCGCGCGCCGCGCGCGATCTTGCCGCTGTTCATTCGCGGCTTGCGCGCTTGGGACCGTCGGGCGGCGGAGCAGGTGACGGACTTTATCGCCATTTCTAAAGTCGTCCGCGAACGGATCGCGCAGGTGTACCAGCGCGATTCGACCATCATCTATCCGCCGGTCGAGACGTACCGCTTTGCCCTGACGCGCGAACGCGGCGCAGAGTTCTTGATCCTCTCGCGGCTCGTGCCGTACAAACGGATCGATCTCGCGGTGCAGGCGTTCAACGAGCTAGGTTTGCCGCTGGTCATCGCCGGCGACGGGCGCGACCGCGCGCGGTTGCAAGCCCTGGCAAAGCCAAACGTGAAATTTCTGGGGCGCGTTTCCGATGCGCAGGCACGCGATCTGCTCGCGCACTGCCGCGCATTCCTCTTTCCCGGCACGGAAGATTTCGGCATCACGCCGCTCGAAGCGAACGCGTGCGGCAAACCGGTGATCGCGTTCGACGGCGGCGGCGCGCGCGATTCGATCCTGCCCGGCGTCACCGGCGAATTTTTCGGCGAGCCGACTGCAGGGGCATTGGCGCAAGCCGTGCGCGCCTTCGATGATCGCCGGTACGATCCGGCAACGATCCGGTTGCACGCGGAAAAATTCGGCGTGGATGTGTTCAAGGAAAAGTTGGTTAGTCAAATAGTTGGGTAGTCAAACCGACTCTGATTATTTGACTACCTGATCGAACCGGAGTTGGAATGGAATTACGCGATTATGCCCGCACGCTGTGGCGCTTTGCTTGGCTGATTGTCGCCTTGCCCGTGGTGGTCGGCGTTGGCAGTTTCATCTTTCGCGCGCAACCTGCGCCAGTTTACGCGGCGAGCGTGCGCTTTACGATTGGCGTGACCGCGCCGCCGGCAACCCAAGTCTCCGGCTATGATCCAATCCTCACGGCGTACCAGGCGTCCGAGTACATCCGCGATGATTTTGTCGAAATCATTCGGAGCGATCAATTTGCCGACGACGTAAACGCGGTGCTGGTCAAGCGCGGCGTCACCGGCGTGACGATTGGCAAAGGCAATATCGGCGCGGCGGTCGAAAAGCAACGCCGCTTGATGTCCCTGTCCATCACTTTTGGCGATGGGACGCGCGCGCAACAGATCGCGGAGGCGGCAGTCGAGAACCTGGCGCAGAACAACGCCAAGTATTTCGCGCAACTCGGTTCACCCGGCGCAACCGTCGTCGTCATTGACAAGCCGGTCGCCGCGCGCATCGGCGCATCGCTCCGCGATCAGATGGACCTTCCGATTCGCGTCGGCATCGCGCTCCTCGCGGCGTTGGCGCTCGCCTTCGTCGCCGATTATCTCGACACGTCGCTCCGCGATGCGCGCGATGTGGAAGCGTTGGGCGTGCGCGTGCTCGGCGAAATTCCGAAACCGCAAGCGCGGTGAGCAGGCGTGCGGCTTTTGATAAAATCGCAAGTGTGGTAAAATGTTTGCAGTTCGATATTCGTGAGGAGACGCGAAATGCAATTGCAAGATTATGCGCGCGTGTTGATCAAGCGCGGCTGGATTATCCTTGGGTTGGCAGTCCTTGCCGCCGCCAGCGCGTTCGGCTTTAGCAAACTGCAAACGCCGATCTACAAAGCCACTGTGACGCTGAGCACCGTTCCGTCGCGCCCATCCGATTACGGGCAGACGCTCGCGATCAAGAACTTGTTGCGGCTGTACGTGCAACAGATGCAATCGCCCGCGCTCACGCAACCGGTAATTGACAAGTTGCAACTTGATGTGACGCCGCAAGCGTTTGTCGGGCAGGTGAATTTTAGCGCGGACGAATCCACGTTGACGATCACGATTGAGGCGCGACACAAATTGCCGGCGACCGCCGCCCAAGTCGCCAAAACGCTCGCCGATACGTTCGTCTCGTTTCACAATCAAGAGAACTTGCAGATCGATCAACGTGACCGCGTGCTCGTGAACGCGATCAACGCCACGTCGCCGGAAATCTTTTCACCGAAAACATCCATCAACACGCTGGCGGGCGCAATTTTGGGCGCGCTCATCGGCATCATCGTCATCTTTGCGCTCGAATGGCTCGACTCGGATATTCTCCGCGCGCCCGAAGATGTCGAGCGCGTGATCGGCGTCACCGTCCTCGGCGCGATCCCAACCATCGGCGACAAGGACACCGAGGCGACTGTTCGTCGCAAGCCCGGCGCGGCGCGGCGCGTGTGCCCGCATTGCGGCAACCCGATCTAAGCGGTACCTGGGAATTTTTCATCCGCGACACAATCCCTGATTCCGGCTCACCGATTCCCGATCCCTGGAGTTCTAATGGCTGACCAACTCGTAACGATTCATAACCCGCGTTCGCCGATCAGCGAAGCGTTTCGCACGCTCCGCACCAACCTCGAATTCACCTCGCTCGACAAACCGATTCGCGCGATGGTTGTCACTTCCGCCGCACCCGAAGAGGGCAAATCCACCACCCTGGCGAACCTGGCGGTGGCGATGGCGCAAGCCGGCAAAAAAGTGATTCTCGTGGATTGCGATCTGCGTCGCCCCTCGCTCCACACGATTTTTGGCGCGCGCAACACGCCGGGCTTGTCCGATATGATGCGCGATGATGCGCTCATGGTCAAGCCGCCGTTGCAAGACACGGCGGTGGCAAATTTGCGATTGCTTCCCAGCGGCACCATTCCACCCAACCCGGCAGAACTGCTCGCCGCGCGCCGGATGAGCGATGTGATCGCCGCGTTGCAACAG
>CAIKBD010000377.1 GCA_903825565.1 uncultured Anaerolineales bacterium | reverse complement strand
TTGGCTCGGCACCGACGAACTCGGACGCGATGTCTTGTCGCGCTTGCTCTACGCCGGCCAAATTTCGCTGACGATTGGGTTTAGCGTCGCGATCTTGTCCGAATTGCTCGGCACGGTGATTGGCGCCATCGCCGGTTTCTTTGGCGGCTGGGTGGACAACATTTTGATGCGCTTGACCGATTTGATCTTGACCTTGCCCCAGTTGCCGATCTTGTTGATCCTCTCCGCATTTTTCGGCGGCGGCGGCATCCCCATGCTGATTCTAATTCTCGTCGCGCTGAGCTGGACGCGCTCGGCGCGCGTGGTGCGCGGCACGGTGCTCGCGCTCCGCAATCAAGAGTTCAGCGAAGCGGCGCGCGCGCTAGGTGTTTCGGATGCGGCGATCATTGTCCAACACATGATCCCCAACGCCATCGCGCCGATTATCGTCGGGATGACGTTAGCCATCGGCGGTACAATCATCGTCGAATCGTCGCTGAGTTTTCTCGGCTTTGGCGTCCGCCTGCCAACGGCGACCTGGGGCAACATGTTGCAAAACGCGCAGAGCGATATGTTTCTCGCGCCCTGGAAAGCCGTGTTGCCGGGTTTCTTTATTTTCATCACGTCGCTGTCGTTCAATTTTATGGGCGATGGCTTGCGCGATGCGCTCGATCCGCGTATGAAGGTGTAGCGTCATTATGGCATCCGAAGACAACATCTTGGTTTCAGTGCGAGAGCTGGTCAAATATTATCCGGTGCGCGGCGGACTCTTACAACGTACCGTCGCCAACGTGCACGCCGTTGATCGCATTTCGTTCGACATTCAGCGCGGCGAAACGCTGGGGCTGGTCGGCGAATCGGGGTGCGGCAAAACGACGGCGGGGCGCACGATTTTGCGGCTCGTGCCCGCCACCAGCGGTGAGGTCTTGTTCGAGGGTCATTCCGTTTTGCGAATGCGCGTCGGTGAACTCAAGCACGTGCGCCGCAATATGCAAATTATTTTCCAAGACCCCTACGGCTCGCTCGATCCGCGCATGCCGATTGGCGCGATCATCGGCGAGGGGTTGCGCGTGCACGGCGTAACCAACGCGCACGACCGCAAAAAACGCGTGCAGGAAATGATGCAACAGGTCGGGTTGAACCCGGCTTACATCGGGCGATTCCCGCACGAATTTTCCGGCGGGCAACGTCAGCGCATCGGCATCGCCCGCGCGCTGATCCTGCGCCCAAAATTCGTCGTGTGCGACGAGCCGGTGTCGGCGCTGGATGTTTCGATCCAATCGCAGGTGCTCAACTTGCTCAAGGATTTGCAACGCGAGATGGGGTTGACGTATCTGTTCATCGCGCACAACCTTGCTGTCGTCAAGTACATCAGCGACCGCATCGGCGTGATGTATCTCGGCAAATTGGTCGAGTTGACGGACAAGCGGGAATTGTTTGCCAATCCCCTGCACCCGTACACCAAAGCGTTGCTGTCCGCGATCCCAGAACCCGATCCAACCTTGAAGCGGCAACGCATCGTTTTGACCGGCGACGTGCCGTCGCCGGTGAATCCGCCGAAAGGGTGCCGGTTTCACCCGCGCTGTCCAATTTTCGTCAAGGGGCACTGCGACGTA
>CAIKBD010000376.1 GCA_903825565.1 uncultured Anaerolineales bacterium | reverse complement strand
CTCCCTCAAAGGGAGAAGGGGTAAATTCCCTCGCCCCTATTGGGGAGAGGCGATAGCGCGTCGTCTGTGCGGCATTCTGCCGCGTTATGGACGCGCTATCGGGGTGAGGGGTAATGTCAAGCGACTTTTGAAAAGCCGTGCGTTGGCAACGCGTTTGCTGTGTTTAGGATGATCTGCGCCCGGTCATTTCGGGAGTAATCTGCAATGCTAATCTCACTCTCATAGATGTTTAATCCGCTCGCCGCATAATGCAAAGCGACGAATGAAAAACGAAAGTGAGGATATAATGAGCACACGTGGAACGATTTTGTTAGCGGTAGGGATGTTGCTGTTGGGGCTTGTACTCGGCGTCTTGACTGGCGGCGTCGCTGGTTTCTTCGCCGGTCAAAATTACGCGCGGGTACCCATCAGTCGCAATGTCCCAGCGCTGCAACCCAATCAACCAATTCAACCGAACCAATTGCCGCAAGCCCCGCAACAACCGCAAGCGCGCCAAACCCCCCAAGCGCGGCAGACGCCCAACTTGCCGGCGTTGCGCGATGTAACGGGTGGGGCACGCGTCGAAGAAGTCGAAAAGGATAGCCCGGCTGAAAAAGCCGGCTTGCAAGTTGGCGACGTGATCACCGCGGTGGGCACGACGAAACTGGACGCGAAAAATCTGCTGGCAGATGTGATCCAGACTTACAAACCGGGCGACAAAGTAGAAGTATCGCTGACGCGCGGGACGCAAACGCTCAAGCTCACAGTCGAACTCGGCGCGGCGAGCGACAACAAGAATGCGGCACGTTTGGGCATTCGCTACACGCCGCTGACGCCAGGTGGGCGTTTTCGTTTTCCCGATGGAATGAACTAACCTCCCGCCTGTAGCCGCCCCCTGCTTGTGCTGGAACAGAACAAGCAGGGGGCTTGCTTTGCCATCGTGGAAGCAAGCCCTCTGGAGCGTCCTGTGTTTCGATTCTCACGCCGATTCAAAATTGAGCGGCGTTTTGCTTATAGCCATTTCCGTAACCTGGGATCGAGAAAATCGCGGAGCGTGTCGCCGAACGTGTTGATCGCGAGCACAATCAGCGCAATCAACAACGAGGGCCACACCACATACATCGGCGACTGGTACATATAATTGCGCGCCGCGCCGATGATCAAACCCCACGAGGGCGTGGGTGGCACAACACCCAGACCCAGGAAACTCAAACCGGATTCGAGCAAGATCGTCGCCGCCGCGGTGAGACTCGCTTGCACGATCAGCGGCGAGAGAATGTTTGGCAGGATGTGTTGCCAAATCAATCGCCGATTGTTCACGCCGACGGCAACCGCCACCGTCACGTACTCCATTGCTTTGATTTGCAATGTCGAAGCGTACGCCAGCCGCGCGAATGTCGTCGAGTACAGAATGCCGATCACGATCACGAGATTCAGCACGCCCGGACCCAGCAAGCCGACGACGACCATCGCAAGCAAAATCGGCGGAAAGCAGAGGAGCGCGTCTACGAGTCGCATCAACACCTGCTCGATCCAGCCGCGAAAAAAGCCGGCGAGCACACCCAGGATTACGCCAATCCCCATCGCTAGAATCGTCGCGCCAACCGCAACAATGAGCGAGGGTTGCGCGCCATAGATCAAACGCGTAAACACATCGCGCCCGAACTCGTCGGTGCCGAGCCAGTTTTGCGCGGAGGGCGGTTGTAGAACGCGCAGAGGATCAATCTTGAGTGGATCGTACGGCGTGAGCACAGACGCAAAAATCGCGGCGAGCACGACGAGCAAAATCAGCGAGCCGCTGAGGATGAGCCAAAAGTAGCGTTTCAGTTTGCGCGACATGCGATTTGCACCTATGAATAACGGACGCGTGGATCGAGCACGCCGTACAACATATCCACGATCATATTGAACACGATGAATAAACTAGCGGACGTGAGAATGACGCCTTGTACAATCGGATAATCGCGCCGTCCTAACGCAGTGACGAGCAAGGTCGAAAGTCCGGGCCAGTTGAAAATGTACTCGACGAGCACCGAGCCGCCGATGAGCGTGCCCATCTGCAAACCGATCACGGTGACAATCGGAATGAGAGCGTTGCTCAACATGTGCCGTGTGACGACGATGCGTTCGCGCAAACCTTTCGCACGCGCGGTACGCACGTAATCTTGATGAAACACTTCGAGCACACTCGACCGGGTCATGCGCGTGATGATTGCCATCGGACCCAGCGCGAGGGTGATCGCCGGCAAGGTCAAGCGACGAATGTGCTCGACCCAGCTATCCGTGATCGGCGTGTAACCGGCGACGGGCAGTAAACGCCATGTGACGCCAAACGCGAGCACGAGCAGAGTGCCGACAACATACACCGGCGACGAAATGCCAATCGCGCCGATGAGCGAGAGGATGCGATCCGTCGCGCGATTCCAACGCAGTGCGGCAAGAATTCCCAGGGGCACACCGATCAAGGTCGCCAGGATCATCGCGACCGTGACGAGTTCGAGTGTGCGCGGCAAACGTTCGGCAAGCGTGTCCCAGACCGGCGAGCCATCCACGAGCGAGTTACCCAGGTCGCGCTGAAACAATCCACCGAGCCAACGCACGTACTGCGTGGGCAAGGGTTGATCCAATCCCAGCTTCACGCGCACGGCTTCAACCGTTTTGGGATCGGGCGTGCGCTCGGAACCCAGGATAATCATCACGGGATCGCCGGGGAGAAGATGCACCAAGCTGAACACGATGGTCTCGACGAGCAAGACCAACAACAGCGAGATGAGCAAACGACGGATGAGAAATCGGCTCAAGAGGATTGCTCCGACCTCACCCCACTCCCCCAACCCCCTCTCCCCTCTCCTAAATTTTTAGGAGAGGGGAGAGGGGGCAAGGGGGGTGAGGAGTGAGGTAAATTATTTTCGTTGTGTGCGCGCTTGCCGCGTCGCGTCTTCATCAATCGCCGTGTCATTATCTTGCAACACGACGCCGTGCAAATCGAACGCGGCACGCGCAGTAATCTTGCCCTCAATTATATCACGTAACACGGCTTGTGGCTCACGCAACATCGCCGCGCCGTAACCGCCTGCCGCCGGCGTTCGCACGCTAATCACATCCTCGGCTTTGAGCGCGACATCCGAAACCTTGGAACTCAATTTTTTCTCCGCGCCATCGGTGCGTTGCAACAAAAATTCTCCGACCGCACCTTCGCCCGCGCCATCGAGACCCCAGGGTGCCATGCGTTGGCGATCCGCCAAACCGGAAAAGGTGACGCCATCGTGCAGAGCGCGAATGTCGCGTTGAATGCCCAGCCCGCCGCGATATTTTCCCGCGCCGCCTGAATCGGTTCGCAATGCGTATCGCTCGACGAGCAAGGGATATTCGCGTTCGAGCGCTTCAATCGGCAAGTTCGACGTGTTGGTCATGTGAACCTGGACGCCGCTCAAGCCATCGCCCGCCGAGTGCGCGCCCTGCCCGCCCGCAATCGTTTCGAGATAAACATAGAATTGGCCGGTCTCTGGATGCACGCCGGAAAATGTCGCAGTCGTCACACTGCTGTTGCTCGCCGCGATTACACGTTGCGGCGCGGCGGATGCCATCGCACCAAAGAAGGTGTCCGCGACGCGTTGGCACGAGTCAATGCGCTCGCCGACCGGCGCGGGCGCATGACAATTCACGATGCTTCCTGCCGGCGCAATCAATCGAAGCGGGCGATAGATGCCGTGATTTGATGGAATCATCGGACCGACCAATGCCTTGAAACAATAAAACACTGTCGCCCAGGTTCCGTTGAGCGTGACGTTAATCGGACCCGCGACCTGAGCACTCGACCCGGTGAAATCTACAATCGCATGGTCGTCCTCAATCGTGACCTTGAGCGAAATCGGTACGGGCACACCCAGGTTGATGCCGTCGTCGTCCATGTAATCGGTGAACGAGTACGTGCCGGACGGAAGGGTCTTGATGCTCGCGCGCATCATCGCTTCGGCGTGATCGAGCAGAGCGGCAACCGCTTGCTGATAACGCTCGACGCCGTAATGCGCGACAACTTCGGTGAGGCGACGAATGCCCACGCGATTCGCCGCGACTTGCGCGCCCAGGTCGCCTTCGCGTTCGGCGGGCGTGCGACTGTTGAGCATCACGAAATCCACGACATCGTGAAGCAGTTGGTCGTCACGACAAATCAGCACGAGCGGAATGCGTAACCCTTCCTGGAAAATGCTCGTCGCGTCGCCGGACGTACTGCCCGGCACCTTGCCACCCAGGTCGGCGTGGTGCGCGATGTTCGCGACAAAACCGACGAGTTGATTTTCGACAAACACCGGCGCGACCATCGTAATGTCCGGCAAGTGTGTGCCGCCGCCCGAGTACGGGTCGTTCGTCACGAACATATCGCCGGGGCGCAGTTGCTCGACCGGATATTTTTTCAGCACGGCTTCGACGACACCCAGCAATGAACCCAGGTGCATCGGCAAACTTTCGGCTTGGGCAATCATTTGCCCTTGCGCGTCGAACACGGCGGTCGAGCAATCGCGCCGCTCCTTGATGTTCGTCGAGTACGATGTGCGAATCAACGCGGCAGTGATTTCTTCGCTGACCGCGAGCAAACGATTGCTCAACACTTCGAGCGTCACGGGGTCAATTGGTGAATTATTTACAGACATTGTCTAGTCTCCCAAAGATTGGACGCTGATTGCCGCAGACAAACGCAGAATTTAATTTTATCTGCGTTCGTCTGCGTTCATCTGCGTCCAATTCATTCGTTTATTCCGGCGACATCAATCATCATGTTGCCGAAAGTGTCCACGTTCAAGTGCATCTGCGGCGGCAGAACCGTCGTCGCATCCATCTGCTCGATGATTGCCGGACCGACGATGCAATCGTTCGCGCGCAACTCGTCGCGCTGATACAACGCGGCAGTCACGTACCCGCCCGCTTCTTCAAAGTACACCTCGCGTTGTCCAAATGGTTTCGGCTGATTGCCATCGCGCGGCGCACACGGCGGAATCGGCGCTTTCGGTAATTCGCCCACGGCGGTCAAGCGGAAATTCACAAATTCGACCGGCGCATTGGGACGCGCGTAACCGTACAAGCGTTTGTGTTCGGCGTGGAATTTTTCGGCGAGACCGGCAATCCCAGCCTCAGTCAAATCCACATCGTCCACCGGAATCGGCAGTTCAAAATTCTGACGCTGATAACGCGCTTCAATCCAACGCATCAAGCGACGTTGCGCGTCGGGCACATTTTCTTTGTCGAGCGCGCGGCGACCATCAGCGACGAGTTCATCGAAGAGTTGAACAATTCTGGGTAACGATTCGCGCGTCGGTTTGAGCGGCAGACTACGGACGAAATCCACGCGAATGTCGGTGACGAGCAAACCGAGCGAACACAGCGTCCCCGGTGCCGGCGGCACGAGCACGCGCGGAATGCCCAGCTCTTGCGCGAGCGCGACCGCGTGCACCGGACCCGCGCCGCCGAACGCGACCATCGTAAATTCGCGCGGGTCGTAACCGCGTTCGACCGAGACCAAACGCATCGCGCGCACCATATTCGCGTTGATGACATCAATCATTCCGTTCGCCGCATCGAGCAGTGAGAGTTTCGTCGGTTGCGCGATGCGCGATTGGATTGCACATTCCGCAAGCTCCGTCTTTAACGTCATCCGACCACCCAGGATGCGTTGCGGATTCATGCGACCCAGGACGACATTCGCATCGGTCACGGTTGGCAGTTCGCCGCCGAAACCATAACACGCCGGACCTGGGTTCGCGCCCGCACTTTGCGGACCGACCTTGAGCGCACCGCCCGCATCGAGCCACGCAATCGAGCCGCCGCCCGCGCCAATCGTCACAATGTCGAGCATCGGAATGCGAACGGGCCAACCCTCGACCGTGCGTTCCATCGAAAGCAAAGGTTGCCCGCGATGAATCAAACTAATGTCCGCGCTCGTGCCACCACTGTCGAGCGTAATCAAATTGTCGAGACCGACGAGGCGACCCAGGTGCAACGCCGCCATCACGCCCGCGCTCGGACCAGACACCGCTGTACGAATCGGGTTGGCGATACTTTCTTGCAATGACAAAATGCCGCCGTTCGATTGTGTGAT
>CAIKBD010000375.1 GCA_903825565.1 uncultured Anaerolineales bacterium | reverse complement strand
CTCCCTCAAAGGGAGAAGGGGTAAATTCCCTCGCCCCTATTGGGGAGAGGCGATAGCGCGTCGTCTGTGCGGCATTCTGCCGCGTTATGGACGCGCTATCGGGGTGAGGGGTAATGTCAAGCGACTTTTGAAAAGCCGTGCTGGGCAAATTAGCCATTTGCCCAGCGTCACCGTTTCGTGAATTGGAGGGTCAGTCCCATATCGCGTGCGAGGGCGTTGGTTGTTTCGCAAAGCGGGCACCCCAGTTCCAAC
Source organism: uncultured Anaerolineales bacterium (assembly GCA_903825565.1). Taxonomy (GTDB): domain Bacteria; phylum Chloroflexota; class Anaerolineae; order UBA4142; family UBA4142; genus CAIKBD01. The sequence continues at coordinate 2,805 of CAIKBD010000375.1, read as the reverse complement.
AAGCGTTCAGCGGAGAGCCGGAACGCCGGTCCCACAATTGCCATGGCGGCGACGGGAAATTGGTTCGCGTCTAAAATGGGCGCGGCAACGGCGTTGATGCCTTCTTCGTACTCTTGTTCCGAAATTGCAAAGCCGCGTCCGCGGATCAGTTTCAATTGCGTTTGAATTTCGGCAAGGGTGGTAGCCGTGCATTCCGGGTATTTGCGATGCACCGATTTGAGAATGGTCTGCATCTGTTTCTCTGGCAAATAGGCGAGAAAGACTTTGCCGGTTGCCGTGCAATGAATCGGCAAACGCTGACCAGGGGCGGAAGCGATTTTCACGCGCTGGGTGCTTTCGATGACTTGGAGGTACAGGACCGAATCGTCGTCTAAAATTCCCAGGTCAACATTCTCGCGGTACTCGGTGGCGAGGCGTTGCATATACGGCAACGCCTGGCGATGAATATCGTTGGTCTTGAGGACGGAGAAACCTAGTTCGACCAGTCCTAGCCCAAGACGGTACGACGCATCGTCCAAACGCTGCACAAAGCGTTTCTTTTCCAAAGTGGCAAGTAAGCGATGTACCGTGCTCTTGTGCATTCCGACGCGTTCGCTGATTTGAGTCAAGGTCAAACCCGGCTCATTTTCGCCAAAGCACAGGAGAATATCAAGCGCGCGGTCCACCGTGCGGGTAGTTGTTTGAGGCAACGGAAAATCTCCAGTTAATTTATCGTTTTCATTTTAACATGCTCAATTTGGCATGTCAAAAGCGGCAAACGCTCGGCTCTTGGTGCGGAGGAGGTGAATGGCTAAAGATTTCGTGGGGTGCCTCGCGGGACACGTCGTTTACTCAAACGTTTGTCAATCAAACAAATCCCAAGGAGGGGATTCAAGATGAAACGCTTGGTTTTGTTGGGTCTAGTGGCTGTGACTCTGTTGGCAGTTGTTTTGGCTGGGCAAGCTTCGATGACCACACCAGTTCAAGCCGCGCCGTTACCTCAAGCGAGCGGCGTGTGCGAAAGTCTCACTCGGCTGGCGTTGCCGCAGACGACGATCACGCTTGCGGAAACACGCGAAGCGGGCAAATCTTTTGTACCGCAGTATATGACAGTGCCGATTACTCCCACCCAGGCATTTTGCCGGGTCGCCGGTATCATCGAGCCCGAAGTGAGATTTGAAGTTTGGATGCCAACTCCCGCCAAATGGAACGGCAAATTTAACGGCGTCGGGAATGGTGGTTTGGCTGGTTCGATTGGCTACGATGCGATGAATACCGCGCTTGGTCTCGATTATGCGACCGCGAGCACGGACACCGGGCACGTCGGCGGCAATGGAAGCTGGGCGATGGGGCGTCCGGAATTGTTGGTAGATTTTGCCTCACGCGGTATTCACGTGATGACAATTGACGCCAAGTTGATTATCCAAGCATACTATAGCCAAGCACCCAAGTACTCATACTTTACCGGTTGTTCGGGCGGTGGTGGCCAAGCCCTGTCCGAAGTCCAACGCTATCCGATGGATTACAACGGCGTGGTCGCTGGCGCACCCGCGAGCAATGTAACGCACATGTGGCCCGGCGAACAATACGCGGTGTGGCTCAGCAACAAGGATGCCGCCGGGCGCATCCCGCCGGAAAAATTACCGGCAATTAATAAAGCCGCCATCGCCGCTTGCGATCTGAACGATAACGTCAAGGATGGGATCATTCAAGATCCGCGCAAATGCAACTTTGATCCTGCCAAGATTCAATGTTCGGGTGCGGACGGTAACGATTGTCTAACCGCGCCGCAAGTGACCACGCTCAAAGCGATCTATGCCGGCCTCAAAGACCCGACGACGGGCAAGCAATTTTGGCCTCCCTACGAAGTCGGCTCTGAATTACTGTGGACGAATCGCATTTACGGCGCGGGCGGACCGCCGTTGGCGTACTTCAAGTATTTTTATTTTGGCGATATGAACTGGGACTGGAAGACGTTCGATTTTTCCGATCCCAAGACGTTCCAACTGTTGTACGACGCCGACACGAAACTGCGCGCCGTGCTCAATTCGACCGATCCCGACATCGGCAGTTTCAAGGGCGCCGGCGGCAAGTTGATTCTGTATGCCGGTTGGAACGATCAAAACATTGCGCCGCGTAACGTCATCAACTATTATGATAGTGTTGTGGCGATGCAAGGTGGCGTGCCCCCAACGCAAACGTTCGTGCGTCTCTTCATGTCTCCCGGCATGGGACACTGTCGGGGTGGTGATGGCGGTGCTCCTGCTCCCGCTGATTTGCTTGCCGCCATTTCGAACTGGGTCGAAAAAGGGCAAGCGCCCGAATCCATACTAACGTCGCACGCTGGTGCGGATGGCAAAGTGGATTTGACGCGTCCCATCTGTGTGTATCCGAAAGTTGAAACGTACAAGGGTAGCGGCGATGTCAAAGATGCCGCAAACTTTACCTGCGCCGATCCCAAGTAGCTGATCATTCGTTTTGGCTGGCACTGCAAGGGCAGGATGAATGTGTGTTTGCCCTTGTAGTGCCAGCAGTGTCAGGCGTGTAAACTTTTTTGCAAATTCGATCTGGATAGAAACCTGTTACTCGAAAAAGAATCTTGCTGGGTTGTATGGAACCGCAGTTGACAAGCGCTCCGCAAAAAGGCGTAACAACTCGAGCGCAAAATGTTTTTGCTCAAGTGTTCTTGCTCGGAGCACCAACTTATATTTTCAAGGAGAGTGATTTTTATGGCAAAGCAACCGACCAAAGACGAACTGCTGGCAAAGGCGAAGAAGCCGGCCGCGGATGCGATGGAGTTGCATCCGTTTTATCGCGGCAAAATCG
>CAIKBD010000374.1 GCA_903825565.1 uncultured Anaerolineales bacterium | reverse complement strand
GCGTGTACCGGTCGGGACTCAAGCCGGCGGATTTCGCGCGCCTCGCCCCGCTCGTTTTGCGCGCCGCGCAAGCCGGCGACCCGGTTGCCGAGCGGATCACGCAAGACGCCAGCGCCGCGCTCGCCGATGCGATCATCGCCGTTGCCCGCCGCTTGGAATTCGGCGCACCGCCGATCCCGCTCGCGCTGACCGGCGGCGTGTTGCTCGAAACGGACATTATCCGCGCGCGCCTGCTCTCCTCGGCGCAAGCGCGCGGGTACGCGTTCGCACCGGTCGAGCAAGTCACGGCGCCGGTGCGCGGCGCGGTGCGCATCGCCATCGAAAATTTGATTTGACGCCGACCCGGAAAGATGCTATAATCCTGGCAGTTGTCAATCATTCTCCCGCACGACCTCACGGATTTTGTCCTCATCCGATTGAATGGTTCTCCTGTTTTCACCTTGAAATGATTACCGATTTCGAGTTTTACCGATTCACCCAACGTTTGGCGCGTGATCCGCGCGCCAGCGATTTTACCTGTACCCGCCCCGTTTGCGGATGGAGTTCCTCGTGGTAGAAGCCCTCAATTACGCTGAATTAGACAGTAAGACGCTTGCCGATTTGCGCGAACTTGCCAAAGAACAAACCATCAGCGGCTACACGCGCCTCAAAAAAACCGAACTGATCTTTCGGTTGTTGCGCGCCAAAGCCGAGCGCGAAGGTTTGATTTTCGGCGGCGGCGTTCTGCAGATCGTCGAAGACGGCATCGGCTTTTTGCGCTCCGATCACCTCTTGCCCGGACCCGAAGATGTGTATGTGTCTCAATCGCAAATTCGCCGGTTTGGGCTCCGCACCGGCGACATGGTGATCGGGCAGGTGCGCCCGCCAAAAGAAACCGAAAAATATTTCGGGCTGTTGCGCGTCGAAGCCGTCAACGGGCTTGATCCCGAAGCCGCCAAAGCCCGTCCCGATTTCGACAAACTCACGCCGATTTTCCCGAACCAGCAATTCAAACTCGAAACGAAACCGAACATTATGGCGATGCGCTTGCTCGATATGCTCGCCCCCATCGGGCGCGGCCAGCGCGGCTTGATCGTATCGCCGCCGAAAGCCGGCAAGACGACGATCCTCAAACAAATTGCGAACGGCATCAGCGAAAATTATCCGAACGCGCACTTGATGGTCGTGCTGATCGGCGAACGCCCTGAAGAAGTGACCGATGTGGATCGCTCCGTCGAAGCCGAAGTTTTTTCCTCGACGTTTGACGACGCAGTGGAGAATCAAACCCGCGTCGCGGAAATGTCGTTGCAACGCGCCAAGCGTTTGGTCGAGGGCGGCAAGGATGTCGTCGTGATGCTCGACTCGATCACGCGGCTCGCGCGCGCGTACAATCTCACCGTGCCGCCAAGCGGACGCACGCTCACCGGCGGGTTCGACCCCGCCGCGCTCTACCCGCCGAAACGCTTTTTCGGCGCGGCGCGCAATTTGGAGGAAGGCGGCTCGCTCACGATCATCGCCACCTGCCTGGTAGACACCGGCAGCCGCATGGATGATCTGATCTACGAAGAATTCAAAGGCACCGGCAACAGCGAAATGCACCTCAACCGCAAACTTGCCGAACGCCGCATCTTTCCGGCGATTGACATCGAACGCTCGAGCACGCGCCGCGAGGAACTCTTGCTTGACGATGAAACGCTGGCGCGCGTATGGACGTTGCGCCGGATGATTGATATGCTCGGCGGCGGCGAAGACGCGCTCGAACCGGTGATTCAGCGTTTGCAGAAAACGCGCACGAACAAGGATTTTCTCGCCACGCTGAACAAGGAAGCGTTGTAGGTTGGACCTTGAAATGGGAAAAGAATTTTTCCCGTCGCCGGTCTCTGGTGATTGAACTATGCCCGATCAACCCGAACTGACTCTGCTCGCGCGCCTGCGGGTGTGGGGCGCGCCCTATCTCATCGCCGTCCGCGATTTTCTCGGCGACATTACGGACGATATGCCGTTGCTCACCCGTATCGCCTCGCACGTCGGCTTGATTCTGCTGATGATGGTGACGATTGCGGCAAGCGGCATTCAGATCAATCTCAACGGCGAAAAGGGCACGGTGAATACGGCGCCGCCCAGCGACGATGAAATCACATTGCCCGATCCCGCGCCCGAAGACACCGCTGCGTTTTTCCGTTCGCCCATCCCGGTGACGAACGCGCCCAAGCGCGTGCGCCGCGACGTGATCAAGTACACCGTGCAGGGCGGCGACAACGTCAGCAGTATCGCGGAGGATTTCGAGGTGAGCGCGGATTCGATCTTGTGGGCGAACGGCAAGCTCGAAGACAATCCCGATATGCTGTCGGTCGGGCAAGCCCTGAATATTCCGCCGGTCAGCGGCGTGTTGCACACCGTCGCCGCCGGCGACACGCTCAAATCCATCGCGGAAAAATATCGCGGGAAGAAGACGGCGGACGCGATCATTCAAAATATCGTGAACCTGGAATTCAACCAAGAGCGGCACGATTTCAAAGATGGCGCGATCAATTTAACGGCGGGGCAGTACCTGATGGTACCCGGCGGCAGCAAGCCGTACCAACCGCGCGTCGTCAGCGCGTACAGTGGGCCCCTGCCGGCAACCGCCGCACGCGGCACCGGCAATTTTGGGTGGCCCGTCTCCGGGCGCATCACGCAAAAATTCTGGACGCGTCACCCCGGCATTGACGTGGGCGCGCCGACCGGCACACCGATTTATGCGGCTGATTCCGGCTATATCGTCCAATCGGGTTGGAGCAATGTCGGGTACGGCAACATGATCCTGATCAATCACGGCAACGGGTATCTCACGCGCTACGGACATCTGAGCAAACTGAATGTTGAAATTGGGGAATCGGTTAAAAAAGGGCAACTGATTGGGCGCGTGGGTAGCACCGGCAATTCGACGGGACCGCATCTGCATTTCGAGATCATTCGCGGCGGCACGCATCGCAATCCGTTCGGCTTGTTGCCCGGGCGTTAAGTTGGAGCGGCTTGCCTCGATTCGGCACAACCGAAACCGGAACGGCAAAGGAGAAACGTGCGCGGATCATGGCGCATTGGGCGCGTGATGGGCATTGACTTGATGGTGGACCTCAGTTGGTTCCTCATCGTTGCGCTGATGATATACAGTTTGGGCTTTATCGAATTTCCCCGCGAGTTGCATCCCGGGATGCGCCCAGCGCGCGCCGACGCCGTTTCGATCACACTCGGCATCGTCGTCAGTCTCATGCTCTTCGCCTCCGTGCTCGCACACGAACTTGCCCACTCTTGGATGGCGCTCGAATGTGGCATCGCCGTCAAGCGCATCACGCTGTTCATTTTCGGCGGCGTCGCGCAAATCGCCGAAGAACCGGATCGCCCGCGCGCCGAATTCTTGATCGCAGTGATGGGTCCCCTGATGAGTCTCATGCTCGCCGCACTGTTCGGCGCCGCGTGGGTCTGGCTCACCGTGCTCGATTCCACGCAAGCGTTGGGCGCGGGGCTAAAACCGCTCGTGATCTTGCTGGCAACGCTGACGCAGGCGAACGGATCGCTCGCGCTGTTCAACCTTGCGCCCGGCTTTCCGCTCGACGGGGGGCGCGTGCTTCGCGCGATCCTGTGGGCGCGCTTTCGAGACATTCGGCGCGCCACATTATGGGCAACGCGGGCGGGGCAAGGGATTGCGCTCTTGTTCGTCCTCAGCGGCGCGGCGCAATTTTTTTTCGGGTTGGGCGGCAGCGGCATTTGGCTCGGGTTGATCGGCATTTTCCTTTGGAATGCCGCGCGCGACGGCTATCGGCAAACGCTCACCCTGGCAACATTACGCGGCGTTACGGTCGCGCAATTGATGACGCGCGAAATCAGCGTCGTCGCGCCGGAGCTTTCGCTCGCCGAATTTATTGACGCGCACCTCTTGCCGCGCCGCGAGCAAACATTTGTTGTCTGCGCCGGCGAAACACCCATCGGCATCATCGCCCTGGAACATCTCAAACGCTTTAAACGCTCCACATGGCAAACGCGCTTGGTGCGCGATGCCATGCTCCCGCTATTCGCACTTCCCATTCTCACGCCCGAACACAACGCGGCAACCGCGCTCGCCCGGCTCAACCTGGCTAACCAGAGCGAACTGCCGGTTATCGTCGAGGGGCAGGTGGTCGGCTTTTTGGGCGAGGAAGAATTGTTCCGGTTTTTGAAATTGCAATAGCCGACAGAGTTCGCGCGCCACGTCGCGCAAAAAATCGGCGCATTTGATTTTTTCAAATTTCAGTGTATAATCCAACAGGTTTCTGCCACGACGAGAGTCATGATGCGCGAAGGATTTACCAGTTTGGGTTTGCTGTTTCGACTCAGCGCGCTCACCCTCGGCGCGGCATTCGGATCGTTGCTGATCGGCATTGGGATCGATCAGGCGTTCGGGAGCGCACCGTTTTGCACGCTGGGTGCGATGGTGCTGGGAATTATCGGCGGCACCATTGCCATTTATCGCAGTGTTCAAGCAGCAAACCAAGCGCTCGCGTCACGGCAGACGAATCCAGACCCAGATCACGGCGAATCCGCCAAAACCCGCAATGAACCGCGAGGAGGAATGTAGTGAAGCGTTGGCTACCCATTCTCATTATTCTTGCCATTTTGATTGTCCCCGGCTTGATCTTGCCCCGCTTTAGCACGGAAGCGGTCACCGCCTCCGTCGCCGTGACCCCCGAAGTCTTGTTCTCCCTCGGCGGATTCAAGATCAGTAACACCCTGTTCACCAGTTGGATCGTAATGATCCTGATCACTCTCTTTGCGTTTGTCTCCACGCGCAAAATGAGTCTCGTGCCCAGCGGGTGGCAAAACCTGATGGAGATCATCATCGAAGGTTTGGATGGTCTGTGCACGAGCGTCGCCGGCAATCGCGGCAAAAAATTCTTTCCGATTGTCGCCACGATTTTTCTCTTCGTTCTATTTTCCAACTGGCTGGGCTTGCTGCCCGGGTTTGGCCCCGTAGGGATCATTCCGATTAAAGAAGGCGGGCACGCGCCCGCCGGCATCACCACGTTTGATCTGCCGAAAGAGATCGCCAATTCGCTGGGCGCGCACGCCGGCGAAGACACGCACGCGGCGGAAAAACCCAGCACGGACTCGCACGCCACCGAAAAGCCGGGCGAACCCAAAGCCGGCTCCCCCGCCGCCGAAGTCGAAAGCGAGATGCTCCTCGCACCGTTCTTCCGTTCGCCCTCGACCGACATCAACACGACGTTGGCGCTCGCGCTCATCTCCGTCATCCTCACGCAGATTTTCGGGATGCAAGTCGTCGGCGTGCTCAAGTACTGGACCAAGTTTTTCAACTTTGACAAAATCGGCAAATTTTTCGGCTCGCTCTTCAAAGGCAAGCCGGACTTTGGCGCGTTGTTCTACGGGTTCATTGATCTGTTCGTGGGCTTGCTCGAATTCATCAGCGAGATGGTCAAGATTCTCTCGTTCACCTTCCGGTTGTTCGGTAACATTTTCGCCGGCGAAGTCGTCTTGCTGATCATGACGTTCTTGTTCTTCGCCTTGCCGTTTCCATTCTACGGCTTGGAAATTTTCGTGGGCTTTATGCAAGCGTTCGTGTTCGCCATTCTGACGCTTGTGTTTATGACGATTGCCACCACCGCGCATGGCGCGGCAGAGCATCACTAAATCACACTTTTTAGGAGGATTCATGTCTGACGCAGCAGGTCTTCGCCTTATCGCCGCCGCCCTCGCGATTGGCTTGGGCACCATTGGTCCGGGCATTGGTTTGGGTTTGCTCGTCAATTCGGCTTTGAACGCGATGGGGCGCAACCCCGAAGCCGCCGGGCAAGTGCAGATCAACATGTTCATCGGCATCGCCGTGACCGAAGCGCTCGGTATTTTCGCGCTGGTCGTTTCCCTGCTCATCGGCTTTAAGATTTTCTAATCGCGCGAAACGCGCCACACATCTTTTCCAACGGAGGTTGCCTTGGAAAAACTTGGCATCAATGTCACTTGGCTCATCGCGCAGGCAGTCAATTTCGGGTTGCTCCTGTTTATCTTGTGGACGTTGGCGTATAAACCTGTCCTGAAAATGCTGAACGACCGCAAAGTGAAAATTCAGGAAAGTTTGGAATACGCCGACAAGGTCAAGCAAGACGCCGCCGAACAACAAAAAGCCTTCGAGCAAAAACTCGAAGCGACGCGCCGCGAAATGCAAGCCGCTACCGCGTCTGCCGCGCAAGCCGGGGAGAAAGAAAAAGAACGCATCCTCGCCGAAGCCCGCGCCGAGGCACGTAAACTGGTTGATCAAGCCAAAGAGCAGATCGCGTACGAGCGCAAGCAAATGCTCGCCGAACTGCGCCAAGAAGTCGTCCAGCTTTCCCTGCTCGCCGCGCAAAAAGTCGTTCGCACGTCGCTGGATGAGCAAGCGCAACGCGCCTTGATCAACGACTTTCTCGCGCAGACCGACGCGCTGGGCAAGAACTAGCCGCTTGACGGCAACGAGGAGAATCGTCGTGGCAAATGAACGCCTAGCCCAAACCTACGCCCAAGCGATGTTCGAAGAAGCCATGGCGAGTTGGCTCACGCCGCTCAAAGTGGTCGCCGAAGCCATCGCGCAACGCAGTTTGGTCGAGCAGTTGGATCACGCGGGCGTTGACCTGGCGCGCAAGCAAGCCATGGTGCAACCGCTCTTTCCACCCAACACTTCGCCGCTCGTGCATAATTTGGTGTCCCTGCTCGCCAGCAAAAATCAGATGCACCTCCTGCCAGGGGTCATCTCCGCTTTCGAGCATTACACCCAAGCCGGTCAAATCAGCGCGCACGCTCAAATTAAGAGCGCAGTGGCGCTAACCCCGGCTGAAAAGAGCGCGTTCGAAACCAAACTGCGCGCCCAATACGGCAACGACTTGGCTTTTGAATATGTCGTAGACGCGGAGATTCTCGGCGGGGTCGTGGTGCGCGTGGGCGACCAAGTAATTGACGGTAGTATCGCTGGGAAACTGGCAGAACTCAAAGAAAAATTGAAATGATAAATGCCAAATGCCAAATGCCAAATTTGGGTTTATCCATTTGGCATTGGCGCATTGGTCATTTAATCGTTTGGCATTGGAGGACAGATGGCAGTACGCGCCGCTGACATTACTGCACAGATCAAACAACAGATCGAATCCTTTCACGCGCCGCTCGAAGCGGTGGATGTTGGCACCGTGATCGAGATCGGCGATGGCATCGCTCGCGTCTCCGGCTTGGGCAACGTGATGGCGGGCGAACTCGTCGAGTTTCCGAAAACCGGCGCGTTTGGCTTAACGCTCAATCTCGAACCGGATACCATCGGCGTCGTCATCATGGGCGAGTATGCCGACCTGCGCGAGGGTGATCTCGTCAAAGGCACCGGGCGCATCGCGTCCGTGCCCGTCGGGCAAGGCATGTTGGGGCGCGTCGTCAACGCGCTAGGGCTACCCATTGATGGCAAAGGAATCATCGAAGCCAACCAGTATCGCCCGGTCGAACGCATCGCACCCAACGTCATTATGCGCCAACCGGTCGAGCAACCGGTGCAAACCGGCATCAAACCGGTGGATGCGATGATTCCCATCGGGCGCGGACAACGCGAATTGATCATCGGCGACCGCCAAACCGGCAAGACCGCGCTGGCAATTGACGCGATCATCAATCAGCGCGGGCAAAACATGGTTTGCATCTACGTTGCCATCGGACAAAAACTTTCGACTATTGCCCAAGTCGTCGGCACGCTCGAAAAGTTCGGCGCGATGGAATACACTACCGTTGTCGCCGCCTCGTCATCCGATCCCGCCGCGTTGCAGTACCTTGCGCCTTACGCCGGATGCGCGATCGGCGAAGAGGTGATGGAACACGGCGTCAAAGTTGGCGATCAAGAAATTCGGGACGCGCTCGTCGTCTACGATGACTTGTCCAAGCACGCGTGGGCGTATCGTCAGGTCTCATTGCTGTTGCGCCGCCCGCCGGGGCGCGAAGCGTACCCGGGCGATATTTTCTATCTCCACTCGCGCTTGCTCGAACGCGCCGCAAAACTGAGCAAGGATTTCGGCGGCGGTTCGCTCACCGCGTTGCCGATCATCGAAACGCAAGCTGGTGACGTGTCCGCCTACATCCCGACGAACGTGATTTCAATTACTGACGGGCAAATTTATCTCGAAAGCGATCTGTTCTACGCCGGCATTCGCCCCGCGTTGAACGTCGGCATTTCGGTGTCGCGCGTCGGCGGTAAAGCGCAAACCAAAGCGATGCGCCAAGTTGCCGGCAAGATGAAGACCGACCTCGCGCAGTTTCGCTCGCTCGCCGCGTTCGCGCAATTCGGCTCTGATCTCGACAAGGCAACCCGCGATCAATTGGAGCGCGGTTATCGCCTGACCGAACTGCTCAAGCAACCGCAATACGAACCGGTACGCTTGGATCGCCAAGTGATGACGATCTATGCCGCGACCAACGGCTATCTCGACGATGTGCCCACCGACAAGGTGCGAAGTTTTGAAGCCGGGTTCACGCGGTTTATGGATACGACCCATCCCGAAATCGGCGCAAAGATTTTGCAAGCGCGCCAAATTGACACGGAGACCGAAGGCGCTTTGAAAAAAGCGATCCAAGAGTTCAAACTCGCCGGCACGTTCTAGGATTTTAGACTTTGGGCTTTTGCTTTCAGGGATGGGCGTTGAGCGTCCCGCGCTGAAAGCGTAAAGCGCAAATCTGCAAGCGAACCTCTTGGCGTGTCGTCTCAACGTTGAGCAAATGCTATCGCGCAACGTCAAGGGAAGATGAGCGATACGCTAAGGAGCTGGAGTGAAAGTTAAAAATCTGACATGGCTGGTCTGGCTCGGCGCGTTGGCATGGGCGTTGAGCGCGTGCGGCTCTGGCAATACGACGGTTACGCCACCGCCCACGCGCAACGCGACGCAAACGCCCTGGATCATTTACGTCCCCGTAACGACGACGCCGGAACCGGCAACGGTAACACCGTTCCCAACCGTTGACAGTCCGGGGAGTAACCCAGGCGTGCGTCCCACGGCCACGCGCACGCCAACTCGCGCCAGCGCGCCCGCCGCCGCCAAACCGGCGGCAACCGCGACGCGCCCGCCTGCCGCGGCGACCACCGCGCCGACTGCCGCGCCGGTCGCCTGTAATCTGGGCAGTGTGACGCTGGTGTTTCCCGACAACAATGCGCCGCGCAAAACCAAACGCTCAGCGCCCGCGTCGGACACGTTTGATTTGCGCTGGACGCCGTACCAACCGGGCGAGGGTGACGCGCAAGTGGGTTATCGCATCGATCTCGAATCCAAGTCGGGTAGCAAAGTCATCAACAGCGACAGCGTGTTCGTGTCGCACAATTGGTTCATCCAAAACAACCAACGCTTTATCTACGACGCGCAACGGATTCACAATCTCGCCGCGCCTTCCAGCAACGACGAAGTGAGCGTTACCTGGAAAGTCACCGTCGTCAAAACGACTGGCAGTTTTGACAATCAAAGCCGCGCTTCGGGCAACGTCATTCCTTGCGGCGCAGCCAGCGAGTTGCGCGTGATCCGCGTCGAAATTTTGGATCAATAGTTCCGCTTCCGCCGCGAGGCAGACGCCGAACGGGACAAGGCGACATCACCGCGAGCCGCCGCACGTTTGAAATGGCTGCGCATAATCAAGTCAATCATTGTTCGTTGAGGTAAAAAGAATTCTGATGAAGAAACGGATCGTTCTGGTTTTTGCGCTCTTGGCGATTGTCGGTAGCGTGGGCTGTGGCACCGCCACAACGCCCACACCCGCGGCAACCCCAACGGCAATGGTGGTCACCGTTGTGATTACGGCGACCCCACCGCCGCCAACCGCCACCTCACCCGCGCCGACGATTACACCTGTGCCCACTTTGCCGATCACGCCGACCGTCGCCGCGGCAACGCCCAGCCAGGTTGCCGTTCGCGCAACCGTCGCGCCGCCGGCTGGCACCGCACGCCCCTCGGCAACGCGGCGCGTCACCGCCGTGCCCGCCACGCCAACCGTTACACCCGTGCCGATCAAGTTCGCCGCGCCGCAGTTGATCGGGCCCAAATTCAACGACACCCAAAAAGACGAACGCCACTTTCCGGCGGATGCGTTGATCTTTGAGTGGCGCGGCGTGGGCGGTCTCGCCGGCGACGAATGTTATTCGGTGGATGTGAGTTTTGAACCTGGCGCACGCGATCAGTTCTTGTGGGAATGTGGCGAAGGCGAAACCCAGGTCGGCTATCCGCTGAAAAAACCCTTCCGCTTGAATCGTCCGAACGAAGCCGGCCCGAACTATAGCGGCTTGTTGCCGCAAGCATCCGAAATCTGGGTATACTGGACGGTGACAGTCGTCAAACGCTTGGGGCAAAAACCCGACGGCAAGTACAATGCCGCGCCGATCAGCCCGGTCAGCGAACGAGTCCGCTTTTTACTCAAAGGCAATTAACTAGCGAGGTCAACCCTGTGGCAACTACTCGCGCCATTCAACGACGCATCAAAAGCGTTCGCAACATCTCCCAGGTCACACGCGCGATGGAAATGGTCGCCGCGTCGAAAATGCGCCGCGCGCAAAACGCAACACTCGCCAGCCGCGCGTACGCCGACAAAGCGCGCCAGGTGATGGCGTTTCTCGCCGCGCAACCGGGACGCAATAAACTGATGCACCCCTTGCTCGAACAACGTGAGACGATCCAGCACACTATGCTGATCCTGATCACTTCGGATCGCGGCATGTGCGGCGCGTACAACATGAACATCATCCGCGCGGCGATGGATTTTATCAAACAGCAAGCCAAGCCCTGCCAGATGATCACCCTGGGCAAACGCGGGCGCGATTTTGCCGTGCGCTATGGCAAAAACATCGTCGCCGATTTTACCGGCTTGAACGAGCGCCCCTCCATTCTCGACATCGGGCCCATCGCCAAGATCGCGATCCAAGAATTTATCAACGGCAAAGT
>CAIKBD010000373.1 GCA_903825565.1 uncultured Anaerolineales bacterium | reverse complement strand
TCGCCACCGAATATGCCGGGACTGACCTCGGCACGATCAATCTGTTGGGTAGTTTGGTGTTTCTCGGCTTTGGTGGTATGCTGTTTGTGTTCGTGATGACCGCCGTATTTGCGCGCTATATCTTTCACGATTTGCCGCCCGTGCATCTCGCGCCGACGATTTGGATCGGACTCGCGCCCAGTTCGATCTTGGCAATTGTTATGATCAAAATCGTCAAACCCGCAACGCTGTTTTTCAATGCGAATGATTCATTGAACACACTCAACGTCATTGGCAAATTCATCGGCATTAGTTTGTGGGGCTTTGCGCTCTTTTGGCTCGTTCTCGTCATTGCGGTTACGACATTCCATCATCGCAAAACGCCGCTCCCGTTTGCGTTGAGTTGGTGGGCGTTCGTCTTTCCGCTCGGCGCGTTCGTTGTGGCGACCGGTGCGATCTATGCGGCGGTGCCTGTCGCCTTTTTTCAATGGACCGGGCTTGCCGCGTTGAGCGGTTTGTTGGTCTTGTGGGCAACGGTTGGCGTGCGCACGGTGGGTGGCATCGCCTCCGGCACAATTTTCAAATCTCACGTGTCCACTCCGCAACCTGTTCCGACAAAATAAACCCAGTCAATTCGTCTTGTGATTTTGCCATAATGGCATTACTCTATTTATAGACAGGAGTTTGTATGAGTCATCCAATTCGCTTGCTCGATTTACAACTGGTTCCGTCCGTTCGTTCGCAAACGATTTATCATGCGGTTGCGTACGCGCTTGACGAAAATACGCCCGACACAATCATTATGGTCGCGCCGACGAGTCCATACGTTTGCATCGGTTTTCATCAAGAACTCGAAAAAGAAGTAGACGTGGAATATTGTCGCGCCCACGGCTTGCCGATGTATCGTCGCGAGGTTGGCGGCGGCGCGGTTTATCTCGACAAAAACCAGGTCTTTACGCAATGGGTGTTTCATCGCAACAGCGTGCCCAGCGATATTGGCGAACGCTTTGCGTGGTACGCCAAGCCGCTCGTCGAAACCTATCACGCGCTAAACATTCCCGCGAACTATCGTCCCATCAATGATATTCACGTGCAAGGCAAAAAAATCGGCGGCACCGGTGCGGCGCAAATGGGCAGTGCCGAAGTCATCGTCGGCTCGTTGATGTTCGATTTTAATTTCGAATTGATGTCCAAGGTGCTCAAGGTCTCGTCCGAAAAAATGCGCGACAAGATTTTTCAATCGCTCAACGAATATATGACGACGATGACCAAGCAACTGGGACACACGCCCGACCGCGATACCGTCGTCAATCTCTATCTCGACAAGGTGAAAGAATCCTTGGGGCGCGATATTGTGCGTGGCGAGCCAACGGCGAAAGAACTCGCGCTCGCGGAAGAGTTGGATGGTAAATTCGGCACGGACGAATGGCTGTATCAAAAAGGCGGCTTGCGCCAAGTTGGCGTGAAAATTCACGAGGACGTGCGCGTGATTGAAGCGGCGCACAAAGCGCAAGGTGGTTTGATTCGCGTGACCGCGCGCGTGCGTGAAGGACGCATTGACGACCTTACACTCTCTGGCGATTTCACAATGATTCCAAAATTCGCCCCAGGTGCAATCGAGTTGGCATTGCGCGGCACGGCACTCGATGCGAACGTGGTCAAGTCGCGCATCGCCGAAGCGTACACGATGGTGGGTGTTCAATCGCCTGGCGTCAGCGTGGACGATCTGGCGACAGCGGTGATGATGCTAAAACAAGGATGAAAGATGAAGGATGAAGGATGAACTTTTTCATCTTTCATCTTTCATCCTTCGGAATTTTGCTCAAACTTCTCTGCGGAACTATTATGGCTCGAAAAATCCTCCTCGGCATTGGCAACTTGCTCAATCGTGATGAAGGCATTGGCATTCATGCGATTCGCGCGTTGCAACAAAAAAATCCGACTGGCGATTTTGAAATTCTCGATGGCGGCACGCTCGGTTTGAATTTGCTGCCGCTCGTCGAAGAATCGGCGCACTTGATCGTGCTCGATGCAATTGATCGCCGCCAAGAACCGGGGACGCTGATCGAATTGGCGCGCGACGAGGTTCCGTTGTTTAACACAATCAAAATGTCGCAACATCAATTGCTGTTCCAAGAAGTGCTCGCGCTCGCGCAAGTGCGCGGACACTTGCCCAAAAATTTGGTGCTCGTCGGCATCCAGCCCGCCGATTTAGACATCGGCGTGGAACTCTCGCCAGAAATCGAAAAGACAATGCCGCGATTGATTGCCCGCGCAGAACAAATCGCACGGGAATGGAAGTAGACGCGCAGGCACTCGGCGTTGCGGCGGATGACCACGGAGATTCGCTTTGCGGTCGTTTTGTAAATTTGTGCGGTATGACACGGCGCGTTGAGTAGATTATGCCACTCAAAAAAATCCACGTCACTGGAATTGTGCAAGGGGTTGGCTTTCGCCCGTTCGTCTATCAATTGGCGGCGCGGGCGAAACTGAACGGCTGGGTTGCCAACACCTCGGCGGGCGTGGATATTGAAATCCAAGGCGATGCGCGCGCGCTCGAAAATTTTGTGCGTGCATTGCAAGACGAAAAACCACCGCTTGCAAAAATAGATTCATTGACCGTTATTGATTCCGATGGCGATGGTGTGTATTTCGACCATTTTGAAATCCGTGAGAGCGTGACGCTGGCTGATGCGTTTCAGCCCATCTCGCCCGACATTTCCATTTGCCCCGATTGTCTCCGCGAACTTTTTGACCCGAACGACCGCCGCTATCGTTATCCGTTCATCAATTGCACGAACTGCGGACCCAGGTTCACCATCATTCAGGATATTCCGTACGACCGACCCAAGACGACGATGCGCAATTTTACAATGTGCGACGATTGCGCGCGCGAATATCACAATCCGCTGAATCGCCGTTTTCACGCGCAACCGGTGGCGTGTCCGAAATGCGGACCGAAGGTGTGGTTGGAGATTAATTCGCAATTCCTAATTCGCAATTCAAATAGCGAATTAGGAATTGCGAATTCTAATGCGATAACACAAACACAACAGTTATTAAGTGGCGGTGCAATTCTTGCTATCAAAGGACTCGGCGGATTTCACCTCGCGTGCGATGCGACGAACGCGAATGCCGTTGCCGAATTGCGCCGCCGAAAATTGCGCGTGGACAAACCGTTCGCGTTGATGATGCTCAATGTCGCAACCGTCGAACAACATTGTTTTGTGAGCGATGAAGAGCGTGCTTTGCTCGAATCGCGCGAGCGACCGATTGTGTTGTTGCGTCGTCGTCCCGATTCGCCGATTGCCGAACAGGTCGCGCCGAACAATCCATTCCTGGGTGTGATGTTGCCGTACACGCCGTTGCATTATTTACTGCTGCCGGAAGACAGAGGACGGAGGACGGAGGAAAATTCTCGGTCATCGGTCCTTGGTCATCCGCCTATCCTCGTGATGACTAGCGGCAACCTCAGCGAAGAACCGATTGCCTACGACAACGATTATGCGCGCGAACACCTCGCCACGCTTGCTGATGCGTTTCTGATGCACGACCGCGATATTCACACACGCTGCGATGATTCGGTGATGCGCGTGTTTACAGCCACTGAGGGCACAGAGAAAAAATCCCAGTTTGCTATTCACTACTCACTATCCACTATCTACTATCCACTCCGCCGTTCGCGCGGTTACGCGCCATTCCCGGTTCACTTACCATTCGATGCGCTACCCTTGCTGGCGACTGGCGCAGAACTCAAGAATACATTTTGCGTCACACGCGACCGCTATGCGTTTCTCAGTCATCATATCGGTGACCTGGAAAATTACGAGACGTTGCAATCGTTCCAAGCTGGCATCGCGCATATGGAAAAACTTTTCCGCATTACGCCAACAGCCATCGCGTACGACTTGCATCCGAATTATCTGGCGACGCGGTACGCGCTCGAACGCGCCGAGCGTGAAAAAATCCCAGCTATCGGCGTGCAACATCATCACGCGCACATCGCCGCGTGTATGGCGGAACACAGTTTGAGCGGCGAGCATCCGGTTATCGGCGTTGCGTTCGATGGAACCGGTTACGGCGACGATGGCGCAATCTGGGGTGGCGAAATTTTGATTGCCGATTATAAAAATTATCGCCGCGCGTTTCATCTTGATTACATTCCAATGCCAGGCGGCGATAAAGCGGTGCGCGAGCCGTGGCGCTTGGCGCTCGCGTGGTTGCACAAAGCTGGGATTGAATGGACGGATGAATTTGCATCGGTGCGCGAATCGAATGAACAAGCTCGTCGAATCATCCGCCAGCAAATCGAACGCGGCATCAACGCGCCGCTCACCTCGAGTATGGGACGATTGTTCGATGCGGTCGCCGCGCTCGCGGGTGTGCGGCAAACGGTGAATTATGAAGCGCAAGCGGCCGTGGAATTCGAAATTCTGAATTCTAAATTCAAAATTCAAGAGGATACGAATTACGAATTTAGAATTTTGAATTCGCTTGTTGACCCTATGCCAATGATTCAATCTGTCGTCGCGGATGTTCGCGCATGTGTGCCTGTCGCAGAAATTTCGGTGCGCTTTCACAACAGCGTTGCCGAAATGGTGCGGCACGTGTGCGTGTTGTTACGCGAACGCGAGGGATTGAACGACGTTGCGTTGAGCGGCGGGGTGTGGCAGAATATGACCCTGCTCGCGCGCACGTTATCGCTGTTGCAAAACGATGGATTTACGATTTACATTCATCGCCAAGTGCCGACGAATGATGGCGGGTTGGCATTGGGGCAAGCGACGATAGCGGCTAATTTCAAATTGTAGATTGCAGATTTCAGATTGACTGGATTTACCAATCTGCAATCTGAAATTGGAGGAACGATGTGTCTTGCAGTGCCAGGTAAAATAATCGAAATCTATGAGGTGGGCGGATTGAAAATGGGCAAGGTGGATTTTGGTGGCGTCAAGCGCGAAGCGTGCCTGGCGTACATTCCCGATGCCCAGGTTGGCGATTACACCGTCATTCACGTTGGTTTCGCTATCAGCAAACTCTCCGAGCAAGAGGCGCAAGAGTCGCTGGCATTGTTGCAAGAAATCGTAAATTTTGAAGACGAGTTAGGTCTCACACAAGAATAATTGTTGGACGCAGACGAGCGCAGAAAACGCGGATTTTTATTTTTTATCCGTGTTAATCCGCGCACGTCCGCGTCCAATTCAAATGGAGCCGCAATGAAATACATCTCCGAATACCGCGACGCTAAACTCGTCCACAGCGTCATTGATGAAATTCGGCGTACAGTCACGCGACCCTGGGTCTTGATGGAAATTTGCGGCGGGCAAACGCACGCGATTGTGCGGCACGGCATTGACCAGCTTTTGCCGCCCGCAATCGAATTGGTGCACGGACCTGGGTGTCCTGTGTGCGTCACGCCACTCGAACTGATTGACCAGGCATTGGCGATTGCCGCGCGTCCCGATGTCATCTTCACTTCGTACGGCGATATGTTGCGCGTGCCCGGCAGTGCGCGCGATTTGTTTTCGATTCGCGCGTCAGGCGGCGATGTGCGCGTCGTCTACTCGCCGCTCGATGCGGTGAAAATCGCGCGACAGAACCCCAACAAGCAAGTGGTCTTTTTCGCAATCGGCTTTGAGACGACTGCGCCCGCAAACGTGATGAGTGTAATGCAAGCGCAAAACCTGGGTCTCGAAAATTTCAGCATTCTCGTTTCGCACGTGCGCGTGCCGCCCGCGATTCACGCCATCCTGGGTTCGCCGCACAATCGCGTGCAAGGATTTTTGCTCGCGGGGCACGTGTGCGCGGTGATGGGCTATCACGAATATCCATCGCTCGCGGAAAAATATCGCGTGCCGATGGTCGTGACTGGATTCGAGCCGCTCGACATCGCGCAGGGAATCATGCAAACGGTGCGCGCATTGGAACAAGGTCGCGTCGAGGTGGAAAATGCGTATGCGCGCGCCGTGACGTTCGAGGGAAATGTGCCCGCACAGAAAATGATTGAGCGTGTGTTTGAATCGTGCGACCGCAAGTGGCGCGGCATCGGCACGATTCCACAAAGCGGCTGGCGCTTGCGTTCCGAGTTCGACCGATTCAACGCGGAAAAGCGTTTCAATGTGGGCGAGATTCAGACCCAGGAATCGCCATTGTGCATCGCGGGAAAAATTTTGCAAGGGCTGAGCAAGCCGCACGATTGCAGTGCGTTTGGCACACAGTGCGCGCCCGAACATCCGCTTGGCGCGACGATGGTTTCATCGGAGGGCGTGTGCGCGGCGTATTATCAGTATGGGAAACGGGAGAATGGCTGAAACGCAGACGGCGCGGGAGTGATTCTCGCGCCGTTGTGATATTTGTACCCCGTTCCAACAATCTACTCGTGGAGAGCACACACACGATTCCGCCCGGCTTCTTTGGCTTGATACAATGCTTGGTCGGCGCGGGCAAGGAGCATATCCACCGAATCGGTTTTGCTTTCGAAACTGGCGACGCCTGCGCTGACGGTTAGCGCGATGGGCCTGCCTCCAAGATTGAGTGGTTGGTCTACCAATACGCGTTGAATGCGCTGGAGTATTTGAGACGCCATTGCGCCATCGATTTCGGGAAAGAGAAGTGCAAACTCGTCGCCGCCAAAGCGCGCAAACACATCAATGGCTCGGATATTTTTTTGGCAGATTTTTGCCATTGCGATGATGGCTTGATCGCCTGCCGCGTGTCCATAGTCATCGTTAACCCGCTTGAAATGATCCAGGTCAATCAGCGCGACCGCGATGGGATGATGGAGCCGAATCGCACGGGTCAATTCAGCGCGCGCCAGTTGGAGGAAATAACGACGATTGAAAACCTGGGTCAGTTCATCGGTGATGGCTTGTTGGCGCAATTCTTCTTGGAGCCGTTTGCGCTCGTCAATTTCCTGTTGCAGTTCAACATTGTGAAGGCGATAGATTTCGGCTTCGCGGCGCGCAATCTCGGTCTGATGCTGAATTTCGAGCGCTTGCCGGCGACTCGTGTTATTATCGTTAAAAAGTTTTTCCTTGATCCGGTGAAATTGTTTATAGTGCCCAAGGGCTTGTTCTAAATTTCCTTGCGTTTCATACACCTGGGCAAGCATCTCGTGTAAACGATATTCGATGAGATTGCTCTGAGTTTTCGGGGTGATGGCCAAGCCCTGCTGGAGATAGCGGATGGCTTGATCCAGTTCGTGCTGTTCGATATATGCCTGTCCAATCGTTTGAAGCGTTAGTTGCGCTAACAGTTTGTGTTCCGCATGGTCATTAGCGAATTGGAGGGCTTGATGCAAATACGGCAACGCGCGGTCAAACTCTTTTTTGCCGGCATAAATTTGACCCCGGACTAGGAAAGCATAACCCTTGGCGTTGGGTTCATCAATTTCTAAATCTTTGCATTCGCGCACAAAGGATAACGCCAGATCATATTGTCCATGCGCGGCATGGGCAATGGCAAGGTCGGTCAGCGCCAACCCTTCCCGAAAGCGATCCCCGATGGCATGATAAAGCACGCGTGCTTGCTGATAGACTGTGTATGCCAGATCATAATTGTCCGAGCGTTTGTACGCCAATCCCAGGTTGACCAACAGATCGGCTTGCGTTTCTTGATCGCCAATCGCTTGGGCAAGCGCCAGCCCGTGTTGCCCCATCTCAATCGCTTGGACAAAATCATCCATCAAACGGTGCGCCGAGCATAAAGAGGACATGGCATGGCATTGACCCACGCGGTCTTCTAGTCGCTCGAAAAGCACGAGGGCTTGCGATGCCAACTCCATGGTGCGAACCGAATCGTTCGGGAGGAACAAACTCTGATTGACCAGACTGTGCGCCAAACCCAACTCGTACTGCTCGGCTTGTGCAAGTTCATAGGCGGTCTGGGCACATTCCATCCCGCGCTGACCCAGGCGGTCGCGCCATGCCCAGGCGAGTGCGTTGAGCGCGTCTATTTTTTCGCGCGCGGTTTGCGCTGTAGCGAGTGCTTCTTCTAGTTGTTTGATCTGGGCGTCTTCTGAAGCTAATCCTTTGGTAGACGCACTGTGGATGTTTTCTGTCACTTGTTGATGTTACCAGAAAAATTTGCTTGCCGGTCTGCCAATTATTATTTACACCGCAAGATTCCGGATAATATCTTGCGTAGAGATGCCGGAAAATTTCCGCTCGTATTTTATCTGAAAGAAAGTATAATCCGATACACCTGGCTGTCAAGATTTTCCTGAAAAAGTATGCGGTATCGTTCGATAACCCAGCGTCGCGCGGCGTATTATCAGTATGGAAAACACGAGGCATAAAGCATAATCAGGTCGCCAGCAATTCTTGAATCGTCGTGTCCCAATCCAACGCTTCGCCCTTCTTCAATCCCACTTCCACCAGAGATGGGTCAAGTGCCCACTCGGCGAATTCCTCGTTCATCTCGCGTTGGTGGTCGCTACTCCAAGCCGGTTGACGGCATGCCAAGCCGTACAGCGCAAGCGCGCGTTCGGTTTGGCCCTCTGCCAAAGCCAGATAGCCAAAGTTCTTGACGGCTGCCACCACGAGGAGAAGCGCGCTGAAACGGAGCACCAGCACCAGTCCTTCGTGCAAGCCGGCGCGCGCCGCGGCAAACTCGCCAAGATGGATATCAACGGTTGCCAGATTCATAAGGTAGAGCGCCACGTCGTTTTGAGCGCCCAGCTCACGGGCAATCGCCAGCGCTTGCCGGTAATAGTCGCGTGCCTTCATCTGGTCTCTATAGCCCGCCATTACACCCAGATTATTGAGCGCCGACATCATCCCTTTCCGGTCGCCCGTCGCCACTGCCAGGTCGTATACTTTGCTGTACAGCCGTTCTTCCTCGTCGGCACTAGCCGATGTCATTGCCAGGCGGTTGAGAGCGAACATCTCACGGGTGACATCGCCCAGGTCGCGCGCCAGAGTCACGCTTTCTTCCAAAGCAACCCTAGCCGCATCCAGGTTGCCCACGCGCCAACTGATACCGCCCAGCGCGTACAGCGCGCGGCATAGGGTCAACTGGTCGCCACTTGCGCGCGCTAATGGCACCGCCTCGGCGAGGACTTGATGCGCCTCCGCATAGTTGCCCAGCATCCTGGCTATCTCGCCCGACGACGCCAGCACCGCGGCACGCTCTACATCGGTGCGGGCGGCGACCCGCGCCTGCTCCAGGATGGCGCGCGCCGTGGGAAGTTCGCCCAGATAGCGATGGGCTTCCGCCAGCTTGAGCCGGCAAGTTGTGTCCGGCGCGTGAACTTGAAGATAAAAGCGCGCGGCGTCGGCAAAAGCACTGACTTGCATCGCTTGGTCGCCGGCTTGCTCGAAACAGCGGTCGGCTTGCGCGAGGTTGCCTGCCTTGATGTAATGCTCCGCGAGTAGCGGCAGGTATTCATTGCGCCGCGCGCCGCTGGTGTTTTCCAACCATTCCGCCACGCGCGCGTGATAGCCGGCACGCTCGCGTTTCAGCACAGTCTCGTAGGCTACATCATGGAGCAAGGCGTGTTTGAAGCGCTGTTCGCGCGTTCCGGCAAACGCGGGGTGTAGGTTTTGAAACACGAGTTCGCGCCGCTCGATCGCCTCCAACCAGGTATGCAGTTCCGCCAACGAAACCTTCTTTTCACTCAACGCTTGTACAGCCGTATCCCAAAACGTCCTGCCAATCACTGCCGCCCGTTGAATGACCAGGCGTTCCATCGCAGGCAGTCCATCCAGACGCGCTTGCAAGATGCCGGTCAGGGTCGGCGGGACGCGCAACGTCGCCAGCCGTTCCGTCTGCACTCGCCATTCGGGTTCACCCGGCAAAATCACTTTCTCGTCAATCAACATCTTGATTAGTTCTTCGGCGTAAAACGGGTTGCCGTCGGATTGGCGCACAATCAAATCGCGCAAGCCGATGGGCAGGTCTGAAATGTGGCGCAAAATGTGCGCCACCAGCGCGATGCTGTCCGCCTCCGAGAGCGGGCGCAAATCCAAGCGAACCGTCTGCCAATCGAGGTCACGTTCAAACAAAGTCGGACGCGCGTTGGCAAGTGCAAGGAGGGGGGTGTTCGCGGGCAGGTTGCTCAAGACGTGCCGCAGGGCTTCGAGCGAGCCACGATCAGCCCAATGCAGGTCCTCCAGAACAATCATAACCGGTTGCGCGCCGGCGACGTTTTGGAAAAAGAGGGTGAGAAAGTGGAGCGCGATGGCGCGGATTTGCGGGGCATCGTTCAGAATGCCGCGCAGATGGGGACTGGCGGAAAAATCCCAGCCAGCCAGATGACCGATAAAGTGTGCCTTTTCCTGGATTTTCTCATCGGCGGGGCACAATGCCGCCATCCCATTTTTGAGTTTGGCGCGCGCGGTTTCCAGCGAATCACTTTCCAAAATTTCAAAGCGAAACGACAGGATGTCGCGCAACAAGGCGTAGGGCGTGTCGCTCGAACTGGGGGTTGTGCGTCCACGGAAGAGGTACAAGTCCGTCCCCGATAATTCCGCCCAATGCAGAAATTCTTGCATCAGCCGTGACTTGCCCAACCCGGCATCTGCGGTCACGGTCAACGCTTGCAACGCCCGCCCCGCCATTGCTTCTTTGAAGATGGTCTGCAATTGTGTCATCTCGGCATCGCGTCCCACCATCTTGGTCTCTACCCCTTCCACGCCGCGAATCAACATTCGGAAGGCGCGGGGTTTGGCGCGTTGGACGAGATATGTTTCTAGCGGTTCGGTCTTGCCCTTGACCGTCAGCGGCGGCTGGGCAACTACATCAAAGACGCCGCGCACCTGACGATAGGTGTCGTGCGCGATGAGAATGCCGCCGATGGGCGCGGCGTGTTCTAGCCGCGAAGCCACGTTGACCGTGTCGCCCATTGCCGTGTACTCGTTGGTCGAGCCGACCGCGCCGAGCAACACCAGCCCGGTATTCAAGCCAATCCGCATCTGCAGGGAATGTCCCTGTGCCTCGGAAAAATTTCGCAGGACGGCTTGCATCGCCAGGGCGGCTTTGATAGATTGTTCCGGGTCATCTTCGCGGGTAGCATCGGTACCCCATAACGCCATCACCGCATCGCCGATGTGCTTGTCTACCCTGCCGCTGTGCGCGGTGATGGTGGCATCAATTTGTTGCCACAGCGCGTTCATCGTGTCGCGCACGTCCTCGGCGTCGAGTGTCTCGGACAGGGCGGTAAAGCCGGAGACATCGGCAAACAACACCGTGACTTGCTTGCGCTGACTCGCATCCGAGTGTGCCTGCGCCTCAAGTGCAGCCAGTTTCTCGCGGGCTGGGGCGAGCATCGCGTCTACGATGGCGTCGCCCAAAACGGGACGTTGAGCTTCAAGGGCGATGATGGCTTGCGCGAGAGTTTCCAGTTCGTTCATTCTTTGAGCAACTCCGGATTCGCATGGAATTTTGCAACGCTAAACTGTACTTGGGTTGGACTTGATGCGCTCACTACCTAACGAGACTGTCGAAAAAACTGTTTTTCAGAAGCGGCGCATGGGTGATTGACGATCATGCGCCCGGTTTTTCAAACTGAACGGGTCAGTTGGGGGCGGATAGGCTTAGATCAGTGCCCCAAACACGTGGATTTTGCCGATATTATGAACCAGAGCGAACAAGCTCCATTGTACATCCACTTTGCATTTGGAGCGTAGGGTGAATCTGTCCATGTGTTTATGCACACAAATGTTGGCAAAGACGGGCTCGACAATGCCCAACCGTCGGGCATAGATTTTCTTGCCCTGTTCGCTGTCGATCTTGGCTTTCATAAGATCAATCAAATTCGGCTGCCCCGTGTCGACCTGAATGGAGAGATACCTGCGCGAAGTATCCGGCTTGCTCAAACAACGCGAGCGCAGCAGACAAGCCGTGCAGTCTTCCGCGTGGGCGTAATAGACATCATAAGTACGGTGACGGTTGACCTGGTTGCGCGCATGGCATTTCAATTCTTTTCCGTTCGGACAAAGATAGATCTGCTTGCGTTCATCATAAGAAAAATCATCCACGGTGAAGCGACTGGGCTTGGCGTCAGGTCGCTGCCTGCCGTGCACACCATCCTTGAAACGCTCGTGCTCGGCAAAGCGCGGATCGCGTTGACGGAATTGGATGTCGGGAATGTAGGCGTCAACTTTTTCAGCTTGGCAGACTGTCAGGCTGTTGAGTGAATGATAGTTGCTATCGGCGGTGAGTTCTTTACCCTCGAAGTAGGCTGGGTCTTTGCCAATCGAAACCAGATTCTTTTTCGCGCTCTCCAGCATCGGCGCGAGATTTTCATGATCCTGGCTGGCGAATGCCTCCGCCGAGAGAATCACCTGATGTTTGGAATCAACCAGCGCCTGCGCGTTGTATCCCTGTACAACCCCGTGCGAGGTGGGCATCTTGACCGATTCGTTATCCACCGCATTGCTCTGGATTTCTTTGCCGTCGCTACCGCGCTTCGGTTCCCGATCCCTTAGGAATGTGTTCAGCCGCTCGACCTGCAACTGGAAGCGCCGTTCGCGTTTCTTTTGCCGCTCGATTTCGACTTGCGGGTGTTTGTCTGCCTGCGCATGTTCGGCGATCACGCGCGCGAGTTTTTCCTGCAACTTGTCGCGTTTATGTTTGAGTTCATCAAGCGTGCCGCTCCATTCTTTCGAAACATTCGCGGAGAGTTTCACGCCATCGAGGCTAAAGTGTGTGCCGCCCAGCAATTCCAATTCTTCACACACCACGAGAATATCGCTGAAGATGGATGAAATCTCGCTTTGCATGGAAGAGATAAATGTAGCAACGGTGCTATGGTCTGGGGCATGGTTGTAGGAGAGCGCAATGAAGATGATGTTTTCATGACAAGCGCGTTCGATTTGCCGCGAACTGATCATGCCTTTGGCGTATGCCAGCAGAATGACCTTGAGTAATATTTTGGGATGGATCGCAGTCGCGCCAATCACGTCGTTGTTGTAGCGCGCATCAAAGACCGACAGGTCAATATGCTTGTCCACCAATTCGCTGATGGTGTGCTCCCATGTCCCAGGTACAAGTTGGTCTTGGAGCGAAATGGGGAGCATCACCAACTGATCTTCATTGCATGGTTTGAATTTTGCCATAGGTTCCTCTGTCGTATAGAACCCTATCGCATGGAATTGGTTATTGATTTTCCACTTTTTCGACAGTTTCAACGGTTTGCGTTACCCGCGCTGGGGCGGGCGGCGGAACGCCGTCTGGCTGGAAAAATGCTGAGGCGTAGAAAACTGCTTGGGATGTGCGCAGAATCCCCAGCGTCAGGTGCACGCTTTGTTGGGCGGTTTATTTATGTATCGCATCCAATGTGATCTTATGCGTGTGAATACGGCAAATTATGCGCGTTTCGCGCTCTTTCTTATCCAACGGAAAGACGTATCCATAATATTGGGGATGATTCGTGTATTGTCTGGTGATTTGGTCAAGGTGTTCGATGGCTCCTTCTTCTACGATTTCAACGCATCCGCGTAATTCAATATAACGGGAAGTGTCTTCAGGATCCACGATCAACAATGAGACGGTGGGATTAGCCATCATGTTCTTTCCTTTTTGGCGTTCACGTGAAGAATTGACACGTGCACATTCTCCGTCGAAATCGCACCACACCAAACTGGATTGAGGCTGTCCATCGGGCATTAAGGTTGAAAGAACACCGTGAATGGGACGCGTAAGCAGATCTAGATGATTTTCAGGGATGGGAATAGTCATGGAAATTGCTCCTGCTACTTTTGGGTGGCATCCAAAACTGTTACATGCATGGGAAGGATCTTGCATAAGATGGGCTTTTCTTTTTCTTTGAACTCTGCAGGCACACATTCGCCGAAATATGGTTTTTTTCCAGTATAGAGTTCGCAGATTTTATCCAAATGTTCCAGAGCGCCTTCTTCCGTCATCTCCACAACTTTTCCGCGTATTTCCAAGTAGCGTAGCGGTTTGCGTGGATCGTAACAAAGAAGTGTCACTTTGGGATTTGCGCGCATGTTCTTCTCTTTGCGAAAGCCGCGCATTGTATTAACCATCACATGAGTCCCATTAAAGTTACACCATACGACGGTGGTTTGTAACTGTCCATCGGGCATGACGGTTGTCAATGCCGCGACACGCGGACTGTTGAGCAAATCGAGGTGTGATTCAGGAATCTCAATCATTATTAAATCTCCTTTTGGTTCCACATGTTTCGCATTTACATAGGTGACAGCTTATCGTGATACCTAATCACTTTCATGAATTACGCCCAACGGAGCGGCGGATAATCCGCCGCTCCGTTCGAGCGGCGCGAAGCGCCCGCTCGAACGGTTTGCGTTACTTGCGGGTGGGCGGGCGTGGACAAAACTCCGAGAGCAGGATTCTGTTCGGGTGTAGAAAAAGCCCGAAAATGCCGCAGAATCCCACCCGTCAAGTGCACGCTTTGTTAGGCGCGGTTTGTGTTTGCCACAGCCGTAAGAAAAGCACTGACAAGAGGGTGAGGGCGACTCGCCGTTGAACGTGCTTGAGGAACAAATAACGTAGCAAGAAAAAAAGGATGATTAGGTAATTCAATCACCCGAATTTCACCTTCAACATCTGACCCAGTAATTTGCAATGAACCACTTTTCAGCAATTCAATCTTTTCGGGATTTACGCCAAAGTTACAGTAATATTCTTCGATGGCTGAGTTTTCGCCATAAATTTTAGCCACTTGTGAACCTTCAATAAAATTAAGATTCATTTCACGTCCTGCCAACGAGCAGGTTAATGCTGAGATAAAAAGGTCTGATGAATAAGGGTCATACTCAGCGTGTTGTGCGTCTTTGAAACCAAGAACATTACGTGCATATTCCAATATTATGTGTTGAAAACCGCCACATGTTCCGAAACAAGGAATATTATTCTCACGAGCATACTGAATTGCCCAAAGTGTCTTATCCATGTTTTTATATGGACTGCCTGGGGCTACCCAAATACCTGAAAAGCGAGAAAACAAAGATGGATCAATATCTTGTGTCGAGACCCATACTCCTTCGACAGAGATACCAAACATGTTGCGCGAATGTTCAATTGCGGCATTGGTGGCAATATGGGGCTTGAATGTTGGTGTGAATTCACCGAGTAAAGCAATAGATTTCACGAAAACTCCTTTTGCGGTTGATTTGTCGAGTGAAGCGCCTAACTATGTATTAGACAGCAACTTGCTGTATAATACCCTTGCCTGGGATATTATACAGCAAAAACCTTGAGGGGGGCAAGTATTTGGGAAAACCGCTTCAAAGACGTGCCAGCGCGGTCAAATCAGTTGGAACTCGCTTGGCGCAACTCGGTTCACCGAGTTTTCACCTGAGTGAGGCGGACGTTTCCAACGCCCGTCGGAGTTCGCCAACAGAGTCATTCCATTCAGCGGCGTTCACCCAAAAACGCAACGCACATCTTGGAAAACCAACCCGCTATTCCCAAACCCTAAAAACTACTTGAGCCGGTTAGCGACCCAGGTCAGGCGCCGTCTTACTTGGGCAGGTAGGATCATTCCATCATTCACGCGGCGCAAAAATTTTCGTCGTTTAGGTGAGAGCATGTCAGAAAATCCAATAACTATGCAAGGTCCCGTTTGCCCTGTCCCGCTTTCGCACAACGAGCAGATTGTGATGGGGCACGGGAGCGGCGGCAAAATGTCGCTCGACCTCATCGCCAAACTTTTTGTTCCAGCATTTAATAATCCCGCGCTTGGCGCGGGCGACGATGCTGGCGTCGTTCAACCAAGCCAAGACACACGGCTCGCGATCAGCACCGACTCGCACGTCGTCACGCCGCTCTTTTTTCCGGGCGGCGACATTGGGCGGCTCGCCGTGTGCGGCACGGTGAACGATGTGGCGATGCTGGGCGCGACGCCGCGTTATCTCACCGCCGGTTTTGTTTTGGAAGAAGGACTCGCGTTGGAAACGCTACGGCTCGTGATTGCTTCGATGCGTGCGGCGGCGCAAGAGGCGCTCGTCCAGATCGTCGCGGGCGACACCAAGGTCGTGCAACGCGGCAAGGCGGATGGACTGTACATCACGACGACGGGCGTCGGGATTGTGCCAACTGGCGTTGCAATCGGCGGGGCGAAAGCGCAACCGGGCGACGTAGTGATTTTGTCGGGCACGATGGGCGATCACGGCATCGCCGTGCTCGGCGCGCGCGGCGACCTGGGATTTGAGACGGCGGTGCAGAGCGATGTTGCGCCGCTCAATCATCTTATCACCGCGATGCTCAGCGCGAGTTCGCGCGTGCATGTTTTGCGCGATCCCACGCGGGGCGGCGTGGCGACGACGTTGAACGAAATCGCCCGGCAATCGAACGTGGGGATTGTGATCGAGGAAGACAAACTGCCGGTGCGCCCGGCAGTTGCCGCCGCGTGCGAAATGCTAGGATTCGATCCGCTTTACATTGCGAACGAAGGCAAGGTCATCGTTATCGTTGCGCGCGCGGACGCCGAAAAAATTCTCGCGACGATGCGCGCGACACAGTACGGCGAAGCGGCGGTCATCATCGGCGAAGTAAAAGCCGAGCCAGCAAAGCGTGTGCTGATGAAAACGCGCATTGGCAGTACGCGTATCGTGGACGTGTTGATGGGGGAAATGTTGCCGCGCATTTGTTGAGCCAAATTTGCCGCGCGAAAACAATCGCAATATAATCACACACAAAGCAAGGTCGGATTGGCAAGCACGCCCCACGTTAGGAGTGATGTCGGTGGCACGTCATCTCTTGCTCGTTCCCTCGCTGGCTTGCCCGGCGAGTTGCACATATTGTTTCGGTCCGCACGTTGGCGAAGCGTCAATGCGTGAGCAGACGGTCGCGGCAATCGTGCGCTGGATAAACGCGCTTGGCGACAAGGACCCGCTGGAAATTACATTCCACGGCGGCGAACCGCTTGTCCCAGGCGCGTCTTTTTATGCGATGGCATTGCCGATGTTGCGCGATGGGCTTGCGCCGCGCAAAATAAAGTTTGCGATGCAGAGCAATCTCTGGTTGCTGACGGATGAATTGTGCGAGTTGTTCCGCGAGTACGGCGTCTCCATCGGCACGAGTTTGGATGGACCCGAAGCGATCAACGACGCGCAACGCGGCAAGGGTTATTTCGCGCGGACGATGGCGGGGATTGAACGCGCGCGCGCGCACGGCTTGAACCCAGGTTGCATTTGCACCTTCACCGCGCAAACCGCGCCGCGCGCAAACGAGATTTTCGATTTCTTTGTGAGCCAAGGTCTCGGCTTGTCGGTTCACGCGGCGATGCCGTCACTGCGCTATCCGCAAAATCGCGAACGCACACTCTCCGCGCAGGCGCACGGCGATTTGCTGATCGGTTTGCTCGAACATTATCTGGCGAACGTGGACAAGATTCGCGTGAGTACGCTCGACTCGATGTGCCGCAGTGTGTCGGCGGGACGCGGCGGGATTTGCACGTTCGGCGATTGTCTCGGCGATTATCTCGCGGTCGGTCCCGACGGCGCGATTTATCCGTGTCAGCGTTTCGCGGGAATGAGCGAGTATCGCATCGGCAATGTTCACGATTGTCCATCGCGCGCGCAGATGGCAGACGCACCGATTTGGCAAATGTTTCAAGCGCGGCAAGACCACATCGCGCACGAGTGTGGCGATTGCGCGCACGTCAAGTATTGTCGCGGTGGGTGTCCGTATAATGCCCTCGCGGAAAATGTCATTTCGAGGAGCGATTTGTGCGACGAGAAATCTCCGTCCGCGATGAATGAGATTTCTCGCTTCGCTCGAAATGACAACGGGACATTGCGCGATCCACACTGCGAAGCGTACAAACGCACGTTCGATCACATCACCGAGCAAGCGTTGGCGGAAGTGTTTGCGCCAGAGAATATGCAAGAGGTCGTGGAGCACGCCGATCCTGGGAAGGGATTACTGCGGCGCGGCAAATTGCTCGCGATTATGCGCGACGGTCCGCATCCGCACGAAACCGCGCAACACGCGCGGCGCATCCTCGCGGCAGTCGCGCTCGCGGCGACGAACTCGCCCGATGAGGCGACGCGCAAACTCGACGCGCTCGGCTTGGTGACGAACGTCGCGACAACACTGCCGACGATGCGTGCGTTTTATCAACGACTCAACACGCCCGCGCGCGGTCTCAACAATTTGTACTTGCACGTCACATTCGGTTGCAATTTGCGATGCACGCATTGTTATGCTGACGCGGGCACACCCCTCCCACACCCTCCCCTGCAGGGGAGGGCTGGGGTGGGGTTGGACGCAATGACAGTCGAAGATGTTTTGCGCGCCTGCCGACAAGCCGCCGCTCTCGGCTTCCGCCACGCGGTCATCACGGGCGGCGAACCGTTGACGCATCCGCAACGCGACGCGCTGCTGGACGCGCTCGCATCCGCGCGCGCGGAACTGAAACCGCTCCTCACCGTGTTACGCACGAATCTCGTCGTGCCGATGAATGACGATTTGCTACGGCGCGTCGCGTTCAGCACCGATGAAGTTGTCGTGAGTGTGGACGGCGACCGCGCGACGCACGACGCGCGGCGCGGCATCGGCACGTACGATGCGACGGTCGGCAATCTGCGGCGATTGATCGCGCTACAAAATTCCCAGGATTCGCGGAGCGCTTCGCAAGTCTCGCTGGCAACCGTTCTGCCCGTCGCACAAGCGAATGGCGCGCCAGGCGATGCGGTGCGCGCGCTCGCCAAGGAACTGGGAATCAAGCGCACGCGCTTTCGTCCGCTGTTGCCGTTGGGTCGCGCGGTTGAATCGGAGATTGACATCGTGCCCGAAACGTTGTGGGCGCACGTTGACCCGCGCGAGATGCTGGAGTACGGCTTCAATCCCGTCGCGTCGTGCGGCATCGGACAGAATTTGTACGTCGAACCTGACGGCGAGGCGTATCCGTGTTACGCGTGGCATGGCGCACAATGGGCGTTGGGTAACGTGACGGCGCGCGATGGTTTGCGCGGCATCATCACGGCGACTGCGTTTCAAGACCTGGGCACGCACACGGTTAACACAAACCACCAATGCCAGGGGTGCGCTTTGCGCTACTTGTGCGGCGGCGCGTGCCGCGCGTGGAATCGCAGTGCCGCGCAGAACCAAACCGACCTGGACGCGCCGCCGTTGGATTGTTCGTCCTTGTATCAACGCGCCCATTCCTTGTGGGTGAGCGCGCTGGAACGCACGCAAATAACGCGCGAACAGTGGCAAGCGGTTGGGTTGCCCTTGCCGCACATTCCGCCAAGAACGGCGAAGGAGGATTGAAATGGATGTGAATGACGTAAAGAAAATGGAAATAGAGCGCAATGTTGATTCGCTCATTGCTGCACTCAAGGATAGCAATCATCTTGTACGGGGCACAGCAACCATGGCACTGTACAGGATTGGTGATGTCCGCGCAGTTGACCCGTTCATTGCCGCACTCAAGGACAGCAGTAGTCTTGTACGGATGGCTGCAGCCGTTGGACTGGGCCAGATTGGTGATGCGCGCGCCGTTGAACCCCTCATCGCCGCGCTCAAGGACAGCAGTACGGCTGTTCGCGAGTCCGTCGCCAAAGCGCTAGAAAATCTAAAAAAGATCGATGGTGTCCAAGTAGGGAAATCCATATCAACCGATGATGCGTTATATGCCTTTTTTGTCCGTGCAGAAGAAAGCGAGTTTATAATGCTCGATACCACAACTGATGAGAAATGGGAAAGCATCGTCCGCAGAAACGCCAATATGCCGAATGCGGAAGTCTATCTCGTCCGCGAGGGAGAATGGGAGTCTCCAAAGTTGCGTTCCGTAGATGAGGGTTCAAAATCCTGTATTGATGGTATTCAGAAATATTTCACAGCACACAATCTTCCACCTATGTCCTCCAATGACTTGGCGCGTAAGCATTTGGGGGATATGAAAAACCCAATGACAGGTCTGCTAGTAGTACTAGTCAGGCATTCTTCGATTCGGTGATGCTCGTGCAGTCGAGCCACTCATCGCTACAACTGTTTACTAAGCACATTGCCAATCGTCTCAAACCCATCGGCATTACGTTGACGCGCGTCGTCGCGTGGGAGGATGCCACCATCACCGTCGTCGGTTTGGATGCGGTTGATGGCTCGCCCATTCTGGACATCAAGCCGTACAAGCCGATTTCGACCTGAGTTGCCGTCGACTAAATTCGACGGGATTGTTCGTCTTTGTATCAGCGCGCGCATTCCTTGTGGGTGAGCACGCTGGAACGCACGCAAATAACGCGCGAGCAGTGGCAAGCGGTTGGCTTGCCCATGCCGCACATTCCGCCGAGAATGGCGAAGGAGGATTGAAATGAATTTGAACGACGTGAAGAAAATGGAAACCGAGCGTGCAGTCGAACCGTTGATTGCCACACTCAAGGTCAGGGACAGCGCAGTGCGGGGAGCCGTAGCCGAGGCACTGGGCAAGATTGGTGATGCTCGTGCGGTTGAACCGTTGATTGCTACATTGAAGGACATAAGTAGATACGACAATACCCGAGAAACCGTATTCGAGGCACTGGGCAAGATTGACGCACCTGCATTTGAGCAAATGCTTGCCGCACTCAAGGTCGAGGACAAAGAAATGCGGCAAGCCGCAGCCGAGGCACTGGGCAAGATTGGTGATGCTCACGTGGTGGAACGGGCACTCAAAGATAGTGACAAGATTGTTCGCATTCACACAGCCATAGGACTAGGTAAGCGCGGAGGTACCCGTGCAATTAAAGTGTTGGCTGACGCGCTCAAAGATACTGATAAGGATATTCGTTTCAGAGCACTTGTGATATTAACAGAGATTGACAATGATAGTGTTGTTGGACCATTATGCGAGGTTTTGAATTCACCAGATTTTGACAGAAAGGATGAGAAAAGTGCCGCAAGAGCACTAGTTGCATTATATCGTAAGGCAAAAACGGGACCAATAGCAAAGATACGTATTCTTGCCAAAAAATCCAAGATGAACGAAAAACATGAAGATGACCGTGGGTCAAGTGATTGTAGTGACTGGCATCATGATGTTGGAGGTTTGGATATTCAATTCTGAATAATCTAATGTTCATGAGGTGCTGGCGATGTCATCCATCTACTACCACCTCATCGGCTACGTCCACTCTCCCATCACCGCGCCGCTCCGCCCAGAAGAAATGCGCGGGGTGGAATGTCGGTTGGTGTTGGAACCGCGCTTTGCGCCCGCTGTCGCCGCGTTGGAAATTGGGCAACATTTGATCGTCGTGTATCATTTGCATCGCGTAGTAGGGAACGCTGACGCTAGCGTTCCCTACTCGTCGGAATTATTCACCAAGCGCACCGCGAATCGCCCCAATCCCATCGGCGTTACGTTGACGCGCGTCGTCGCGTGGGCGGATGCCACCATCACCGTCGTCGGCTTGGACGCGATTGATGGCACACCCATTCTGGACATCAAGCCGTACAAGCCAATTTTCGATGCGCCGCCAGTGACGCCAGGGGAAAAGAATGGGACGCAGACGAACGCAGACGAACGCGGATAAAAAAATAATTCGCGGAGATTCGCGTTATTCGTGGATAAATTTTCTGCAATTGCAAAAACGCGCGATTGAGCGTATTATATCGGCAAGGACAATCCGATGAAATTCGTCTGGGACAAGAATAAGGCGATTGCCAATCTTCGAAATCATCACATCGGTTTCGAGGAAGGGAGCACTGTTTTTGACGATCCGCTCGCCGTAATCTTTCCCGATGAAGATCATTCAATTGAGGAAGAGCGCGAAATCATTGTTGGATACTCGAAGCAGAGGCGATTGCTTCTTGTGTGCTTTACCGAAATCGCCGAGAGCATCATTCGGATTTTTAGCGCCCGCAAGCCAACTCCCAGGGAGCGTAACGACTATGAAGAAAATATCCACACGTAAAACCCGCGCCACCGATGAGATGCGCGCCGAATATCGTTTCGATTACCGCAAGGCGCGCCCTAATCGTTTTGCCGCGCGCAAAAAGGAACGACTGATCGTCATCCTTGATCCCGATGTCTCGCAAGTTTTCGACAAACCCGAGACGGTCAATAATGTTCTGCGCGCGCTGATTGCGACAATGCCCAAATCGAAAATGACCGTCGGATAAAACCGGAGCAAACCCAAAGGCAAGTCCTTTGGGTTTTGTATAGTTGGCACGCCAATTTGCGTCGAAAGGAACGAGGAATGAAACCAGCGGTTAAAACTCAAGCGCGCGATTGGCGCGCGTGTTCGGCGGTCGAACGAACGCCGGATAAAGTCAGTGGCGAGTGGGTGTTTCGCGGCACGCGCGTGCCGGTGCGCGCCTTGTTCGAGAACTTGCGCGATGGCGCGACGCTTCAAGATTTCTTGGATTGGTTTCCCGGCGTTCAGCGCGCGCAAGTCGAAAGCGTGCTGGAAAAGTAGCCGTGCAATATAATTTTGAATGGGACCCAGCCAAAGCGAAAGAGAATCTGCGAAAGCACAAAATCAGTTTCGAACGCGCGGCGCAAGTTTTCCGTGATCCCTATATGATTTCAATCGAAGACGAGGAACACGACGAGGAGGAAGATCGCTGGGTTACGTTGGGCAGAGACAAGGACACGGTCATTCTCATCGTGATTCACACGTTTCGTGAGATTGACTCGGACAATGCCAACATTCGTTTGATCTCGGCGCGGAAAGCGACCCGGACTGAAATCAAACAATACGCTCGGAGATAAAACCGATGAGAAAAGAATATGATTTTTCCAAAGGCGTGCGCGGCAAATTTTACAATCCCAACGCGCGACTCAATTTGCCAATCTATCTGGACGACGATGTGACCGAGTTCATCGCAAAATACGCCAAGCGAAAAAAGTTAGATACGCAAACCGTCGTCAATCAAATCTTGCGTCAAAGCAAAGAGATGGCGCAAGCACTTGAATCGTGATCGCTTCAATTCAGTCCTCGCCGATGAACCCACGCCCCGTCATCGTTCTCACTGGAGGACCAGGCGGCGGCAAGTCGTCGCTCATTGAAGATTTGCGCCGCGACCCCGCGTGGGCACAGCGTTTCGTCGCTCTGCCCGAAACCGTGCATTACGCCAAGTTTGTCAACATCCCGTACACCGAAAAACTTTTCCAGCGCGCGATGGTCTATTTGCAAATCGGACTCGAAGACGCGCTGAACCGCGCGCTCGATGCGAACGATCCGCGTGCGATCATTTGTCATCGCGGCACGCTTGATCCGCTCGCGTTCTGGCAACAGCGCGGCTGGGCGGTGGACGAGTTTTTCGATTTCACGCGCACGACACGCGCACAACATTACAATCGCTACGCCGCCATCATTCATCTCGTCACCGCCGCCGATGGTGCGCCCGATGCGTACACGCGCTTTCCCGCGTCGCATCGCCCCGAAGAAGCAGGCGAAGCGATTGCGCTGGATCGTTGGTTGAATGAAGCGTGGCGCGATCATCCCAGGCATTTTCGGATTGATAATGTCGAAAAAAACTGGGCCGACAAATTGCGTGCGGCACGAGAAATTTTCGCCGGCTTGGTTTGATCTCGTTGCCCCGATCCAGTCTTCCTGTTTCCATCCTGCGCCATCGCCCCTGCCCCAAGTTACGCACATGTGTTTTCCCAATATCGGAAATCATTGACGCGGCGCAAAGCCGTATTTTTTCATTGCTGTCTGTCCGTCGGCGGAGAGCACATAGTCAATGAATTTTTGCGCAAGTGTCGGATTCGCGCTGCCCTTGACCACGCCAATCGGATAGGCGGCGATCACGTTGAACTGATCGGGAATGTCAATCGTCACCAGTTTGCCAATTGCGGCTTGTGCGTCTGTCAGGTAAACGATGCCGGCATCTGCTTCGCCGAGGGCAACCTTGCTCACGACTTGCTTGACATCATTTTCTTTTGAGACGACTCGTGCGAGCACCCGCGTTTTAAAGTCGGCGCCGTAAGCGGCATCGGCGGCAAGTTTATCCAGGGATTGAAGGAAATAGTTGCCGACTGGCACGCTCGCGTCTGCGATATCGAGTTTCAAGCCGGCTTTGGTCAGGTCTTGCAGTGTTTTGATTCCGGCAGGGTTGTCTTTCGGCGCGATGACGACGAGACGATTCCGCGTAAAGATGGGCGTGGTCCCGACGATGAGACCAGCAGACTTGAGCGGATCCATGTTGTTGCTGTCTGCGCTTGCAAATACATCGGCTTTCGCGCCTTGCTCGATCTGAGTCCGTAACGCTTGCGAACCGGCAAAGCTAAACGTGATTCTGCTACTGGGATTTTCGGCTTCAAACGCTTTGCCAATGTCGGTGAGCGCGGCGGTGAGCGAGGCGGCGGCAAAAACAGTCAGCGAGCCGGCGGGGGCGGCTAGAGCAACTGTCGGTAGGGCGGAGGCGGGAACTGGGGCGGATGTTGCCGAGGGGCGTGTTGGCGGTAAAGAGGTAGCCATGGGGGCTGCCTGACAAGCAACGGACGCCAGTGTAAAAATCAAGAGAGCCAGAAAGAATCGACCATGTTTCATCTTTGTCTCCTTTGCCGAAGGGATACGTGTCATTTTTAATTCAATTTGAATATATTCATATTGTGAATATTGTCAAATTGGATTAGAGAACGAAAAAATCCAGTAGCGATCATTCGAAATATCCGTAGAGAAGGTGCGTGGAAATGATTGACGCACGCTTGTCGTTATGATATATTAAACGCCGTTAGTCGGACTCTCTTCTTGCTCAAATGGAAGGGTGCATGCGCCAGTACTCGGAAACGGCGCGCCTCTTTCCACAAACCGATTACCCAAAATTTGTAGACAAAGGAAGTAATGACGTGCTTCAGGATGCTCACTATGCCGCTGTAGAAGCGACATTTCACAAATCTTATTCCCAATTTCAAACAACCCAACGGCTCGATGAAATGCGTGCAACCGAATACGCGCGACTGGATCGCCTCAAGCATGTTTATCTCGATTACACCGGCGGCGGGCTGTACGCGGAATCCCAGGTTCGTCTTCACACCGATCTCCTGCTGAACAATGTCTTTGGCAATCCACATTCCACCAATCCCACTTCGCTCGCGATGACGCACTTGATCGAGCAAACACGACTCGCCGTGCTCGAGTTTTTCAACGCCTCGCCCGACGAGTACGTTGTGATTTTCACCATGAACGCGAGCGGCGCGCTGAAATTGGTTGGCGAGTCGTACCCGTTTGGTGCGGGCGATCAGTACGTGCTCACATTCGACAATCACAATTCGGTGAACGGCATCCGCGAGTTTGCGCGAGCGCATGGCGCGCATGTCGCTTATGCGCCGATGTTGCCGCCGCCGATGCGGATTGACGAGACCCGTTTGATGGCGCTCTTGGAGCGGGCGGAGCCGGGGAAAAATAATTTGTTCGCGTACCCGGCGCAATCGAATTTCTCCGGCGCGCAACATTCGCTGGATTGGATTGCTACCGCGCATGCCCGGGGCTGGGATGTGTTGTTGGATGGTGCGGCGTTCGCGCCCACCAATCGGCTCGACCTGAGTCGTTGGCGACCGGATTTTGTGCCGATCTCGTTCTACAAAATGTTTGGCTATCCCACCGGCGTGGGCTGTCTGTTGGCACGGCGGCGCACGCTTGCCAAACTGCATCGGCCCTGGTTTGCGGGTGGCACGATCACTGTGGCATCGGTGCAAGGGGATCGTTACTATTTCCAACCCGGTGCGGAGGCATTTGAAGATGGCACGTTGAACTATCTGATCCTGCCCGCCGTGCAAATCGGATTGGCGCATCTCGCCAAGATCGGGCTTGAGACGATCCACACGCGCGTTCAATGTTTGACCGGCTGGCTCTTGGAAACGTTGCAACAGATCAAGCATCGCAATGGCAACCCGGTGGTTCGCATTTATGGTCCGTTGGATACTGCGAATCGCGGCGGCACGATCACGCTGAACCTGTACGATTCCAATGGGCATTTCATTGACCATCGCCTCGTCGAAGAACGCGCGAACCAGGTCAACATTTCGTTACGCACCGGTTGTTTCTGCAATCCCGGGAGCGGCGAGTTGGCGCTCGGCATCGAATCCACGGAACTCCAAGCGTGCTTTGCCGATAAAACCCAGATGACACTCGATGATTTCCGCCGATGTATTGACGATAAGAGTACCGGCGCGGTTCGCATTTCGGTGGGGTTGGTTACCAATTTTCAAGATGTGTATCAACTGGTCGAGTTCGTTCGGCATTTTGCGGACAAGAGCTTGAACGAATTGTAAACATTACCCAGGGAAATACCATGCTTGATTGGGTAAAATCATTTCGCAAGACCGAGCCGCCGCCAATCGTTGCGCCCGAGCGCATCGTGCGCGTGGGTTGTCCGGCGCACAACTGCGGCGGGCGTTGCTTGCTCAAAGCGCACATCCGCGGCGGAAAAATCACCCAACTTGAAACGGATGATCGTCCCGATTTGATTGCCGCGCCACAATTGCGCGCGTGTGCGCGCGGTCGCGCGTATCTGCGCCGACAGTATCACCCCGACCGATTGCAGTATCCACTCAAGCGCATCGGCAAACGCGGCGCAGGAAAATTCACGCGCATCGCCTGGGACGAAGCACTCGACAGGGTCGTCGCACAAATTCGCCGCGTGAAAGAGACCTACGGCAACAGCGCGATCTTTGTCCCTTATGGCACCGGAAGTTATAACCAGCTCAATGGTTCGCCCACCGTGCGGCGTTTGATGAATTTGTCCGGTGGGCATCTCACTTTTTACAACAGTTACAGTTGGGGCGCAATCAATACGGCGACGCCATACGTTTACGGCACGCTCAAGACCGGCAATCAACGCCAGGATTGGCTCAACTCGAAATATATTTTAATGTGGGGCTGGAATCCGGCGGAGATGCGCGACGGGACCAACTCGGATTTCTTTGTGAAACTCGCGCGCGAAAAGGGCGCGCGCGTGGTCTGCATTGATCCGCGGCACACGTTGAGCGCCGCCGCACTCGCCGATGAATGGATTCCGATTCGCCCTGGCACGGACGTGGCGATGATGACGGCGATGGCATACGTCATGCTCACCGAAGAATTGTGCGACGAGGAATTTATTCGCACGCATTGCGTCGGGTTCGATCAGACGCAAATGCCCCAGGGTGTTCAATCCGCTGAAAGCTACGCGGATTATGTGCTGGGTGTGCACGACCAGGTTCCGAAAACTCCGGCGTGGGCGGAAACAATCACGGGTGTTCCCGTCGAAACCATCGCGCGGATTGCGCGCGAGTACGCCACAATCAAACCCGGCGTGTTGTATCAAGGCTACGGCATGCAGAGACGCGCGTATGGCGAAGAAGTTGTGCGCGCCGGTTGCGTCCTCGCCGCGATCACCGGCAATGTCGGCGTGTCCGGCGGCTGGGCGAGCGGGCTGGGTTTGCCTGCGCCGGATGGCGGCGCATTTCGCAGTACGTTTCCCATCGGACAAAATCCGGTCAAGGCGACCATCCCGGTTTTTTTGTGGACGGAAGCGATTCTGCGCGGACGCGAAATGACGCGCGCGGATGGCGTTCAGGGCGCGGACAAATTGGATAACGACATCAAGTTGATCTATGCCGCCGCCACAAATATCTTGATCAACCAACACGCAAACGTCAATCGCAACGCGCGCATTTTGCAAGACGAATCGCTCGTCGAGTTTATCGTGGCGCAAGATAACTTTCTCACGCCGACCGCGCGCTATGCCGACATTGTTTTGCCGGTGTGTACGCAATTCGAAATGTGGGGCGTCGAGGATGGTTGGAAGTTTGGCGATGAAGTGATCCTGATGCCCAAGCTGGTCGAGCCGCTTGGTGAATCCAAAAGCGATTACCGAATTTGCGCCGAGATTGCCGAACGCCTGGGCATCGCGGAAGCGTACACCGAAGGGCGCGATGAACGGCAGTGGGTCGAATGGCTTTTGAATCGCTATCGCGAATCGT
Source organism: uncultured Anaerolineales bacterium (assembly GCA_903825565.1). Classification (GTDB taxonomy): domain Bacteria; phylum Chloroflexota; class Anaerolineae; order UBA4142; family UBA4142; genus CAIKBD01. The sequence goes on along the minus strand of CAIKBD010000373.1, from coordinate 14,152 downwards.
GCTTTCCTGATTTGCCGTCGCTCGACGAATTTGAAAAATCCAACATCGGCGTCTTTGCCAATGCCGTGACCGAACCCGCGATTGCCTTTGCCGATTTTCGCGCCGACCCGCAAGCGCATCCGCTCGATACGCCCTCCGGCAAGATCGAAATTTTCTCCGCGCGTTTGCATGCGATGCAAAATCCGGCAATCCCAGCTGTGCCGAAATACATCGAAGAATACTCCAGCCCCTCACAGAAATATCCCTTGCAAGCAATCGGGCATCATACTTTGGCGCGCGTTCACTCGACGCACGACAATAACGATTGGCTCGCCGAAGCGTTTCCGCAACGCGTGTTCATCAATCCGTTGGATGCGGGACCCCGAAAAATTCACGATGGCGATTTGGTCAAAGTCTGGAACGAGCTTGGCGCGATGATTCTGCCCTGCCGCGTGACGAAGCGCATTATGCCGGGCGTGGTGGATATTCCCCAGGGCGCAGCGTGGACGCCGGATGAAAATGGAATTGACCGGCGCGGCAACATCAACGTTTTGACCTCGGAACGATGGACCCCGCTTGGCTTTGCTTCGACCCAGCAAACGATTCTGGTTCAGATCGAACGCGCGGAAAGTTGAACTCCAAGACATGCCAGAATCTAATTCTCAATTCGCATTTTATTTCGATGCGAGTGCATGTTCGGGTTGCAAAGCATGTCAGGTCGCGTGCAAAGACAAACATCAACTACCGGTCGGCATGTTGTGGCGGCGCGTCTACGAAGTGACCGGCGGTGAATGGAAGAAGCAAGGCAACGCTTGGTACTCGGATGTGTTTGCCTACAACATTTCAATTTCGTGCAATCATTGCGCGCGCCCGATTTGCGTTGAAGTGTGTCCCGCGTGCGCGATCACGAAACGCGCCGATGGGATTGTGTTGATTGCGGCTGACCGATGCCTGGGTTGCCAATATTGTAGCTGGGCTTGTCCCTACGATGCGTTGCAGTACGACGAACGGTGCGGGCGGATGACCAAATGCACGCTGTGCGTGGACAATCTCGAACGAGGACTAGCGCCCGCGTGTGTCGCGGCTTGCCCGATGCGTGTACTCGATTTTGGGATGCTGTCCGAATTGCGCACCCTGCCGAATGGGTTTGATTCGATCCCGCCACTCGCTTCACCCCGCTTGACCGAACCGGCGCTCGTTATCAAACGGCATCCCGCGGCGGCGCGCCCCAATCTTGCATCGGCATGCATCGCCAACGGCGAAGAGGTCAGCGCCAAACGCAAGAACACCGAACGCCCGCTGGTGTTTTTTACGCTCCTCGCGCAACTCGCGGTTGGCGTGTTTGTGTTTTCGACGCTGGCGCGATGGAGCCAATTATCGGTCGCGCTCTCTTTTGTGACGCCAGCGCTGATGGCGTTGGCGATGCTGGTTTCGTTCCTACACCTGGGTTCGCCGCTGAAAAGTTGGCGCGCGTTTTTCAACTTGCGTTCGTCTTGGTTAAGCCGCGAGATATTTTTGGCGGCTTGGTTTTTCGCCGCGAGCACTGGCTTGGCGCTGTGGCAATTGTTTCGCCTCACCGATGCGGAAACGCAAAACATCGCGGCGCTGGCAACGCTCGCGAGTGGTCTCGGTCTTGTTTTTGTGATGGCACAAGTGTATCGTCTCCGTACGGTTCCGACCTGGAATTCAACTGTCACCCCGATCTCGTTTTTCATCACCGCGTTTTTACTGGGCGCGCTGTTGGTCGCCGGATTCGTTCCCGCGTGCAGGTTGGCATTGACAGGGTTGGGCGTTGCCCTCGTCGTCCTGCAGAATTTCTTTGCCCAGAGGCGGGATGATGAAATGCGAAAAACTGGGGCGCTTGGCAAGATGGTCGCCGTCAGCGCGGCAAGCCACGCGACCATTCGGCGATGGCGCTGGGGTTTGGCGTATGCCGGCATCGCTATTGCGCTGGTTTCCGCACTAATGACAAATCAAATGGGCATGTTTCTGGCTTTTGCAATCGTCTTGGCATCCGAAGTCCTGGGACGATTCTTGTTCTACGAAAATTATGCGCGAGAAGAGGTACCGGGCATGTCAGAATTTTCTACTCCACGTTGAGCGCCAACATTCGATGACCACATCACGCTGTTTCTGTAGTGACGTTGATTGACCGCAGCAATCGCTTCACCGCATAGACGAATACACCGTGATACGATGTTGACATGCTTTCGTCTGCGTCATATAATCGAATCAGTTAGTGAGTACGTTGCAAAGTAGGAATGGATGCCTACGGCTGAGGCGATGGCGCAGAATACGTTCCAATATGTCAATATGCTCACTATTCGCTCGATTCTCTCCCTGCAGAGGTGAACTCTTTTCACCTTCGTTGATAAACCGAAAGGAGGCACGATTTGAGCAAAGGATTATTTGATCGCGTGCAAGGCGAATTGGAAGCACGCGAGAAATCACTGGGCTTGCAAATTTCCGATCTGCTCACCTTGCCAGATGCCACCAGCCGTTTCCTAAACTGGATGATTCGGCAGCAACAAATTACTCTGGCAGATGCGATGGTGTTTCTGGCACAAGCCGAAACACCCACACGCGAATTGTTGAATGATTTGTGTGATAAGGGGTATCTACGCGTGGTCGAAATGCACGGTACGCAGCAGTATCGTATTCGGCTTGCGCCGAAACGCGGACGCACGTTGCCGTCCAATCTCTGGATGGCGCTTGATGACAAAGTTGAACGCGGCGAGGAGAAGCAGAAATGAAATGTTTTCATTGCGATGACGACGCACGTGGCGTATGTCAATTTTGTGGACGCGCCTTGTGTAAAAGCCACATGAAAAAAATGCCTGCGATCCTCACCATCTATGTCGGTGAAGCGAACATTCCCAAAGCGGTCGTTGTGTCCGATGCGCTGTTTTGCGGCGTGTGCAAACCTCAGCCGGAACCCATCGAGATGCCGGAACTTTATTAGCGGAGTACGTTTCTAGAGATTTATTGTGCGCGTCCCTAGACGGTTTCAGCCATGTTCAATAAATGGAAAAACACTCTGCTTCGCACCGAACGAAGCAGAGTGTTTTTTGATTAAATATCGTTGTAAGGTTGACCGGCGCCCAAGTTGCGCAAGAAGGAATGTGGAATAGACAATTGCCGCAGAATTCGACATGAAACGGCAGAGTTGGAAACGTGAGGTGCGCTTTTTGCGCCGCCGAAGCGTCTCGATTTTACGCCAGCGTGGAGACTTGCGCTTTGCCAAGTGGTAGCTACCGATTGGGCACACGCCGTGAAGTTGAATCCTAGGGATTGCCGTATTGCGTTTATTCAACTATAATACACGCCAATCTGGATCGCTACAATCATTTCAAGATATTCACCGCTTTAAATAATAAATTCATCAAGGAGGAGAAGAAATGAATCGTTCGCCCTGGTTAGTTGCTCTTGTCGTTAGTTTGTTCCTTGTGTTGATCGCTGTGGCGTGCGCGCCCACGCCGACCGCGACTCCACCACCGCCCACGGCAGTTCCGCCTGCCGCAACTAAAGCGCCGGTAGCGCCTAGTGCCCCGGCACCTACCACGGCTCCGGCGGCAACGGCAGTTTCAGCGACCAAAGCGCCCGAACCCACTAAAGCCCCTGAACCGACCAAAGCGCCTGCACCGACTGTTGCGCCAACCGCTGCTGTCAAAGCGCCCACGCAAGGCGGCGTGTTGAAAATCTCGACCGTGCCGGATGCGGACATCCTGGGTTATCCGCCCACAATGACCAAGTTGAATGATTTCAATTTTGCCGTGACTAGTCTCGAAACGCTGATTACGTTCGACGAGACCGGCGCGCCGGTGCCCAACCTGGCGAGCGAGTGGAAAGTGGACGTTGCCAACAAAACGATCACCCTCGCTTTGCAAAAAGGCGTCAAGTTTCACGATGGTTCGGATTTCAACGCCAAGGTCGCCAAGTGGAATTTGGATGGCATTCGCACTTCGAAACGCACCGAACTCGCGGCAGTCAGTTCGATTGATGTTGTGGACGACAACACAATTCGCCTCAACCTCAGCAAGTACGATAGCAGTCTGCTCATCACGCTCGCCGGTCCGGTTGGCTTGATGATCTCGCAAGCCGCGTTCGAGAAAAACGGTGGCGCGGCATGGAGCGAAAAAAATCCAGTTGGCACGGGCCCGTTCAAATTAGTGAGCTGGCAACGCGATGTCAAGCAAGTGTACGCGCGCTTTGCTGATTATCGCCAAAAAGGCAAACCCTACCTCGATGGTGTGGAATGGGTTATCATTGCCGACCCGCTCGTGCGCCTCGCATCGTTCAAAGCCGGCGAATCTCAGGTCACGCAAAACATCGAACCGAAAGATGCCAAGGCGTTAGAAGCAGACACCAAGTACCGCATCGCCACACTCGCTTCGGCGTTGTACGGTCTTGCGCCTGACGGCGGAAATGCCAATTCGCCGTTCGCCAAACTTGCCGTGCGCCAAGCCGTCGAGACTGCGATTGACAAGCAAGCGATTTGCGATTCGCTGGGTTATGGTTATTGGAAGCCGCTCTACCAAGCTGCCGCACCGGGAAGCTGGGCCGAAAATACCAAGGTTGTTGGCAACAAGTACAATGTGACCAAAGCCAAACAATTGCTCACCGAAGCCGGCTATCCCACTGGGTTCAAGACTACGATCTACACGCCCAACTCGCCACAGATCATCGTGGATATGCTCACTGCCGTCCAGGGTTATCTGAAAGTGGTCGGCATTGATGCCAAGATCGAAGCGATGGAACAGGTTCGTTACGGCGATGTCTATGCGGGCAAAGGTTGGCAGGATGGTCTCGCGATGGCACCGATGGGTTTGTCGCCAAACGAAATCGGTTTGCTCAATCGCGTCTTTTTGCCCGGCAGTGTGCTGTTGCCCAATGCATTGCGCCCGCCGGCGTTCCAACAAAAGTTGGCTGAAATTGGCGCGGCGGCAGACAATGACGCCAAGCAAAAGCTAACCTGGGATTTGCAAAAGATCGGCACCGACGACAACGCGATGATGATTTGGATTCACTCCAACGTCGGTGTTACGGCGATGCAGATCAAGGTGCACAACGATGGTTTCAACAAAACAATTGGTGTGCCCTGGACGCCCGCCGAGACATGGATGGACAAGTAATCCGTTCGCCAAATAGTTTTTATCCGCGAATCGCACGAATCTTCGCAAATTTTGTTTTTCATTCGCGTTATTCGCGGATTAAACTGTGGCGATGGTTGAGCATAAAAATTAGATTGACCCAATGAATTGGAACTGATACCCTCGGTTCCAATTCATTGTCTATTCAGAACAATCCCAGGTTTACAAGCAGAGGTGAATATGAGTTCGTGGTGGAATTTTGTGCAACGCCAAGCGTCGGTTCCCGAATGGGCGTATCCCATTCGCTACGATGTCGAAAACCAGGTGGATATTGATGTGCTCGTCCTGGGTGGCGGCATCGCCGGTTGCCACGCCGCAATCAATGCCGCGCGCCAGGGCGCTAAGGTTGCCATCGTGGACAAGGGAAGCATTCGACGCAGTGGGCAAGGCGGCGCGGGCGTTGACCATTGGCAAGCCGCGTGTACCAATCCGTGTAGCAAGGTCACACCCGAAGAGTACACGCGCGCCATCGTGGACAGTTTCGCCGGTTACGATTGTGGTCCGATGCGTTACATTCAATGCCAGGAATCCTGGGATACCTTGCTCGATTGCGAAAAGATGGGCGTGCAAATCCGCGACGTGCGCGACGAATTCAAGGGCGCGGCGTTTCGCGATGAAGCCACGAAATTATTGTTCACGTACGATTATGAAAATCGCCACACGTTGCGCGTCTACGGTCACGACATGAAACCGCGCTTGTGGCGTGAAATCAGAAAACTGGGTGTGCAAATTTTTGATCGCGTGATGGCGACGAGTTTGTTGACCCAGGATGGCAGACAAGGCACGCACGTCGTCGGCGCGACCGGGTTCAACGTTCGCACCGGCGAGTTTTACATTTTCAAATCCAAGGCGACGATCCTGGCAATGGCGCATCCGCGTCGCGAGTGGACGTTCTCGACCGAGTTGAACGGCGGCAGTGCGTCGTTCGCCGATTTGAACATCGTCGGCGATGGGCACGCGATGGGCTGGAATGCCGGCGCGGAATTTGCGGCGATGGAACGCTCGATGGGCAGTTCGGGTGGCTTTGCGTACATTCAGTACGGCGTCGGTTATCCGGACAATACCTGGTATGGTTGCACGATGGTGGACGCGAACGGCAAAGAAGTGCGTTGGCTCAGTCACAACGGCGAAGAACTAAAATCTATCGCCGAACGGTTTCAACCCGCGCCCGACCAAAAATTTATTTTGATGGGCGGCGGTTTGGTCGGCGGCGCAATCGCGCGCGAGGTCAAAGGCAATTACATTGACAACACCTTGACCGAATTGATTCGCAAAGGCGAAATCAAATTGCCGCTGTACGCCGATTTGCCCGGCTTGCCCGAACACGAACGTCGCGCAATTTTTGGATTGATGGTCGGCAACGAAGGCAAGACGCGCATTCCGGTGTACGACATTTACACGAAAGCCGGTTTCGACCCGGACAAGGATCTGCTTCAAGCGCCGGTGATGCCGCCCGATTCGTATCGCAGTCCGCATTATCCGGCAGGCTCGATGGTCCCGCAGTGGCGCGAAGTCTTTGGCGGCGGCTTGCTGGTGGACTGGGATTTGAAAGCGAACCTGGAAGGATTGTATGCCGGTGGACGTATGGTGTACGGCGCGGGTGAACACGCGGGCGCGGCGACAAGCGGACGTTATGCCGGACGACAAGCTGCCAAGTACGCATTGAGCGCACACGCCTCCGAACTCGACACGAAACAAGTCGCGCAAGAAAAAGCGCGCGTGTATGCTCACCTGAACAAGGGACGCGCGAGCATCGGTTGGAAAGAATTGAACGCCGGGCTTTGTCGCGTGATGCAAGATTATTGTGGAGCATTTCGGAACGAGGAAACGCTTCAAGCCGGTTTGCGAATTTTGAACAGCGTCAAGGAATCGGAATTGACCGAGACGTACGCGGCGAATCCACACGAACTCGAACGCGTGCTCGAATGTCACACGATTCTCACCGTCGGCGAAATGATTATGCACGCCTCGCTCGCGCGCAAAGCGAGCAGTCGCTTTTTGAATTTCTATCGGCTTGATTATCCAGAGGTTGACCCGCCGGAATGGAACAAGCTCCTGCCGATTCGCTTGGAAGAAAACCAGGTCAAGGTGCGCGAACTGCCGCTCGATTATCATTTGCGCGAACCGTATGCGCCGAGCTATGAGGAAAATTATCAAGCGCATAGTGGGTTGTAAATTCATCCGCGAATCACGCGAATGAGAACAAAAATTCGCGGATAAAGAACGCTCGCCGCGCAAGGACAATTTGGAGTAAATAGTTATGCCAGACAAAGTGTATATGATGCCCAATCCGCCGACGCCGAACGTGCCGATTCATTTCAACCCGACATTTTGCACCGGCTGTAACGTGTGCGTCGAAGTGTGCCGCACCGATGTGTTGATGCCGAACCCGGTCAAAAAGCAACCGCCGATTGTGTTGTACCCGGACGAATGTTGGTACTGTGGAATTTGCGTCGAGGACTGTTCGATCCCCGGTTCGATTTGGATGGTGCATCCGCTGAATCAAAGCGTCGTGGTGAATTGGAAACGCAAAGACACCGGCGAATTTTTCCGGCTCGGCATGAAAAATCCGCCGCCACCCAACACCAAGCCGCCGGCGAAATAATCGAACGCCGATAAAAAACGTAGCTACTCAACCCGGCTGTCATTTCGAGCCGCGTAGCGGCGAGAAATCTCCGTCGTGCGAATACGAGATTTCTCGGCGCAAAAAGCGCGCCTCGAAATGACAGGGGGAACAGTTACAAAAGATAATCCACGTTTGTCCGCGTCCCATTTTCAAGGAATCTGAAATGATCGTGTTTGTTGTTCGCCGTTTGATCGAGACTGTTGTCGTGCTCGTGCTCGTGAGTTTCATCGCGTTTTCGCTTTTGCACATCACGCCCGGCGATCCCGCGCTCTTCATCCTGGGTGACACCGCCACGCCCGAACGCATCCAAGCGTTGCGCCAGGAATTGTGGCTCGACCAACCGCTGTACGTGCAGTACGCGCGTTGGGCGACGAATTTGCTCCAGGGCAACCTGGGTAACTCGATTGTGTTTCGCGAGAGCGTCGCTAAATTATTCGCGGTGCGTTTGCCCATCACGTTTCACCTCGGCATCGTCGCGCTTTTTCTCAGTATTTTGGTGAGTATTCCTGCCGGCATCCTCAGCGCCGTTCGGCGCGGCGGCTGGCTCGATTCGATCATCAATGTCTCCGCCAACCTTGCGATGGCAGTGCCGATTTTCTGGCTCGGCATCCTGGGAATTTATTTCTTTGCGTTGAACCTGCGTTGGTTGCCCGTGCAAGGGTACACCGCGCCCACCGATGATTTTTGGTTGAGCACCCGACAACTCGTGATGCCGGCGATTTGCCTCGCGCTTGTGCCGCTCGCATCGCTGACGCGCCAAACCCGTTCGAGCATGTTGGAAGTGATTCGCCAGGATTACATTCGCACGGCGCGTTCCAAGGGCTTGTCCGAGTGGCAAGTGATCACCGAGCACGCGCTCAAAAATGCAATCATCCCGGTCGTGACGTTACTGGGAATGCAATTACGCAACTTGGTCGGCGGCGCGATCCTGGTCGAGCAAGTCTTCAACATTCCGGGGATGGGACGCTTGCTGGTCTCTGGCGTTTTTGGCAAAGATTATATTCTCGTGCAAGGCATGGTGATGATCGTCGGCGTCGTGGTCGCGTTGGCAAATCTTGCCGTAGACATTTCCTACGGCTACATTGATCCGCGCATCCGTTACGACGAATAAGGAGCAAGACTGGATGTCAACCACGATAATCCCAAGCGCGCCTCAAACCTCGACTGCATTCGGCGACTTGCAAACGCCGCATACAAAATCCTGGCAACGATTTCTGCGCGTGTTCCTCGGACGCAAGGTCGTAATTTTTGGCGCGGTCATCATTGCGATTTTGATTTTTGTTGCGCTCACCGCCGATTGGATCACACCGTACGATCCGTATCAACAGAATTTGCGCGAATCACTCAAACCACCCTCGAGCGCGCATTGGCTCGGCACGGATGCGCTGGGACGCGACACATTGAGTCGGATCATTTATGGCACGCGTACTTCGCTCGCGGTTGGCGTCAACTCGGTCGGCTTGGCGGCATTGATCGGCATGACCCTGGGTTTACTCGCCGGTTATTTGGGTGGCTGGATCAGCACCTTGATTATGCGATGCGTGGATGCGTTGATGGCGATTCCGCCCTTGATGTTGGCGCTCGCTATTGGCGCGGCACTCGGCGGCGGATTGAACAACGTGATCATCTCGTTGGGCATTTCGCTGATCCCAACGTACGTGCGCTTGATGCGCGGCCAAGTCCTCGCGGTCAAACAATCCGATTACATCAAGGCGAGCGAGATCATTGGTTCGAGCGATCTACGAACCATGTTGGCGCATGTGCTTCCGAATTGCCTCTCGCCGTTGATCGTGCTCATCACGCTCAACCTGGGTGTCGCGATCATCGCCGAAGCCGGGTTGTCGTTTGTCGGCTTGGGCATCACGCCACCCGGCGCGGCGTGGGGTTCGATGGTCAACGATGGCTATCGTTATTTGCTCAGCAATCCCATTCTATCTTTCGCGCCGGGATTTTGCGTGATGCTCGTCGTCCTCGCTTTCAATCTCGTGGGCGATGGTCTGCGCGATGCGCTCGATCCGCGCTTGCGCGGGACGCTCTGAGGAACAACATGGATCACTTGCTTGAAGTACGCAATCTGACCACGCAATTCAAAATGGATAACGCGACCGTTCACGCGGTGGACGGCGTTTCGTATCACGTGGACGCCGGCGAAATTATCAGCGTCGTTGGCGAGAGTGGCTGCGGCAAATCGGCGAGCCAGCTTTCGATTTTGCAATTGATTCCGACGCCGCCCGGCAAAATCGTTGGCGGGCAAGTGTTTTTTGATGGCGCGGATTTGCTCCAGTTCAAATCCGACAGCGAGCCGATGCGCGCAGTTCGCGGCGGCAAAATCGGGATGATCTTTCAAGAGCCGATGACCTCGCTGAATCCGGTGTTGACGATTGGTCGGCAGATCGTCGAGTCGTTGATGCTTCACTTGAAAATGGATGCGGGCACTGCGCGCGCGCGCGCAATCGAACTGCTCCAAGTGATCGGCATTCCCGATGCGGAACAGCGTATTGATCATTACCCGCATCAATTCAGCGGCGGGATGCGCCAGCGGGCGATGATCGCAATGGCAGTATGTTGCAATCCCAAATTGCTCATTGCCGATGAAGCGACGACCGCGCTGGATGTCACGACCCAGGCGCAATTGCTCGAACTCTTGCGCGAGATGGTGCACCGCTTGAACATGGCGCTGGTGATCGTGACGCACAACCTGGGCATCGTCGCGCGGTACGCGCAGAGAATTTACGTGATGTATGCCGGGCGCATCGTCGAATCGGGCACGGCAAAGGAAATTTTCGGCGACCCGCGTCACCCGTACACAGTTGGTCTGCTCAAATCCGTGCCGCGCCTCGACGAACCCAAGGGCGCGCAACTCGTCCCGATTCCAGGTCTGCCGCCGAGTCTCACGCAAGCAACCACCGCTTGCGCGTTCTATCCGCGTTGCGCGCGGCGGGTTGATGCGTGTCAGCGCGATGCGTTTCCGTCGCTTACACAGATCAACGGGCAACATTACGTCGCGTGTCATTTGCCGGTCACGCAGCCGAGTGTCACCGCATCGCCGGTTGTTATGCCAACATCGGAAAACAAACGAGCGGTTTCGGATGAAACTTTGTTGAACGTCCAACAGCTCAAAATGTATTTCCCGGTGACGAAAGGATTGTTGCGCCGCAAGGTCGCGGATTTGAAAGCAGTGGACGACATTAGCTTTGCGATCCAGCGCGGCGAGACCCTGGGTCTAGTCGGCGAGAGCGGTTGCGGCAAGACGACGGTGGGGCGATGTCTGTTGCGCTTGTATCGCCCGGTGTCCGGCGAGATTCATTTCGAGGGACGCGACATTGCGCTGTTGTCGAAATCGCAGGTGCGCTCCATACGGCACAAGATGCAATTGATTTTCCAAGACCCGTACAGCTCGCTCGATCCGCGCCAAAGCGCCGGCGATATTGTCGGCGAGCCGCTCAAGGTGCATCGTCTCGTCAAGAGCAAGGGCGCATATCGAGATCGCGTCGCCGAACTTTTTCAGATGGTCGGACTCGATCCCAACTTGGCGGATCGCGTGCCACACGAATTCAGCGGCGGGCAACGGCAACGCATCGGCATCGCGCGCGCGCTCGCGACGAATCCATCGTTCATCGTTTGCGATGAACCCATCTCTGCGCTCGACGTGTCCATTCAAGCGCAGATCGTCAATCTCTTGGATGAGCTGCAAGACCGACTTGGGCTGACCTATTTGTTCATCGGACACGATTTGTCGGTCGTGCGGCACATCAGCGACCGCGTGGCGGTGATGTATCTGGGTCGCATCGTGGAGATGACGGACTGCGAATCGCTGTACGCAAACCCGCTACACCCGTACACGCGCGCGCTGTTGTCTGCCGTGCCGATTCCCGATCCGTTTGTCGAAGAAAAACGCGGGCAAGTGATTTTGCTCAAGGGCGAAGTGCCCAGTCTATTAAACCCACCGACGGGCTGTAATTTTCATCAACGTTGTCCCATCGCCACCGCCGAATGTCGCCAAGCCGTACCGCCGCTCCGCGATGCCGGCGCAAATCATCACGTCGCGTGTTTTCATTGGGGCGGTTTGTAAGAACGGTCGTGGACGCCAGATGTAAAAAAAAGAGGGCTGAAAGATGAAAATGAAATTCATCCTTCAGCCCTCTTCCTGCATCTTTGCAAAACGATTTAGACCTTGCGCGCGCCGACGCGCCCGGAGGGGGGCGGCAGTTCGCGCATCCACGCCGGCAATAACGCGGCGATCTGTTCGCGCATCATCCACGAGGCGCGGTCCGCTTCCGCGTCCGTCAGCGGTTGGTCGTAAAACTCGGCAAGTTCAAATACGGGGCCAAAACGGATCGTGATTTGTTTCGGGCGCGCAAATTTCGATCCAACCGGCATCGCTTGTTCCGCGCCGATGGCGGCGGCGGGCAGAATCGGAATGTGGCGCGAGATCGCGATCTTGGCGACGACCGGTTGAAACGCTTGCAAGCGCCCCGAGGGACTGCGCGTGCCCTCCGGCGCCATCGCGATCATCTTGCCGGCTTTAAAAACGCCGAGCATCGTCCGCATCGCCGCCATATCCGTCTTTTCGCGATCAATCGGAAACATTCCCAGACTCGACAGAAATTTGCCGATGGGCGGAAATTGGAACAATTCTTTTTTGGAGACCGTCCAAAAATGGCTGACCGGCAAAATGCCGTGATCGCACAACGCGACGCCCAGCGCAAAGGGTTCGAGATAACTGACGTGATTGATGATAATGAACAGCGGACCCTCGCGGCGCAAATGTTCCGCGCCTTCCACCTTGAGCCGGTGGTACGTTTTGTAATACAGCCCAAGGAGATCTTTGACGATGAGGACGTACAACCGATAGCCCAGCGACAGCTCTTGTAGCATACGCGCTCTTCTCCGCGAGATTCAGATGCCGAGATTGTACGAGCGTTTGCCAAAAACGCAAATCACGCGCGGCGCAGGCGCGCGATCAACACCGGCGGAATCTCGGGGTAATTCTCCCAACTGGACGGACGATTCGCCGGCGCGTGCGGCGCGTACGTGGGTTCCTCCAACGCGTCGAGCGCAAAGCCGGCGCGAAAGCACGCGCCGAACACTTGGTTGAGCGGGCGATGAAAATAATATTGCGCCGCCGGTTGCCCGATGATCCCCAGCCCTTTGTGCGTCGTCGGCGTGGCGTACTGCGAAATCTTGATCGCGTACGTGGCGATGAGTTCGCCGGCGCGATCTTCTTCCTCGATCACTTTGGTTAGCCCCTGCGGCGAATTGAAACACGGATGCATGATCGAAAAAACGAAACGGCCGCGCGGCGTGAGCAGTTGCGCTAGCGCGCGCAAAAGCGGATCGATCTCCGGCATGTCCATCAGCCCCATCGTGCACACCGCCGCGTCGAACGTTTGCGCGCCGAGCGCGAGGAGCGCGCCTTCGTCCGTCGCGTCCACCACGCGGTACTCGATGCGCTCGCTCGGCGTGCGGGCTTGCGCGCGAGCGATGAACGTCGGCGCGAAATCGCACGCGACGACGCGCGCGCCAAGCGCCGCCATGCGCCGCGCGAACGCGCCGTTGCCGCACGCCACGTCGAGCACGCGTTCGTCCGGCTGGAGCGCGAGCAGGCGTTCGGTGCTCGGCGCGATCAGCGTGCGTTGCATAGACAAGCCGGCATCACCGCTTTTCGCGTCCCAAAATGGCGCGTTCTGATCCCAGATCGCTTGCGTTTCTTGCAAAAGGGTTTGGGGGTTGGACATGCGTAACTCCGGGTTGAGGATAATTGGGTTAGAGGATTTTCATTTCGCGCAACAGATCGAGCGTGGCGGGCAGGGGCGATTGCCAGAGCCAGTCCGGGCGGAGCCAAAAGCCGGCGACGGCGCGCGAATGATAAATGCCGTCCGCGACGAGCGCGGGCTGATAATGTTTGGCGCTACCCAGTTCGTAAAATTCCGCGACTTGGCGCTCCGGATCGATGAGCCAATATTCCGGCACGCCGGCGCGTTCGTACTCGATGAATTTTTCCGCGTGGTCGCGCATAAAACTTTCGGGCGAAATAATTTCGACGACCAAATCCGCCGCGCCGTCGAGAAACGTCGGGCGCAACAAGTGCGCGTTGGCGTGCGCGACGAAGAGAATGTCCGGCTCGCGCGCGCGATTCAGTTCGGGCAGGCGCATCACAAAGGGCGCGCGCAACACTTTGCCGAGATCGTGTTTTTCAACGTGCACGCGCAAAAGCGTTTCGAGCAAACTGCCAACTTGCTGATGGTTGATTGACGCCGGCGAAGTCATTACGATTTCTCCTTCGATAAATTCGGCGAGCGTGTCTTCGTCGCACCAATCCAAAAATTCCGCAAACGTCATTTTCGTTTGCGGTGGAGTGTGGACGCTCGGTGCAAGTATTTGGACTGCCATCGCG
>CAIKBD010000372.1 GCA_903825565.1 uncultured Anaerolineales bacterium | reverse complement strand
GGAACCGAGTTGGTGGCGTGGGAAAAGCCGCGCAATGACGCGAGGGTGACAATTCGTTGGAAGTTCACCAAGGAAGATGCTCGCCGCGTCTTCGCCAAGTATTACCCAACCCCGCAAGATTAAATTGTTAAAGCACTAGTTGCATAGAATTTCCTCCCGCGCCTTTTGCGCTTGCTCTGTGTTCAACGCGCGACCGTGCCACGTATAGTCTTGTTCGACGAACGACACTCCCTTGCCTTTGATCGTATGGGCAATCAAGATTTGCGGCTTGCCGCGAATCTGTTTGAACGCATCGAGTTTTTCGATCAGCGCGCCAAGATCATGCCCATCTACCTCTTCGACATGCCAGCCAAACGCGCGCCATTTTTCGGCAAGCGGTTCGATTCCCATCTCACGACTTAGGGGGCCCATCTCCTGATATTTGTTATAGTCGAGAATGGCAGTCAGAGTATCGCATTTGAAATGCGTCGCCGCCATCGCCGCTTCCCAAATCTGCCCCGCTTGACATTCGCCATCACCCAGTAAAACATACACCCGAAAAGTTTGCTGATTCAATCGAGCTCCCAGCACATGACCAATTCCTAGCGACAGCCCTTGCCCCAGCGATCCGGTGGTGGCTTCCACGCCTGGCATAGTATCTAGAATCGGATGCCCCTGCAATGGACTATCCATTTCGCGCAAGCGCAGTAGCTCGGCTCGGTCAAAATAGCCCGCCGTCGCCAAAGCCGCGTAGAGCAACGGCGCGGCATGACCTTTGCTCATAATAAAGCGATCCCGCTCTGCCCAATGCGGTTCATTGGCTCGATAGCGCAAGATTCCACCAAAGAATAATGCGGCTACGATTTCAACGGACGAAAAGCAACTGGAGGGATGTCCTGACTTGGCGCGGGTCGTCATTTCAAGCGCATCCAGTCGAAGTTGTCGCGCAATTTCCTTAAGCTTGTCGTGTTCTAAATTCGAGGAACGAGTCATAACCACTCCAATCAACCAGAATGTTCACGTAAAAAATCATCAACCTGCTCAGCCGTTGGTAGCGCAGGAATCACACCTTGTCCAAGCGCCGTGAGTGCGCCCACGGCGTTGGCATACCGGAGATGCGCGCGCAAACGCGGCACCGTTAATTCCGTGCGCCAATTGTTTGCCGACACAAGGCGCGTCAGCATCCCAGCCATAAAGGCATCGCCACACCCAATCGCGTCCACTGTTTGCACGGAAAAAGCGGGGGTGTGCGCGCCGCCTTCCGCGATCTGGAAATAACTTCCCTTTGCGCCACAAGTCACCACGACCAGATTTGGTCCCAGGTTCAGCAATACTTGTGCCGCCGTTTCTAGGTCTGTGTTTCCCGTGAGCAATTTGAGTTCGGCTTCGTTAACCTTGAGCAAATCCACTTGCGCGATTACCGCGCGAATTTTTTCTACTGTTTGTGTCGCGTCGCGCCATAAACTGGGACGATAGTTGACATCGAACGAAACCAGCGCATCACTTGCTCGCGCGAGACGAATCGCTTCCAGTGTCGCGCCATACGCGGGTTCGCTGACCAGACTCAGCGAGCCACAATGAAATGCGCGTGCCGAACGAAGCAGGTCCCGATCTAATTCTTCGGCGCGCAAGAGAATGTCTGCACCAGGATTGCGATAGAACACAAACTCGGCTGAATTGACATCTGGCATCGCGATGATCGCCATCGTCGTTCGCGCTTCGGGGTCTATGCGTATCCCGCGTGTTTCAACTCTTTCGCGCTTTAACACATCAACCAAAAAATGCCCGAACAAGTCGTCGCCCACTTTGCCGATGAATGCACTCGACGCGCCCAGGCGACTGACCGCCACCGCCACATTTGCTGGCGCTCCGCCTGGCTTTGGGTGGAACGCCGTGACTGTCACCAGTTTGCGCCCCACCTCTGCTGGAAACATATCAATTAAGATTTCGCCCAGGGTTACAACGTCCATTGTCGCTCTCTGCCTCTTTTATCCACCCAGCATCTTGCGTTGCAACTGGACAATCTTGATCGCATCGGATGTGCGGAAACATTCGCGCAATTCATCGCGCGGCACACGATCAAGCAACTCGTACCCAAATTCCAAATTGCGGATTGTTTCCTCTACAACGAGGGCGGGGTCCTCACGATACGGAAACAGATCAAGCCCGAACCAGCCATCGTATTTCCATTCATCAAGCCAGAACAGCGCTTCGATCATTTCCCAAAAGTTCACTGTGCCTGGGATGATATCGTCGTCGAATAATTTCCAATTATCGTTCCAATGGGTGTGGAACAATTTCTGGTAGCGGCAGGTAAGCGCAATGGATTCAGCCAGGTTCTCTTTCATGATAAGCGCATGACCGACATCGATGTTAATGCCCAGGTTGGGACGATTGATTTCATTTACAATCGTCATGCAATGACCGATGGTGGGCAGGAGAATGTGGGCGCGCGGCTCCCACGCCTTGTATTCGACAACCACTTTTTGCTTCGGGTTGTGATCTGCCCACTCCGCCAGGCCGCCGACCAAATCATCCAGTGCCTGCCGATGATCCATCTGAAAGGGATAGTCGTAGCCATCCTGTGCGGGCCAATAAACCATGATCTCCGCTTCCATTTCGCTTGCCAGGTCCATTGTGCGCTTGGCGAGATCAATCGCTTCGCGCCTGAGTTTTGGATCGGGATTGGTGAATTGACCGAATTTCCATCGAGGATCAACCCAAAGGTGGGGACAGAATTGAACGATCTTTAGCCCTAGGTCGTTGGCTAGTTTTTTGAGAAATTTGTAGTTGGCGTCCGTCACTTCGGTAGGATAGTGCATTTCCAAACCGCCAACACCCTTGATCTTGGCGGCAATCTTGAATTTTTCTTCCATCGTCCGATCGGGGCGATACCCTTGTTTTACAAAACGGTCGCTGGTTGCGCCGAGGTACCACACACCGGCAGAGATTTTTAGCGAATGCATTCATGTCTCCTTTAGTCGTGTAACTCACTGTAAATCGTATAACGATCAGCGCGATAGAACACGCGCATAAATTCGACCGGGACTGTGTTTTGGGAAAACGAAACGCGCTCTATGAGTAGGAGAGGGGTTTTGGACATGATGGAGAGGTGTTGCGCTTGTTCTTTGGTGGCAACTACGGCACGAATGATCTGCTTGGCGCGTACCAGCCGAATCCCGTAATTTTGTTCGAGTGCTTGGCGCAGAGGATTCTTATCGTAGTTACCATTGAGCACGTCAGGGCAAAGCCGATGCACGAGAAAGGATTCCTCGATACTCATTGGCTCGCCATCGGCAAGACGCAAACGCTCTAACCGAGCTAGTTCTTCGCCTTCGGGAACTTGAAGTTGTGAAGCAATTTCTTGCGAAGCAACGACTAGACCAGAACCTAAAACCCGAGTCCCAGGATCAAAACCGCGTTGGCGCATATCCTCGGTGAAGCTCACAATGCGGACGAGTCCTTGCTCAACAGTTGGATGGGCAACAAAGCTACCCCGCCCACGCTCACGATAGAGCAGTCCTTCCTTGACGAGCATGTCGAGCACTTGGCGGACCGTGTTTCGGCTGACTGCGTATTGCTTTATGAGTTCCGATTCGGCGGGAATCAGATCACCTGGTTTCCACTCCTGGCGAGCAATTTTGTTGCGGAGGATTTCGTACAACTGCTGATAGTAGGGAAGTTTGATCGATCGATTAATTGTTTCTGTTGGCATCTTTTCCTCCTTGAAAAAGATTTTGTTCATTTGTTCTAAATATACCAACATTCCAACATTGGTAGTATACAACAGAATTTAGAAAAGTCAATATCGAAACACTATCGCTCACGGCTTTTCAATAGTCACGGAAAATGGAGCAAAACTAATCGTTGCGTGGCTTGCGGATGGGCATCGAAATATCGGCGCGCTTCAGCTAGTAGTCCGCCACATAAATTCTGAGGGGTTGCTTTGTGAAATCCGAGCATGAAATCGTGCGGTTCACCCCTCAAAACTTTTGTGGTCTACTACTAGGTTCGGGTATCCCAACCGCAACACCAAGCCGACAATGAGATTGTTGATCACTGCCATCGCGCGTGGGGCGTGCTTCCTGTTTCAAATGACACCAATCTTCGCGTAAGGTTTCATCGCGCCGATAGTGCAACCCGTTCTCAATCCCCCAATGACTGCGAATGAGCTCCAAGAGCCGCGTGGGCCCCGCTTCTTGAGCCGTCAGACTAGTGTCGTAACTTGAAAATCTTGCGGGGTTGGGGTATGCTCGTGGCATGCAAAAACGAGCCAT
>CAIKBD010000371.1 GCA_903825565.1 uncultured Anaerolineales bacterium | reverse complement strand
CAGCGTCAGAATATTTGCCGGATCGAACGCGTCCACCCCAGGTTCCAACTCGCGCAAGAGCAAATACGCGCCGATGGCTTTCCCGCCGGGATACAAGCGATAAAACGCTTCATCAAACGTTTCCACCCGCCAAGTCTGATTTGTCAAATCTACGCGCAAAATTTTCCCAGTTGTCCCGTACCTCATACCTCTCCTCGATTTCCGGCTTCGGTTATTCCCGAATCGGCGGCGCGATTATACACCCAATCCGTGCGCGCGAAAACCTGTCCTCGCCCGCCGCACTGGAGCGCGAGAGAACCAGATCGTCAAAAGCGAATTCGGACGATCAATCCCTGCGCCAAACCAAAAAGCCATCCGCAAATCACGCGAATCGGCGCCAATTTTGTTTTTTTCATTCGCAGGATTCACGAATAAAAATCGAACGCGAAAGATTTGGCAAAGAGATTGAAGGATGAAGGATGGATTTTTTCATCCTTCATCCTTCCGGCTTCATCCTTTATTCGTACGGCGTGGCATCCCAGTTGTCACTGAACAGTTTCAAGCCCTTTGCCGTGTACGGGTGATCGAACGCGTCTTTGTATACGTCGAATCCCGCAGTCACAATGTCCGCGCCGGCAAGCGCCGCCTCGACGATTTGGCGCGCGTTGCGTACCGCCGCGACAATGATCTCGGTCTCGTACCCGTAATTGTCATAGATCGTCACGATCTCTTCGATGAACTGCGATACTTCTTCGCCGTTGGATTCCTTCCAACCGATAAACGGCGACACGTACGCCGCGCCCATCCGCGCCGCTTGCAAGGCTTGCGCCGGCGAAAAGACCAGCGTGAGATTCACCCGAATCCCTTTTTGGCTCAACATCCAGCACGCCTTGAAGCCGGCTTCGGTCGCAGGAATTTTGATCACAAAGTTTTTCGACATCGCCGCGATGATCACGGCTTCTTCGACCATCGCCTCGGCGTTGGTGTGATGCGGATTCACTTCGACGGAGATGTGCTTGTCCGTGCCTTCAAATTCCTTCGCCAGTTCGCGGATGACCCCGAGAAACGGTTTGCCGGAATTTCGCACGTGGCGCGGATTGCTCGTCACGCCGTCAATGTTCCACATGTGGTTAGCATAGCGCACTTCATCAATTTTTGCGCTGTCGAGAAAAAATTTCATTTCGATCCTCCTTGGTTTCTAGTCTAGTTTCCGGTTTCAGGTTGAAGACAACTTGAAACCGGAAACTTACTAGGATTCAATATTTGGTTTGACTAACGGCTTGAGCGTTTTGCCGGCGATAAAATCCGTGAACGCTTGCTCCAGACCTTCGAGCGGCACCACGTCCGCGATCATTTGCCGATACTGGGGGCGGCACGCGCGTAGCAATTGCATATTCTCTTGCGCTTGATTGATCGGAAAGTAAAACGTCCGCAGATAATTGCAATCCTTGCGGCGTAGCTTGGGTGTCTCTTGCACGGTCGTCGGCACATCGCTCTCGCCGAGAAAGAGCACTGCGCCGCCCGCTTCGACCAAATTGAGGCACGTCATCCGACCGGGCTGACTGCCGCTCGCTTCGACGACGATGCTGAACCGGCTTTCGCTTGCCGGCAAACTGGGATCCAGCCGCTTGCCGCCGAACGCCACCGCCGTTTGCAATCGCGACTCGGCTGGATCGAACACATGAACATTTTTCCAGCCCATGCCCAGCAAAACGAGCAAACTGCCCAGACCGAGCGGACCGCATCCGATCACCGCGGCATCTGCCGAGCGCACGCGCGAGTTTGCCGCTTCGACGCACTTGCGAATACCATACGCCGCTGTGCCGATAGTGTCGAGCAACAGCACGCCCTCCGCATCGCTGATGTCATCGGGCAGGGAAATGATGGACGATGCCGGCGCGAGCAAGTACTCGGCGTACCCGCCAGCCGTTTGCCAACCGACAAGCCCGCCGCCGTTCAAACAGCGATTCGTTTCGCCGGCGCGACAAAACTTGCATGCGCCGCAATACTTGTGAATGTAGATCGCGGCGCGCGTGCCGACCGGCACATTCGCGCCCGCGCCGTTTTCGACGACGACACCGGTGAGTTCGTGCCCGGGCGTCACCTTCGCGCCGTTGTGAAACAGCCGCTTGTCCGATCCGCAAATGCCGCAGTAACTGGTCTTGAGCAAAACCTCGCCCGCGCCGGGTTGTGGCATCGGCGTATCTTCGACAATGATTTTATCTTGCCCGAGAAATTTTGCGCTCTTCACTCCGTATTATCCTTTCACCGCGCCCGCCGTGAGGCCGCGGACGAGCCAGCGTTGGACGAACATCGTCAAGATCATCGGCGGAATACTGATGACAGTTGCCGCCGCCATGAGACCGCCCCAGTTCACCGCCGACGTGCCGATGAACTGAAACGCGGCGACAGTCAATGGCATCGTCTTGGAGCCGGCGAGCACGAGCGCGAACAGAAAATAGTTCCACGAAAAAATAAACGACAGAATTGCCGAGACCGCAATGCCCGGCAAAGCAAGCGGGATCGCGATCAGCCAGAGCACCTGAAACCGCGAACAGCCGTCCATTAGCGCGGACTCTTCCATATCGGGCGGCAGTTCCTCGAAAAACGAAATCATCAGCCAAACGATCACGGGCATCGTGATGACGGTGTGCGTCAAGATCAGCGTTAGGTAATTGTCCGTCATTTGCACGGCAAGCGCGACCATATACCACGGAATCAGAAACAGGATGCCGGGCGACATGCGCGCGAGCAAGATCAGGAATGCCCACTTTTGTTTTTTGAACCGCGCCGCCGCATACGCCGCCGGCACGCCGAGCAACATGCCCAACCCGGTGGAGCCGGTCACGATGATCACGCTGTTGACGGCGATGCGCCCAAAG
The DNA here is from genome assembly GCA_903825565.1 of uncultured Anaerolineales bacterium. Lineage (GTDB taxonomy): Bacteria > Chloroflexota > Anaerolineae > UBA4142 > UBA4142 > CAIKBD01. The sequence goes on along the minus strand of CAIKBD010000371.1, from coordinate 12,879 downwards.
TTGTTGATCTGCACGAGGTTCACATAATTTTCGCCGGTGACCGGCGCGAGCAATTTGGGCGGGTACGCCGTAATGTCTACGTTGTAGCGAAACGACGACATGCCCATCCACCCAATTGGAAACAAGATCAGAAACAGGACGAACACGATTTGCAGATAGATGAATGTCTTGGCCACTGCCTCGCGCCAAGTAAGATGTTTCATCCGCTCGACCTCCGGCGCAACGCGCCCAAACTCGCGCTGGCGAGCGCGGTCAGCGCTAGCAAGACGAGCATGATCGCGCTGGCATAGCCGAACTGGGAAAACAGAAACCCTTGCGTGAACGCGTAGACGTTGAGCGTCATGGACGAGTTGATGGGTCCACCCTGGGTCATAATGTACACGCTGTCGAAAATTCGCATCAAGTCCACCGTGCGTAGCATCGCGGCGACAACAATCGCCGGGCGCAACAGCGGCAGAGTGAGATAGCGCAGAATCTGCCAGCCGGACGCGCCGTCAATCACCGCGGCTTCGTAGGGTTCCGTCGGCAAAGTCTGCATCGCGCCCATCACGATCAGCGCAATGAACGGCGTCCACTGCCACACCTCGACGAGCAAGAGACTCTGCAAAACAGTATTCGGCGCGGCGAGCCATGCCAGCGGCCGTTGCCCAAGCGCACGCAAACCAAAGTTGAACAACCCCTGCGCGGGATCGAACATCTGCGCGAACACCAAACCAATCGCCACCGAAGGAATGACGGCGGGGAACACGGCAAGCACCCGCGCCACTGCTACGCCACGCAATGGTTGCCCAAACAAAATGCCGATGTACGTACCCAACACCAATTCAAGCAACAGACCCACCGCATAGAAAAAGAGATTGACGCGCAACGCCGTCCAGAACACCGGATCATCCAGCGCCTTGAAATAATTGTCCAAGCCGACAAAGATCGGCGGGGTGGGCGATCCCAGTGTGAGTTTATGCAACGAGAGATACCCGGCGTAGACGAACGGAAAACCGATCATCAGCAAGGTGAAAATAGTTGCCGGCGCAAGCATCAACAACGGCGCAAGCCGATCCGTCGCGGAGAGCCAACTCTCACGCGGTTGGGTTCCCTGCATACACTTCTCCAAGATGGGGAGATTGGAGCGCGTGACATCTCCAATCTCCCACGACTTGCCTAACGTTCGGCTTTGTCCAATTCCACGTCCACGGCTTTCATCGCTTCCGCGGCGGATTTCTGCCCAAGGATCACGGCGTCAAGCGCATCGCCCATGATCTTGCGAACGGTTGGTTGCTCGATGGCTGGTGGACCCACCTCGCCCGAACCTTTTTCCGCCACGTACTTGACCGCCGCTGCCCACTCGGCGCGCAAGGCATCACCCGCGAGTTGTGCTTTCCAATCGGGCGTTTCCCACGACGAGGAGCGCGGGCTGGCGATGCCTTTGAGTTGCAACTTGGCTTGCATTTCCTGGCTCGTCGCCCACACGGCAAACAACCACGCGGCTTCCTTCTTCTTCGAGTTGGCGTTGATGCTCACGCCCCATTGCAAAACCGTCGGCACGTCGCCGCCGGGTCCGGGCGGATAGGGCATCACGCCCACCTTGCCAACTACTTTGGAACTCTTCGGATCAACGATCGTCGAAAGTTCATTCGACGATTCGATTTCCATACACGCATTGCCGCCGCCAAAAAGCGCGGACGATTGCGCGAACGAATAGGTCACCACGCCGGGCGGGCCATAGTCGCGCGCCAACTTGGTATAGTACTCGACGGCTTTCAACCCGTTGGGGCTGGAGAGTTGCGATTTGCCGTTGGCATCGCGATAGTTCACGCCGAACGCGCGCAGGAACGGCCCGAAGGTGTACGCAATCGCATTCGGATCGCCGCGCAACGTGACGCCGGTGATCCCAGGATTCGCTTTCATGCACGCGGCGGCGGCAGTCTCAAGGTCTTCGATCTTTTTCAGCGCCGGAATCTTTGCCGCGTCAAACAAGTCTTTGCGGTAAAAGACGACGGGACCCTCGATGATGATCGGGAGACCGGTCAATTTGTTTTCAAATTTTTCGCCGCCAAACGGACCTGCCGCGAAATCTTTGACGTTATAGTCCGGCGGGGTCAGTTTCGGATCGGCGAGGTATTTGTCGAGCAGTTCATAGTAATTGGCGCGATAGTATTTCAAGCCCTCGCGCGACTTGAGCGACATCCAAAAATCAAACTCGGAGCTTTTGGCTTGCAACGCAATGAGCACCTTGTCGCGCAATTGCGCCTCGGCGAAGGTTTGCACTTCGAGTTTGATCCCAGTTTGTTTTTCAAAATCCGGGAAGAAGGGTTGAATGGCAGTCGTCCACGGGTGTTGCGGCAGATACAAAACGAGTGTGTCACCCGCGCGCTGTTTCCAATCGAACGTAGCGGCTGGGGCTTTGGTTGGCTCCGCCGCCTTGGTCGGCTCCGGCGCTTTGGTCGGTTGCACAGCAGTGGTTGGCGCTGGCGCACTTGTCGGCGCGGGCGCTTTGGTCGGTTCCGGCGCCTTCGTAGGTTCGGGCGCTTTGGTCGGCTGCGCTGGCACAGCGGTCGGCACGGGTGCTTTGGTCGGCTCCGGGGTCGCGCACGCAACTAGCAACAGCACGGCGAGCAATAGAGTGAAAAGGGCAATTCGTTTCATTTGCTTCTCCTTTGAATCTTGGCTTTCCTTCAAACGATTACTCCAGCGAGACAAAGAACTGGGAACACGCACCTCCTTTGCGCTCAAATATCTTTGCGCGCCAAACGAATTTTGTACTCGTAGCGATCCGCACGATAAAAGGTTGTCGTGTATTCAACGGGACGCATCTCAGCCGTATAGGTTAAACGCCGGCGCACGAGCAGCGGTGCTTTGCGCGGCACCCGCAACTCGCGCGCTTGTGCAGCGTCGGCGACAGCGGCGCTGATGGACTCGTCCGCCTCCAGCAAGGGAACGCGCAAATCGCGCTCGACGATTTCATACAGCGCGGCCGTCGTTAGATCATACTGCGCGAATTTTTCGCCAATGTCGCGCGCCCAGTAGCCGAGTGCGGTCGCCAGCGGTTCGTCATCGGCGATATAAATACGTTTGAGCAAAAACACTTCGTGAGCGGGAGCCAGTTTAAACAAGCGGGCAATTTCAGGCGGAGGCACAACCACGCCAGCGGAAACCAGTCGGAAAATGGGGGTAATATTGTGGCTCTGCATTTCTTCGACGAATGACTTGAGCCGCACCAACCGCTCTTCCAACTTGTCGCGTTTCACAAACGTGCCTTTGCCGGCTTTGCGATACACCCAGCCCTCGCGCGCGAGATCGGTCATAGCGCGCGCAACGGTCGTGCTACTGAGGTTGTAGCGTTCGATGAGTTCATGTTCCGTGGGAAGCGCATCGCCGGGCTTGTACACGCCCCGCGCAATTTCGTCGCGCAAGGTTTCGACCAGCCAGCGATAGAGCGGGGTAAAACGATCAGGAGCCATCCGGTTCTCCAGGAAGCCATAACACATTATTGTATTATTACACTATTTATATCACAAACGGCGCATCCTGTCAATGCAAAATTTTCAGCCCGCCTGCCGACGCACAGCCCAGGGCACGGCGTTGGTTTGCCGTGCCCTGGGCGGGTCACACTTATTTTGCCGGCGGCGCAATCGCCAACTTCTCTTGCGCGATCTTGACGCGCGCCTTTGCCTGCCAATCTGCGATCACGTTACCGCCGCTCAAGCGTTGTGGTCGCGGCAACGCGGCACGCCCGACCTCCTGCAACGCGGTCTCCGATACCGGGTACCACGCCGCGTTCACGTTTGTGATCCCAAACGCCGCGTATGTTTGCGGCGACGGCGACCAAAAATCGCTGTCGGTCAAAACGGCGTGATAGTACGAATACGTCAGCAGATCGAGCGGCAAGCCCGCCTGCGCGTACAACGCCTGCTCGCGCTTCGCCCAAGGTTCAAATTGGCTCGTGAACATGCCGTGCAAAAAACTCGGCACGCCGGTCTGATCGAGTTTGAACGGCACGGACATTAGCATCGTCGTTTGCCCGCCGTGCCAACCGACCCAAGCGCCCGGCAGGATCGTTTTAGTTTTGGCGACCGCAAAAAAATAGTTCGCGCAGGTAGATGCGCACGCGCCGTCTACCACCACGTCCAAACCCTGCGCGAGAATTTTTTCGCCGACCGGAATGCCGCCCTCCGTTTCGCCGCCGAGACTGTTGACGACTAACGTGCGAATCGTCGGCGTCAATTTTTGCGCCAACAGCGTCGGCGTGTTTTTCGTAATAATCCCTTCAAACTTGAGCGTCTGCGAATCCACAACCGACCACGCGCCGTCAATCTGTTTGGCGTCGAACGCGGGAATGCACAAGCGTTGTCCCGGACTAGAGGGCACGTCGTCGCGGATTTTGGTGAAACTGGGATCGAAATTCGCCAGCGCGTTCGTCGCAAAGACGATCAAATCCACCGCTGTCGCATCGCCAAACATTTGCTCGGTGAGATTCCGCAACGTGCCGGCGCTCCGCACGAGCAAAACTTGCTGACAATATTTTTGCGCGAACGCGCCCTGCGCGGCGAGCGGCAACGTCTCCGTCACCGGCGTGGCGTCTTGCTGGATCGTGCCGAAGAACAGCCAACCCGCGCCCACGATCACCAGCGCGGCGAGAACGATTTGCCAGACGCGCACACGCGGCGAACCAGTCACGGAATGTTTCGAATCAGCCATCGGCGCGCCTCACTTTGGCTCGATCATAATCTTGAGCGTTTTCACATCGCCGCCGGTAACGCGCACGGACGTTGCCGCCTTGCCCTGAACCTGGGTCACGGCATCGGCAAACACCTGGCTCAACTCGGCGTTCAGCGCGCGCACTTGCGAGCTGGCAAGATCGAACTCGGCGCCGGTGAACGCGACGATCTGCGCGGTCAGCGTGCCGTTCTCGACGGCGAATTTCAAATCGTAACTCCCGTCGAGTTGATCGCCATTCGGCTTGATACGCTTGCCGGCGATCTGCACCACGTCCGGCTCGACAAATGTGAGACTGACCACTTTGCCGAACACCATCTTGTCCGGCGCGCCGCCCGCAATCTTCCACTCGGCATTTTTCACGATGCGGTACAGGTCTGCCTCTTGCAACGTCAGCGGCACGAGCGGTTTGCTGCCGGCGGGCACCCAACTTGCCGCACAGCCGCTAATCAGCATGACGTAAATTGCCAACACCCAGATTATTTTCTTCACCGCATCCTCTCCCTTCGCCCGATTTCGGCACGAAGATGATCGCTCCACTCATTTCATTTCCGCCAGCAACTGGCGCCGATCCAGATCATACAGCCCGTACGCCGCCGCAAGAATTTCGACCGGGTGCCGACCCAATTTTTGCGTGCCGTGCTCCAACTGCCAGCGGCAAATCTCGGAATCGGCGGTGACATAGCGCACGCCTTCACCTTGCGCGCGCACAAAGCGAAACGCGTCTTCGCCGACCTGCATCGCAATGTCGTACTTTTCCGCCTTGTAGCCGTATGTGCCCGCCAACCCACAGCATTTCGCATTACCCTCGCGGACATCCAAACCTGGGATCAGCATCAGCACATCAAGCCCGGGTCTGCCCATGCGATGCGCCCGCGCCTGACACGATACGTGGTACGGCACGACCATCTGCAATTCGCGGAAATCGGTCGGCAGTTCACCCTGCTCCAACCGTTCGCGCAACCACTCGGAAATATCCCACATCCCGGCTTTCAATGCCTGCGTCTGCGCGTTTTCAAGGTCAAGCATTTCCGTCGCCTCTTCGCGCAAGACAAGCACACAACTCGTACTCGTGCCGACAATCGGCAACCCCCGATCCACATACGGCGCAAGTTTCTTCAGATTGCTCCGAAACAATTTTTCCGCCGCCGGAAATTCGCCGTTGTTGAGCATCGGCAAAGCGCAACAATTTTGCGGCGGCAAAACCACTTCGTAGCCGAGATGCTCCAACACCGCAACCGCCGCTTTGCCAACCGCCGGCTCGTAATAGTTCGTCGAACAGCCGTGAAAGTAGGCAACCTTTTTTTCTGCGCGTAATTTTTCACGCCGCGCAAACCACGCGCGAAAATTGCCTTCGGTACTCCAGTGCGGAATCGGCGCGTGCCGCGCGACGCCCAGAATTTTTTCCGCCATCAACCGGCTCACCGGGTTGTGAAATCCCAGGTTGGCAATCTGCGGCGCGAGGTTGCCGATCCTGCCCAGAATTTCATTGCGCCCAAAAAACCAATTGCGGAGCGGGATGCCGCGCTCGTGCACAATTTGCGCTTTGGCGCGCGCGTTGATCTCGGCGATCTTGACCCCGCTCGGACACACCTCGTTGCAGACGCGACACGCCGAGCAGTAATCCACCCACACATCCGGCGAAGTGATCTGCCCACTCTCGCGGAAACGTTGCGCCTGCGGACCCGCATACTTGGGTCCGGGAAATTTATCGGTGACTGCCGCCACCGGACAATAACTCGTGCAGATATTGCATTTGATGCACTCGTCGAGCGTCATGCTCACCGAGTGCCAAGATGTCGTGTGCATACTATGCCCCAGTTGACCGTTTACGCTTGGCTGGCGAATTTACCTGCCGCTACGCCGGTCGCAATCGCCACGCCTTCGAGACTGCGTTCGAGAATCGGATCCGCGTGAGCGAGCACACCGCCTGCCGCCCACAAGTTGGCGTACACCGGCGCACCGTGCGCGTTCACCGGTTGAAACACGCGATTGACGGCGACGCCGCCGCGAAAGATCGGATGCCCCGCCGGATCGAAAAAGCGCGCGCGGAACCAATCGCCGCGATTCGGCGCAATGGTCAGCGGCAGATCGAAAACCGCTTCCCAGGTTTTGCCGGTGGGATCGCTTTGAATGCCGCCGCCGAGAATGCCGCCGGTCGCCAACAAGAATTTTTCCGCGCGATGCTTGAGCGGTTGCCCGCTCGTTTCACTTTCGACAAACGCGATGCGCGCCCCGTCCGCGTGAAAACCGCGCACATCCATATTCACGTCCACGCGCACGCCGAGCCGATGCAGTTCGCGCCGCAAGGCATCGTTCAGCCGGATGCCGGGCACGCTTGGCGGCAACGTGGGAATCTCAAAGATCGCCGCGCCGGTTTCCGCCTCTAACGTTTGAAACGCGTTCGGGTGATTGTCCAGACCCAAGATCGCCGGCAAGCCGATGCGTTCGCCGCGCTGAACGATTTTTTTCAATTCGCGCGCGAGTTTGAGTTGCCGCGCCGGATCGTCGAGCGCGTGCGCCAGTTGCACCGAGTTGCTATCGTGCCGCGCGGTGATCACCTCGAGCGGCACGAACGCCGCGCGCGCCGCGTGATTTTGCTTTCGCAAATTTTCCGCGATCAGCTCCGGGAAAAAATCGCGCATCCCGCGCACGCCAACGATCAGCATCGGCTCTGCGCGCGCGAGATCGCCGGCGAGTTGCGCGCGCGGCGCGAGCCAGGTGGGACGCGCCGCCCCTGCCGGCGAAGGCAACCACAAATTGGCGTCGGCGTTCGCGCCAGCGTAGGGTAAGCCGCACGCGTGGGTCAACGCGGCAAACTCGCGCCACGCCGCCGGCGCATCGCACAAGGTGTACGGGTGATTCGGCGCGAGCATCGGCAACGCGGCAAGTGGCGACGACACCGGCGTTTTTTCATCCGGAAAATAACCCAGCGCGTCAATCGTGCCGGCGCTCCAGTGCAACGCCCCCAAGCCCTTGCTCACGATTGCCACGCGTGCGCCCGCGCGCGCCGCCGTGTGTGCCGCGAGCATACCGCTCAGCCCCGCGCCAATGACGATCAGATCAAGCATCGCGCGCCTCCGTATCCGCCGTCGTTGAAATGCCGCGCCGCGAATAAAAATCGCTCATCGGACTCACCGCATCTTCGTCCGGCAAATGGTCGGCGTTCATCAGCGCGAGATAGATCAGCTCATCGAGCCGTTCCTGTTTCAATTGCCGCCCCCACAAAATTGGCAACAGTCCTTTCCACCGCTCTTGCAAAAAATCGCGCAACAATAGATTGGGAGTCCCAACTCCCAATTTCCAATTTCCAATTTCCAATTTCGCGTTGCGCGCGGGCGATTGCAAATCCGCGACATGCCACGTATTTGGATCTTGAATTTTGGATTGTGAATTTTGAACCTGTAGCTCGTGCAAAATGCCGGCGGCGCGATACGTGCAAAATCCGCCCTGGCAGGGTCCCATCCCCAACCGCACGTCGCGCCGCAAATCGTCAAGCGTGAGCGTGGGATTGTTGCGCGCGGCATTTTCGAGCATCGCCCGTGTGACGAGTTCGCACTCGCACACGAGTTCGCTCTGCAAATGATTTTGCTCGACCTCGCGCAAGCGATGCCCCAGCCAATAGTGTCCGTGTTCGACACCGGGCACCGGCGTTTCGGCAGTGCTGCACGGCTTACGCGCGCCCAATTGTTCGCACGCCTTGTCCACGGTTTTCTCCGCCATCAAACGAAAGGTCGTCCACTTGCCGCCGATAATCGTGAGCAACCCGGCGACGCCGTCGCGCGCCGCATGATCGAGCACGACGAAATCGCGCGTCGCATCGCGGCTCGCGCCGGCGTAATGCTCCTGATACAACGGGCGCACGCCCGCCCATGCGCGCACGAAACGCGCTTGGCTGATCCCAGGAATCAGTTTGTCGCCTTCGCGCAACAGCAGTTCGACTTCCCAGGGTTCAATCGTCAAATGTTCCGGGTCTTGGACTTTTTCGTCCGTCGTGCCGATCACGGTGACGGTGTGAATCGGCACGATAATGTCGCCGTCGTCCGGCATCTTGCACCGATTGAGCACGGTGTTGATGAGACGATGATTGGCGGCAAGCATCGTCCCTTTGCCGGGAATCACGTTGACGGTGACGCCGGCGGTGCGCGCGATCACGCCCGCCCACGCGCCCGCCGCGTTGATCGTCAGCGCCGCGCGAATTTCCACGTCCTCGCCGCGCGCCACGTCGCGCACGCGCGCCCCGACAACGCGCGCCGGATCACCCTCGGCTGGGATCAGCGCGACGACCTCATGATAGTTGAGAATTTGCGCGCCGGCGATCTGCGCCGCTTGCGCGGTCGAGTGGGTCGCCTGAAAACTATCCGCCGCGCCATCCGGCACGACGAACACGCGCGCGGCGCGCGGGTTCATCAGCGGTTCGCGTTGCAACGCTGCGCGGAGCGAAATTTCTTCGCACGGGATGCCGAGGTTTTTGCACGCGGCTTGGAATTGATCGGGATAAGCGTTCACATCCTCCGGCGTCACGACGAAAAAGCCGCCGGTGTCTTCGATGCAGTGCGCGTGCGTTTTCCGCAAGATGCGATTTTCGCGGATGCACTCTTCTGCACTGTGCGGGTCTTTGACAACGTACCGCCCGCCGCTATGCAACAAACCGTGATAACGCCCGGTTGTGCCATGCGTTAGGTCGCGTTTTTCGACGAGCACGGTACGAAACCCACGCAACGCCGCATCCCAGGCAACTCCCACGCCGGTTGCACCGCCGCCGATCACGAGCAGATCGGTTTCGATTTTTGGCATACGTCTCCCTAAATTAAATCGCCGACGCCGTGAATCTCGCTATCGGCAAGATTCGCGCCGCCGGCGCATGAACCCTAATTGAGCCGCCTGAATCCACACTTGGATTCAAGATTCCCCCAACGCCCTCATCAGCGCGCATTTGTGTTTCGATTATAGAGATTTAGAGTGGGCTGTCAATTTGCGCGTCCACCCATTGACAGCGCGCGCCGATTTTACTAGAATAGCGCAAGTTCGGGAAACGACGACTCTTTTTATTCCGCCTTGATGTAAACAAAAAACCAACACGAGGAGATAGACCCGTGACACAACTGACTACTTGCGCGCACTGCGGTGCGCAAATGACGCCGCCCGCCAAGTTCTGCGACAAGTGCGGCAATCCGGTTTCTGTTGACAGTGTTTCCGCGCCAGCGCCTGCGCCGGTGGCGCAACCTGCGCCGCACAAAAGTTCGCCTGTGCCTCTGCTCATTGGGCTGGGGCTGAGTCTCTGCGTCGTCTGTAGCTTGCTCGGTCTCGGCGCATTTGCGTTTCTCGCGTTGATGGATCAACCGACACCCACGCCGGTCATTGCGTTGCAACCGACGCCCGTGCCGACTGCGCCCCCCGCTTCGCCGACGCCGTTGCCCAAGCCCAGCATCGCCCCGGCGAATGTCGTCGTCAACGGCGTGATGGCGCGCGATGCCAAAGGCGACAACTATGAGCCGGTCGGTATTACCGATACGTTCGACGGCAACCAAGCCGTGTTCCATGCCATCGTGACGATTGCGAACGCACCCAAAGACACCGTGTTGAAAATCGTGTGGACAGCGGTGGATGTTGGGAGCGGCGCGGTGCTCAACACGCAGATGGGCGAGTACGAAGTCAAAGCAGAAGGATCGCGCAACGTTGATTTTACGTTCAAGCCCGAAGCCGGCAAGTTGCCGCCCGGCAAATACAAAGCCGAAATTTTTGTGAATAGCAAGTTGGATCGCACGCTGAATTTTGCGATCACCGGCGCGCAAGCGCAAAACCCAACCCCAGCGTCCAAACCAACCACTGCGCCGGTCCCGAAACCCTCCGGGCTGATCAAGAACGTGGTGCTGGCAGAAGACGCGAAAGGCGACACCAAAGAACCGGTGAACCCCACGACCACTTTCAAACCCGCCGCGATTTTCCACGCGGTGGCGCAAACGCAGAACGCGCCCGCCAACACCAAATTCACCGCGACTTGGATCGCCATAGACGTGGGCACTGCCGCCGCGCCCAACACGGTGATTGACACGACAGAGACGACCACAAGCGGCACGCGCAATATTGATTTCTCCCTCAAGCCGACCACGCAATGGCCCCTGGGATCATATCGCGTGGAAGTTTACGTGAACGGCACGCTCGACACGGTCAAGACGTTTAGCGTCAAGTAAAAATCAAAACCGAGGCAGAGGGCTTGCCCCTGCCTCGGTTTATTTTCGGCTAACGCATCCCCGCCAAGCGCAACGGAATCTGCAACAGCCAGCGCAGAAAAGCCGAGCCGCCTTTCGCCGCCAGCGCCCGATCATACGTCGCAATTGCGGACAGCCATCTGCCGCGCTGCAATTCCATCTGGCTCAACGCGCGATAGGTCTCGAACTCGAACCGCTTTTCGCCGAGTTGATGGAACAAGTCCGCCGCACGCGCGTACTGTTCCGCCGCGCTATCGCGCTCGCCGGCGCGGTTGAGCAATTGCGCCAGATTGCCAATCGCTTTGGCTTGCCCCAACACATTGCCCAGTTTTTCAAATTCGGCAAGCGCCGTCCGCAAAATGGCTTGTGCTTCGTCGCGCTTGCCGACCAGATAGTAGACGACGCCAAGATCATTCGCGGCTTGGGCGGCTTGGGCAAGGTCGCCCTGTTCGCTAAACGCCGCGCGCGCTTGTTCGAACAAACCAAGCGATTCCGCCGTTTGCCCTAGCTCGTAAATTTTTTTCGCTTCCGCATACATTGCTTCCGCATCCATCCTGATCACTCCCGCGCACTGTGATTGCCGGCTAGCGACGCACAACCAGCATAATCTCGCCCAGTTCATTCAGCCGCTCCGCCGGAATATCTCGAAACTTGAGCGCCAACCGCAAGTAGGGCAAGTTGCCTGGGTCGAGCACGAGCGCGCGCACTTCTCTGGGCATGCGTGCCAGTTTTTCCAAGTCGAGCAAACTCGTCGCGCTTGCGTCATCCGTGTTCTCGACAAAATAAAACAGGTTGACGCCGAGAAAGCGCGCCAGTGTATCCAACTCGGGCAACGCGATCTCGCCGACGCCGCGCTCGTAACGCCCCAGCGTTCCCGGCTTGCGCCCGATGGCGTGGGCACATTCTTCTTTGCTTTTGCCGGCGGCTTGCCGCGCCTGTTTCAATTTTGCGCCGAGCGTCACGCGCCGCGCGCGCATTTGGTCGGGCTTGGGCGCTTGCGGCACTTCTTCTTCAATCGTGGATTCGCCGCTGATGAAAAACGAAAGCGGCGTCTGCAAGTACAAAGCGATGAGTTCTAATTCGGGCAGAGACAGATCGCGCGCGCCGTTTTCGTACTGCCGCACGCGCGCCGCGGTCACACCCAAGCATTGCGCCAACTGCGCCGGCGTGCGCCGCGCTTTTTCGCGCGCCGCGCGGATCAAGACCCCGATGATTTTGCGTTGCAGGACAACCGTTTGTGGTTCCATCGCGCCTCCTCGAAAACCGCTGTTGAAATTATAACACACACTCACGCAATTCGACAAACGCCAAAATTTCGACTATACTCGCCGCAGATTCCTGTGGGAGGTTTTTGAATGATTGACCCGAAGAATTTTCCTGGGCGGGGCCAAGTTGCTATTGTGCGCACCACCCCCGCTACCGTGCTCGACGATTACGCGCGGTTGCTGCAATTGGCGCACTATCAGGATAATTTACCCAAAGACAAGGATACCCTGCTCAAGATCAACATCTCTTGGCAAATCTGGTACCCGAGTTGTTCCACCACACCCTGGCAGTTGGAAGGCGTGGTCAAGACTTTGCTGGCGGACGGGTACGCGCGCGAGAAATTGATCGCCACGCACAACGACACCGTCGTGGTCAACGGGCGTGAGGGGCAACGGAATAATCGCCACGCGTTCGTGCAAGACAAGTACGGGCTGGAAACGCTCGAAACGTACCAGCACGGCGTCGAGTGGGTGCACTATCAACCCAAGCAACCGTTTCTCGCGCTCGACCGGGTGTATCCGCACGGCGTTCACATCCCCAAGCATTTTTTCGACAAGAATGTGTTGCACCTGCCGACGATGAAGACGCATGTGTTTACAAACATGACCGGCGCGATGAAGAACGCGTTCGGCGGGCTGCTCGATCAGAAACGGCATTGGACGCACGGAGTCATTCACGAAACGTTGGT
>CAIKBD010000370.1 GCA_903825565.1 uncultured Anaerolineales bacterium | reverse complement strand
TGCGGACCGCGCACGGCCGTGCGTTTGTTCGCCACGAACTCTGACAGAATCTTCGCTTGGTAAGGTGTTGGCGCTTGCCCTTTTGGAAAATTGAAACAGTCGTATACGAACGCAAGCGGATCCCGCGAATAATCAAACGCTTGAGTTTGGCTTGGTTGCGCTTGCGTCTTCAGTGGCGTCCCCAGTACGGCGGAGTCGATCCATGGCGTTGCGTGCTGTTTCGGGCGAAATAAAACCGGCAAGGATTTGAATCGCTCCCATCGCTTGCGCCCAGGTTCTCGGTTTTACCGAACCACTCTGGAGCGCGATAATCGTCACTTTGGCGAAATCGTCAATCGCCTGAAAGACGGCGGCGACCGCGTTCGGCACCGTCACTTTGAGCATGTCCACATCCCACGCCGCCGCGCGCTCCGCCCAATTGAACGCGGTCGCGTTTTTCGCCCACTGGCCGGACGCGCGGACAGTTGCCGTTGGAACATTTTTTGATGTTTTCTTACCCTTGCGCGATTTGTCACGATTTGTTGCTGTGCTGTTTACAGAGCGGTACGCCACATCCAGCGAACGCGCTGGTCCCAAATTGCGATAAATGAGAAATTGCGCGTATTGTTCGTCGCTTTCGCCGGCTTGCTGGTCCCAGGGTTTACGTTCTGCGTCCACCGCTCACCGCTCACTGTTTACGATCGCGCTGGGCGGCGGCGCATACGCGCGCACCATGCCCAGCACACGCGCGGTCGCGCGTTCCATGTTCCAGCCACGCTCGTTGGCGAGCATCAAAAACTCGTGCGCGGCATTGAGCAGGATGCGTCCCTCGTCGTCGTCCAGTCCGATGTGCGCCGCGACCTCGGCGGCGATGCACTCGAACGCGCGGGCAACATGCGGTTGTTGCGTGATCATCGCATCGCCTCGTGCGTTTTCAGGCGTTTGATTTCAGATTCGAGTTCCGCAATCCGCAAATCTTTCTGCGTGTTTTGCGCTTCGAGTTCCGCAATGCGCGCACGCAAAGCGCGCACGGTCGCGTCCTGCGCGTCAATGTGTTGCTCAAGCGTAGCGATCCGTTCTGTGAGCAATCCAATCTGTTTCGTGAATGACTGTTCGATGGTCGCCACGTAGGATTGCCGCGCCGCGTCGCGCGAGGATTTGAACGCGCTCCATCCCGCCAGCGCGCCGGTGAGCGCAATCACGAGTGTTGCGACAGCGTTCAGATCCATGTTCATTTGCGCTCCCCGAATCGGACGAGATGAAAAATGTAAAACGCCACGAACAAATCAAGCGCCAGCCGTGGCGCACCCGCGCGCATCAGCGCGCGTTCCAGGTTCAGCACGTCGAGCGCATAATAGAGCGTCAGAAACGCGAGCGGCAGTGCCTGCGCCGTTTTCCACGCTTGCCGGTACTTGCGCCCGTTCACGAACGCAACCCACGTCGCTACACAGAGCAACCCCACAGTCAATACATCGCCAACACTCGAAATGGATGTCTGACCAATCCACAGCACAAAATCCATTACCACCACCCCGCCACGACCGCCGCGGCGATGAACACGAACACCGCGAACGCCGCGCGGATCGCCCAGATGACCGCGCCGTGCGCGAGGTAGTACGCGCGCCACAGGCGATTGCGTGTTCGGCGTGAGAGCATCATTGCGCGTCCCCCGCCTCCTGCCAGCGCACCGGGAATTTGTCAACCGTCACGCGCGCAATGACGCGCGCAATCAGATAGCCGCGCCCGTTGTGCGCGCACGCGCGTTCTGCCGCCTCGCGCGCCTCACCCTCAGTTGCGAATCTACCGGGTGGATTTTGTAGGTTGTCGCTCACGATAATGTAAAACGTTTCCATGTTTCGTTCCTCGCGCGCGATTGGCGTACCGGCGCATCGTCTCTGCCGCGCGCGCCACATTTCCACACGGCAGAACCGTCCCGTCCTCGAAAAATATCAGAGTTTGCGCCGTGCTCTCGTTCGGGCGCGTAAAACCTTTTTCGCGTGCGTACTCGTCGAAGCGTTTGTACGTGCCGCACAGCACCGCGTAACCCTCCGCGCCGCGACAGTTGAACGAGCGAATCACTCCGCTCGTGTGCGTGTGCGCCCCTACCCCAATCGCAAACGGGTAGCCGTCAAACGCACTGGCGCGCTCGATGCCGTGTGTGATGTTGTAAATGCTGGACCCGCGCCACACGTGCCGCAAGCGCATTGGAAATTTTGCCGCACCCACGCGCAACTCGATCAGCGCGTCGTCGGTGTCATAAATCACGCTACGTTTGACCGCCGCCAGCGCATCGCCGAAATAGTCCAAGCCGCCGAGGATGTTTGTCCATTTCTCATGGTTGCCGCGCACGCTCGCCACGAGTTTCGGCGCAACGAGCGTGAGATATTTTTTGAGCAAAACCCACTCGTCGGTAATTGTCAGATGCGTATTGCTCCGCGCGTGCACGAGTTTTGGCAAGATGTAATTGTCAATCAAATCGCCAACCAGCGCGAGGTACATACCGGGCGTCTCAATGACCGTGCGCGCCTCGGAGAAAATGCGGTTGTAATTCGTGCCCGCATTGCCGATGTGCAAATCTGCCGCAAACGTTAGCGCAACGGGTCCGCGCTGAAATTCGATTGACGATGCCGACCGCTTGCGCGCGATTTTCTCCGCGTGCTCCCATTCGACGATTGCGCGCCGTAGCGCATCGTCCTCGTCCGGCGCCTCGATAGTCGCGCCGACGATGCGCGGTTCGTTTTCGTTATCGCGCGCTGGGTCTGGGCGGCGACGCTTTGGCATTAGGTGATTTGCTCCGCCTCGTGCGCGCCCGCGCCGGTCGGAATCACATACGTGCGCTTCGACCGCGCGTCTCTCACCACCGCGCACCGAACTTTGCGCGCACGCGGTTTTGGCTTGGCGAGCGCATCGTCGAGAAACGCGATCAGGTCGTCGAGCGTGCGCACTACCACCGTCAGCCCGCCGACGTTCTCGACGTTCGTCATCCAATCGTCCTGGGTGTCGCGCACGTCATCGGTGCCCGTTTTGATTTCAATGCTGGCGAATTGACCCAGCGGCGGAATGACCGCGAAAATGTCGCCGCTTCCCAGCGCGCCGAAACGCAAATAGCGCCGTTTGCCGCTGGCGGATTCGATGGGCATGGCGCCCGTGTTGTTGCGCCACGCGAGGCACCCCGATGCGCGGAGCAGTTCAATGCAGGTTTTGGTCAGTGCGTTGGTTTGGGTCATGGCAAATAAAAAACCCACAGCGAAATCATCCACACGCGTTCGGCGTGCGGCTGGTACGTGGTCGCTTATTCATCGCGCCGCCTGAATGACGACAAACAAAGTTGCCGCTGCACAAACGACGATGAGAATAATCAGCCAGATTGGAATTGAAATTTTGCGAGTCATGGGAAAATAAAAACGGCGAGGACCCTCTGCGTCAGAGGATTCTCGCCGTGTGAATTCACTTGGCGTTATTTTCGATTAGGCGGCGCGTTCGTTTTCATGCCCCACTCTAGATAGGCGCGGTCTACTCGGCTGTCTCGAATATCAATCACCAAACGCCCGTGCCCAATTGATGTGGCAAGCGCCGAGGCAAACACCCAGGCGTTCACTTCGCGGACAACCGTCGTTTGCATTTGGTTTGCCAATTCGAGTAAAGCGACCACGCAACTCCTACTCGTGAAAGACTAGGGCGGCTTGGGTCGTGCCTTGACCGTTCACGTTGCGTTCGTCTCGTTTCGCGCACGTCTACGAGACCGGGATACTCTCCCCAATAACGCCGCCCATTAAAAGAGTTTCGCGTTTTCTTTCCGTCTCGACTTTCGGTTGCTCGGCTTGACCGCCGAGTGCAATTTACATCACGGAAAGCGTCATCATCGTTGCGCGCTGGGAAGATGTGGAGCGACGCGCGCATCGCTCCACCGCGTCCTATCGTCACCAAAAAAAGAGTAGCCAATCGAAAACAACCGTTCTACGCTCCTATTATCGCACATTTTTTTGATTTGTCAATCATTTGAGAATGGGTCAGGTTGCGAACCAGTATTGAGAGACCTCTGTCAATGCGAACCTACCCCGCCGCGATCACCCACACGCGCTCGGCGTGCGGCGTGTGCGCCGGCGCGGTGCGTATGTCTGCGGAAATGGGCGCGGTGAGGGCGAGGCGTTGCCGGCGCGCCCGCCGCCACGCCAGTGCGACCGCACCACACGCGGCAAGGGCGATCAGCGGGAAATGCGTGGCGAGCGAAACTACCGCGACGGTGAAACAGAAAACGAGCGTCAGCGCAATGACGTACTCGAGCATTTCGACGCCAGCGGTGTCGGTGTGGAGTTTGAGCAGGTATTTGGCAAATGGGATTGGCGCGGGATGTGAACTGGGTTCTTCGGGCGCGGTGCGTAGTGCTACGTGTTCGGTGCGTAGTGCTACGCGCGTAGTATTCCGCACACGCGTTCTATACGCCGGATGCGCGGTGATGGGAATTACGCGGCTTTTTTTCTGCCGTCCGCCGGCTTTCACGAAAGGGGGCCGTTCGTCCTCGGCTGGGACGTGGCGCGCCGAATGCGGCGCGGGGGTGCTTTCTGTTCCGGAACGCGGAGCAAGCAACCTCAACAATTGCTCTTGTTCGTCCTGTGGAATATTCTCGGAAATTGAATTTTCAAGCCACGCAC
>CAIKBD010000369.1 GCA_903825565.1 uncultured Anaerolineales bacterium | reverse complement strand
CGCGGAATGCCGCCCAGATAGCGAAATGCGTTTAGGTGACATTGCACCAGGGTCGCCACGTCTTCCGAAACGGTGAACTCGGCATAGAGCGCGCGACTGTAGCCCAGCACGAGCGCGAAGCACGACAACTTGCGCGATTGGCCCAGGTGGTTGATGCGTCCGAACGGACTCCAATCGACTTGACCTTGTTGTCCTGGTGCGGTCTCAAAGCGCACAAATGCCGGCTTGGGTTTCGGTGGACGAATCTGATGCACGTAGCGTTGCACAACCGGATACGAGCCGCGATAACCTTGGACTTGGACTTCCGCGAACAATTTCATCGCGGTGAGATCGTACTTCGCCAAGCGGCGTTGAACATGGTCTTTGAACGGATCCAGCACCGAGTATCGCGGCGCGCGCGAAGTGTTGGGCAATTCCGCGTCCTCGGCGTGACGCGCGACGGTCTTGCGATCTATCTGCAGAAGGTCCGCAATGCGTGTTTGCGGCACACCTTCATCAAGCAATGTCTTGAGCATGATCCACTCCTTGTTTGTGATGGTCATGGGTATCCTCCTCTTTTGAGTGAGGCGAGGATACCACAACACAATCGTTGAGACGACGATGCGGAGTGGGGCATTCCCTCGATTAGAAGTGGGACATTTTCACGATTAGAAATGTCCTATTCCTAACGATCATAAATGGGTCATTTTATTGTATCACTGACACAAGTCTTGATGAAAGCTGTGTAGTGAACGATGGGAAGAGGACTGGCCCGCCATTGCCACCCGGGTGCGCACAGATCATTGGAAAGTGCGCCAGGAACGTCAGCGTGCGCGCTGGCAACAACGCCGTGCCTCTGCTCCAATGAAGGTCAGTCCTTCACCCAGCGTACCAGTACGTATGGAAGAGTCACGGCTAAAACCAATTACCGGGATCGCTCACACATCTCGCCCACCAGCCGCGGACCAACCGAAACCGCCCTATCGCCCATCACCGAATCATCCCTGGCGGCGTTCACTGGTTGGGCGTGCGCGTTTCAAATCATCCCGACAACTGACCGATCCGAAAATCTGACGCACACCCATTGCTAGCGGATATTCAAACGTTGTTTGCCGGCGAAGCGTGCGTCAAAGGCTTTAGTCCCGCGGCGAAAGATTTTCGTCAGGCGGAAAAGACGGAAAAAGGACATGGGCGAATCGAGAAACGCACCTTGACGGTCAGCGGAGAATTGAAAGGGTATGACGGCTGGCCCTATGCGGAGCCAGTGTTCAAATTGGAACGTGAGTTCAAGCAGGTGAATACGGGCAAGATCACGCGAGAAGTGGTGTATGGCATCACGAGTCTTGCACACCATGAAGCGAATGCGGCGCGCTTATTGGAAATCACCCGCGCTCATTGGGGCATCGAGAGTGGCTTACATTATCGGCGCGATGTGACTTTGCATGAAGATCGCGGACGTGTCCGCCAAGGTCATGGTGCGCACGCGATGGCGGTCATCAACAATGTGGTCTTGGGTTTATTGGCGCGGCGGGGCTAGACCAATGCCGCAGAAGCACGTCGCCACTTTGCGGCGCACTTGGATGAAGCAGCGGAATTGGTTTTGCGTTGCTGAATCCGACTTTGCACCAGCCGTACCCCCGATTGCAGGGCTTTTCAAAAGTCGCTTGACATCACCCCTCACCCCGCTAGCGCGTCCATAACGCGGCAGAATGCCGCACAGACGACGCGCTAGCGCCTCTCCCCACAGGGGCGAGGGAATTTACCCCTTCTCCCTGTGAGGGAGAAGGTTGGGATGAGGGTCGCCTGACTTTCGAAAAGCCGTGCCCCCCCTTGCATTTTTGATTGACAAGTCAACTTTTTTGGTGTATCCTGTATAGTGAAACACTATCTCACAGGATAAAACAACATGAGCTCTTGAGCAAATT
>CAIKBD010000368.1 GCA_903825565.1 uncultured Anaerolineales bacterium | reverse complement strand
CGAATTGCCGCAAATGCTCGAAGAATACTATGCGGCGCGCGGCTGGGTCAATGGCGTAGTGCCTGAAGCGAAATTGAAAGAGCTGGGCATTCTCTAAGCAACGCCTCGTAGCCATGAAAAACCAAGGGCGATCACCGTGTGATCGCCCTTGCTGTTTGCTCGCTGGAGTAGGTGACGACGGCAACGCAAAAAAAACGCGGTTTGACGATGCGTGGGATGCGCGTTACAATGCCGGGCGTTGGTGGGAGAGACATTGAACTGGCAAGGAGAAAGCGATGGCGGACGGCGAATGAGGTTGCTCCGGTTCCGCGCCTCGCCTAGCGGTTGGGGCGCACTCTAGCCGCCCGCCCGCATCGCTTTTTTCTCGAACGCTGCGAGCACACCCGGCAATACGTTTTCGTCCGCTTCAAAATCCACAAAAATTTGTCCGATCCGAAATCTGCCGATTTGAACATCCTCGCCGTCGCGCACGGTGGCAACCCAGGTTGCGCCCTGCACGACATAGCCCTCCGTCGGCGCGCCGCCGATCTCGATCAGGTAATCGCGCGCCAGCCACAGCGGCAAACTGCGATAGTCGCGGGTGATCTTCATCGCGCGCCTCCGCCCACGGGCGGAAATATGTCGAGTGTGTCGCCCGGCTCGAGGAGCGTATCCAAGCCCTGCGCGAGCCAGCGCGTTTCCCGCCCGTTGAGAAAAATATGTACCGAATCTTGCAATTCCCCTGTCGCTTGCCACACTTCGGGCGCGAGCGCCGGATACTGAATCGTGACGCGTTCGACGACGTTGCGCACGCTCGCCGGTTCGGGCGCATCTACCGTGAGGGTTTTCTTGCCGACGATGTGGCGCAACGTCGCATACAAATTTACATACATGCCGCCTCCGTTTTTTTGACGGCTCGATCATAGTCTAATCGAAAGGAATGTCAATATCGTTTTTCATTCATTCCGTTTTGATGTATAATACGCGCAATTGTATGAAGGAGAAGACGAAATGGCAGAGCGACCAATTCGGGTGTTGATTGCCAAGCCGGGCTTGGATGGGCATGATCGCGGCGCAAAGGTTGTGGCGCGCGCGTTGCGCGACGCCGGGATGGAAGTGATCTATACGGGCATTCGCCAAACGCCGGAGATGATCGCCGAAGCGGCGTTGCAGGAAGACGTGGACGTGGTCGGACTGTCAATCTTGTCCGGCGCACATCTCGATCTCTTCCCGCGTATCGTCGCGCAGATGCGGCAGAAACAACTCGATGATGTGTTGCTCGTGTGCGGCGGCATCATTCCCGACGAGGATATGGCGATGCTCAAGCAGATGGGTTTCAGCGGCGTGTTTGGTCCGGGCACTTCAACCCAGGAGATTGCAAAATTCATTCGCGCCGAGATTGGGCAGAAGCGCGGAGCGGTCGCGGCGTGAACGCCGAAGCGATCAACGCGCTGTGCGCCGGCAATCCGCGCGCCGTTGCGCGCGCGATCAGCGCGGTGGAACGCGGCGGCGCGGAGGCGCGTGCGGTGATTGCCGCGATCTTTCGCCACACCGGGCGCGCGCATATTATCGGCGTGACCGGTGCGCCGGGCACCGGCAAATCCACGCTCGTCAACGAAATTGCCAAGTACTATCGCCGACGCGGACAACGCGTCGGTATTGTTGCCGTTGATCCAACCAGCCCGTTCAGCGGCGGCGCAATCCTGGGAGATCGTTTGCGAATGCAGGATTTAGCCGGCGATAGCGGCGTGTTCATTCGCTCGATGGCGACACGCGGTTCGCTCGGTGGCTTGGCGGCGGCAACGGCGGACGCCGTGCGCGTGCTCGACGCGGCGGGCTTTGCCGTCGTGTTGATCGAGACGGTGGGCGCGGGGCAAAACGAAGTGGACATTGCGAAAAACGCGCAGACGACGCTCGTCGTCGAAGCGCCGGGGCTGGGTGACGACATTCAGGCAATCAAAGCCGGCATTCTCGAAATTGCGGATGTGCTCGTCGTCAACAAAGCGGATCGCGACGAAGCCAGCGCGACTGTTGCCGCGCTCGAAATGAATTTGAATTTAAAGCCGCAAACGGAAGACGCGTGGCGACCGCCGGTGTTGCGAACCGTCGCGCTGACCGGGCAAGGCATTGCCGAAGTTGCGGAGGAAATCGGCAAGCATCGTGCATTTCTCGAAACGCACGGCTTGCGCCAAGCGCGCGAACGCGCGCGCATCCGCGCCGAACTCGAACGCGTTGTGCAACACGAACTGCTCGCGCGGTTGGTGCGCGGCGTGAACGGCGACAAGATCGAAACGCTCGTCGCGCAGGTTGCCGCGCGCGAGCTGGACATTTATGCGGCGGCGGAGCAATTGATCCACGTCGCGTGAAGGAGCGCGCCATGTCCGACGTAAAAATTTTTTTGGGACCCGCAGGGGTTTGAGCTCGATTCGCTCGGTGACAAGACGGTTCTCGGCGCGACGGACGGCGATACGCCATCGGTGTCCGTTGCGATTCGGATGTTGAGCATTGACACGCCCGAAGTGCATTACCCGGGCACGCAAAAGCCGTCGGCGCAAGATGCGAACCTGAAGCAACTCGCGGAATGGATTGCCGCCGGCAAAGCGCCGCTTGACGATGGACTCGCGCAACACCTTGCGCCGAAATTGGCGACCGGCAAAGCCGGCACGTTGCAAGAAACCCAGGGCACGCGCGCGGCAAAATTTTTTGCCAAGTTGTTGAAGGAAAAATTGACGCGCCCAGACGGGACCAAGCGGCGCGTCTTTCTCCGCGCGGCGGACGAGCATTTCGATCAGTACGGGCGATTGCTCGCGTACATCGCGCCGACGTACAGCGAAACGGAACTCGCGCAGATGACGCGCCCACAGCGCGCGACGTTCAACTTGTTGATGGTAGAAGCCGGCTGGGCGGCGACGCTTCCCATTTTCCCCAGCATTCCGGGCTATCTCGATCTGACGCTGTTGCACGCAGCGGCGCGGGACGCGTTCACCGCGCAACGCGGCGCATGGGCGGAATCGCTGATGCTGACCGGCTATGAATTTCGGATGTGCGTCAAGTTGTTCAACGTGACGCAGAAAATCGTCAAGCGGCAAAAACTGAGCGCGAGCGAACGGGGCAGTTGGATCGAACGCTATTGCGTAGATATGACGACGCGCGAAATTTTTTATCCGCAAGAGTATTATCGCGTCGCGCCGTACAACCGGCTTTTCGTGTGGGCGCAAGATGTGAGCGATGCCGTCGCGCAAATGAATCTTGTGCCGGCGAGTTAACTTATGCATCTCCTTTTCATTCGGCACGGCGAAACGGATTGGAACAATGAGGGGCGCGTGCAGGGGCATACCGACACATTGCTCAATGCGACCGGCGTCGTGCAGGCACATCGCTTGGCGGCGCGGCTCGCCGGGGAAAAACTGGACGCGGTGTATGCTAGCCCGCTCGCGCGCGCGTTTGTCACCGCCACCATTGTGGCGCAGAAATGCCGGCTCGCGCCGATTGCCGACGAACGTCTCAAAGAAAAACGTCTGGGGGTGTTCGAGGGCTTGACGCTGGCGGAGATGGAACAGCAATATCCCGATTTCTATCGGCAGTGGCGCGAGAGCAAAGCGCATCACGTTCTGTTGCCCGGCGAAGAATCGCCAGCCGAGTTTCATCAGCGCGCGCAAACATTTCTCGCCGATCTGCGCGCGCAATACCCCAATGGCGCGCGGGTTGCCATCGTATCGCACGGCGGCACGATTGGCATGTTGATCACCGCGCTGATCGGCTACGACATTTACAAGCGGATGCCATTTTGGTTCGACAATGCGTCGCTCAGTTACGTAGATGTGAGCGGCTCGCGCCCGCGGATCAAATTGTTGAATGACACATGCCATCTGCAAATGAGCAAATGACAAATGGCGAATGAACCAATGCCGAATGATCCAGCGGCGGAGATCGAAAATATTTTGCGCGACGCCGATGCGGCGACTGCCGTTGAAGATTGGGGGCGCGGGATCGCCTTGTACCGCCAGGCATTGACGTTTGATCGGGCGTTGCAAGGCATCGAAGCGAAATTGCAATGGGCGTTGCGGATGCAAAACATTGACGCGTTATATCGGCAAGGCAAAGAGTATATGCAGGCGCAACGCTACGCCGACGCGCTTGCCGCGTGGCGCAAGGCACGCCTGATGTATGCGAGTCACTACAAAGACACCGATCACCTAATCGTGGAGGCACAAACGGCAATGCAAAAACAAAACTGGGGTGCGCGCCCGGCAACCGCGCAAAGAAAAGGTTGTTGGGCGGCGGCGCTCCTTGCGCTGATCGCTTTATTCACATTGGCATTTTCGAGCGCGTGTTCGTCGGCGCCGGCTGGCACGGCTGGCGCGGCGGCGAAAATTTCACCCGCGCAAAGGAGTAACATGTACAAATCAGCGCCGGCAATGGCGATTGATGTGAACAAACTGTACGTGGCGACGATCAAGACTAACAAAGGTAGTATCGTCGTCGAGCTGTACCCGAAGGACGCGCCGCAGACGGTCAACAATTTTGTCTTTCTCGCGCGTGACGGCTTTTACAACAACCTGACGTTTCATCGCGTCGAACCCGGCTTTGTCATCCAGGGCGGCGATCCCGAAGGCACTGGGCGGGGCGGTCCCGGCTATACGTTGCCCGCCGAGATCAAAATCAAGCACAGCAAAGGCGCCATTGCAATGGCGCGCTTGGGCGATCAAGTCAACCCCAAGCGCGAATCGTCCGGCAGTCAATTCTACATCACGCTCGCGGCGACTCCGTTTCTGGACGGGCAGTACACCGCGTTTGGTCAGGTTACACAAGGCATGGAGATCGTCGAAAAAATTGCGCGTGGTGATGTGATCCAAGCGATCACGATTGAGGAAAAATAACATGTCCGACCGGGAAGGTGGTGATACCCTTCCCGGTTTTCAGGAGGTTTTTGATGGCGAAGATGTATCGCGAAATTGCGATCTTTAGCGGGCGCAGTAACCGCCCGCTCGCCCAGTCCGTTTGCAATCATTTGTATTTGCCGCTTCAAGAAGCGGAGATTATTGATTTTCCGAATGAGAATATTTTCCTGCAATTGAAATCCAGTGTGCGCGGGCAGGATGTCTTTTTGATCCAGGGTTTGTCCGCGCCGGTCAATCGCAATATCGTCGAGATGTTGATTTTTCTCGACGCGCTCAAACGCGCGTCGGCGGGACGCATCACCTTGATCGTGCCGTTCTACGCGTACGGGCGCAGTGACAAGAAGGATCAGCCGCGCGTGCCGATCACCGCGCGCTTGCTCGCCGATCTGATCGTGACGGCGGGCGCAGAACGGTACATGACGGTGGATTTGCACGCGGGGCAAATCCAAGGTTTCTTTAGCATTCCCGGCGATGAATTTTCGGCGTTTCCGATTCTGAGCGATTATCTGTTGGAAAAACGCATTCCCGATGCCGTCGTCGTTTCCGCCGATCTCGGCTTTGCGAAAAAAGCGCGAAACTTTGCGCGGCGGCTCGATCTGCCGCTGGCATTTGTCGAGAAACGGCGTATCGGCAACGATCCCAAAGCGCAAGCGCTTACAGTCATCGGTGAAGTGAAGGACAAGAATGCGATCCTCGTGGACGACGAAGTGGACACCGCCGGCACGCTGACCGAGGCGGTGAACCTGCTCAAGCGCAACGGCGCGCGCGACGTGTACACCGCGTGTACGCACGCCATCCTGTCGCACCCTGCCGCCGAACGCCTGCAAAGCGCGCCGATTACCGAATTTATTTGCACGGACACCGTGCCCATTCCGCCGGAAAAAATGTTGCCCAATTTCAAAGTGCTGTCCATTGCGCCCTTGCTCGCCGAAACGATTTCGCGCACGCACGAGGGACGCAGTGTGGGCGAGTATTTGAAAGACGCCTAAGAAATTTCAGATTTAGGATTTATGATTTCAGATTTGCTCTGCTGGTCGAAATCATAAATCAGAAATCCTAAATCATAAATGGTAAAATGCTGAAAAATCTATACACGCGCCTCACTGGCGATCCGAACGAAAAAGAGATCAAGCGTATCACGCCTATCGTGGCGCAAATCGGCGCGCATGAAGCGAAACTGCAAAACCTGTCCGATGCGGAATTGCGCGCCAAGACCGACGCGTTCAAAGTACGGTTGCAGGATACGCTCGCGGCGGCGCGCGCCCAGGTTGCCGACCGGCGCGAACGCTTTGACACGGCAAGCGCCGATGACCGCCGCGGGTGCGAAGAAGAACTGCGCCAAGCAGAGAAAGAGTTGGTCGCCGCGGAGCGCGCCGCGCTCGATGCGATTTTACCGGAAGCGTTTGCCTGTGTGCGCGAGGCGAGTGTGCGTACGATTGGCTTGCGGCATTTCGACGTGCAACTGATCGGCGGCGTTGTGCTGCACGAAGGCAAGGTTGCCGAGATGCGAACCGGCGAAGGCAAGACGCTGGTCGCCACGGCGCCGCTGTACTTGAACGCGCTCCTGGGGCATGGCGCGCACCTCGTCACCGTCAACGACTATCTCGCGCGGCGTGACGCGCAGTGGATGGGCGCGATCTATCACCTGTTGGGTTTGAGCGTGGGCATTTTGCAACAAGGCGAAAAGAGCGCGTTGATTTTCGATCTCAGTTACAAAGCCGCAACCGAAGAACTTGATTTCCTGCGCCCGTGCCCGCGCCGCGACGCTTACGCCGCCGATATTACGTACGGCACGAATAACGAATTCGGTTTCGATTATTTGCGCGACAATATGGCGTGGCGACTTGAAGAGCGCGTGCAACGCGAACGCTATTTCGCCATCGTAGACGAGGTGGACAATATTTTGATTGACGAGGCGCGCACGCCGTTGATCATTTCCGCGCCGGCGGGCGAAGCCTCGGACGAGTACTATGTGCTCGCCGATCTGGTGCGGAAACTCGCGCCGGATGATTACACGATTGAACAGCGCACGCGCGCGATCACCTTGACCGAAGCCGGCTATGATCGCGTCGAGCAATTGCTCGGCGTGCCGCTCTACGATCCCGATCATCCCGAAGAAATAGACCCGCGCCAGGCAAAGTTGATGCACCACCTCGAAGCCGCGCTCAAGGCGCAATACCTATTCCTGCGGGACAAGGATTACATCGTCCGCAAAGGGCAAGTGATCATCGTGGACGAATTTACCGGTCGCTTGATGCCCGGGCGGCGTTGGTCGGATGGTTTGCATCAAGCCGTCGAAGCGAAAGAGCGCGTGCCGATTCAACAAGAGTCGGTGACGTATGCGACCGTCACGTTGCAAAATTATTTCCGCTTGTACAAACACCTTGCAGGGATGACGGGCACGGCGAAAACCGAAGAGGACGAATTTTTCAAAGTCTATGGTCTCAGCGTCGTTGCCAT
>CAIKBD010000367.1 GCA_903825565.1 uncultured Anaerolineales bacterium | reverse complement strand
TGTGGAACGGTCGTGGCTTATCGGACAAAAGCTACCCCGGGGATAACAGGCTGGTGAAGCCCAAGCGTTCACAGCGACGGCTTCGCTCGGCACCTCGATGTCGGCTCGTCGCATCCTGGAGCTGAAGTAGGTTCCAAGGGTTGGGCTGTTCGCCCATTAAAGCGGTACGCGAGCTGGGTTCAGAACGTCGTGAGACAGTTCGGTCTCTATCCAGTGTGGGCGCAGGGGATTTGCGGGGAGCTGCCCTTAGTACGAGAGGACCAGGGTGGACGGACCGCTGGTGTGCCAGTTGTCGTGCCAACGGCATTGCTGGGTAGCCAAGTTCGGCAAGGATAACCGCTGAATGCATCTAAGTGGGAAGCCTGCCCCAAGATTAGATCCCCCATCTCGTGAGAGAGTAAGCGCGGTGATAGACCATCACCTCGATAGGGTAGACGTGTAAAGGATGTGAGTCCTGAGCGAACTACTACTAATGCGCGAGGGCTTGCTCTCGGGATATTCATGAATTGAAACTTGGTAAACGTCATGATTACATGTTACTTTTCTTCTGTTCGGTTATCTTAACAACCTAAATCGTTTGCAAATAACAGATTCCTCTGGTGATTGGAGCGGTGGGGAAATACTCGGTCCCATCTCGAACCCGATCGTCAAGCCCACCAGCGCCGATGGTACTGGCGGTACGCACCGCTGGGAGAGTAGGTCATTGCCAGCCAGGAATCTGTTTTTTGTTGCCCAAAATAGGGGCGAGGATTTTCTCACAGAAAATCCTCGCCCCTATTTTTCGTTGCGTCGGCTTTACACTTTGCGTGAATGGCTCGCCGAAAGTTCCCCGCGCAAATTCTGCGTCATTTTTTGCCGCACTTCCGCCGGCGTTTCCCCGCGACTGAACAGATAAAACAGTTTGGCGAGTGCCGCCTCGGCTGTCATATCTAGCCCGGTCGTTACACCCGCGCTGGCGAGACTGGCTTCGTACGCGCCGAGCGCAACCGCGCCACGCCAACACTGCGTTGTGGCAACGATCACCACGCCGCGCTCACTTGCCTGTTGCAGCACCTCGCGGAAACCCGGCGTTGCCATTGGACCATTGCCCGATCCATACGTTTCAATTACCAGTCCTTGCAATGGCGGACGTAAAATATTGGCGAGCACGTCCGGCGAAATGCCGGGGAACAAGCGGAGATCGGCGACGCGCGGTTCCTGCAAGTCTTGCACGATCAATTCCTCTTCATGCGGGGGTGGCAAGATGAGATCCCAGCGCAAGCGCAGATCAACGCCGGCGACACCCAGCGATGGAAAATTGGGCGAGTCGAACGCATCAAACCCGCTGACGCTGATCTTGACGGAGCGGCAACCGCGCAACAGTCGCGTGCCAAAAAAGAGACACACTTCGGGGATGGCGTATTGCGCGGCGAGAATCAAACTGGTGAGTAGGTTTTCGCGCGCGTCGTTGCGCAGTTCGCACAGCGGCACTTGCGAGCCGGTAACGATCATCGTCTTGCGCCCGCGCAGCATAAACGCAAGCGCGGACGCGGTGTATGCCATCGTGTCGGTGCCGTGCAAAACGATAAAGCCGTCGTACTCGTCGTAATGCGCCTGAATGTCGCGCGCAATCGTGCGCCACGTGCGCGGCGTCATATCCGCCGAATCGAGCAACGGATCGTATTCGTGGATCGTGATTTCAGGAAGGCGCGGATCGGCAAATTCCGACATTCGACTGAATTGGGTTTGCAGAAAACCAGGCGCGGGCGCGTATTCGCCGCGCGCGTTTTGCGTCATGCCAATTGTGCCGCCAGTGTACGCAATGTAAACGCGTTTGCGAGTGTTCATCGTGTTTCCGAATGACCCAGGTCGGCGCGGGTGAGAATGTGAATGACGACTTCGGGCGGGCAGAAGAACCGAGCGAATACGCCGGAAGCGCCCACGCCGCGCGACGTGTACCCTTGCATCCCGTTGAAACTCCACGCGCCGGCGATATAGCGGCGCGCGCAGTGTGCGTTCTTCAGCGGCGCAAATCCATTCGGCAAACAAATTTGCCCGCCGTGTGTGTGCCCGGTGAGATAAAGTTCAAAGCCGTGCGCGCTGGCTTCGGGAATGACTTCGGGGGAGTGGATGAGCAAAATGCGCGGCGCATTCGGCGGGATGCCGCGCAAGGGTTTGGCGAAATCGTACGTGCCGTAATAGTGCGCGTCGTCCAAGCCGACGAGCCACAACGTCGCGTCGTCCGCCGTCAGCGCGACTGCTTCGTTGAGGAGCGTTTGCGCGCCGGCATTTTCGAGCACCGGCACCATTTCGATAAAATCGTGGTTGCCGAGGATTGCGTAAACGCCAAAGCGTTGCGCGTGGGCGCGGAGCGCCGGCACGAGCGCGCGCAATTCTTGCGCGACCCGGTCGTAATGCCCGGTCGTGTAAAACCGGTAATCGCCGGTGAGTACCGCCGCATCGAATGTGTGATCGGCGAGCGTATGGGCGATGTGCTGTCCCAAGCCAGGGTAGCCGTCGAGATGCAGATCGGAAAGATGCGCGATGCGAATGCCTTCGAGCGCCGGCGGCAGGGTGGGGAGCACGACGCGATTTTCGCGCACCTGAAGATCGAGCGCGTTGCGTTTGCCGTGCGCCTGGATGCCGGACACGCGCAACAGCAATTTGAGCAGGCGCATAATGACTTCGACGTTTTCATAATGAAAGCCGCCGCGCCCTTGCCCCACCAAGTACAAAATGCGTGTGACTTGGGCGTGGAGCCGTCGCCCCAAATATTGATCGCCCATTCGTTCGCGCAGTCGAATCAAATCGTGTTCGTCCATATCGGTTGCCTCACCTGGATCAGAATCAGCGCCGTTAGTATACACCGAGACGCAGAAATCAAAAAATAGCGCGGCGGGGCGCGGCAAAAAAACACCCGCCAGGTTGTTGCACCTGACGGGTGGGGGTGACGCGAGTTAGACGCCCACGTACCCTTTGGCGCGCGCGGCAATATCCATCCCCAGTGTCACCACGCGTTCGGCCGGCAAGAGCGGCACTGTGTCGAGTTTGCGCGCATCGAGCGTTTTGAGGTAATGCTGGCATTGCTCGCACATGTACAAACGATAGCCCGCATCTTCAAAGTAACTGTTTGTGCCATCGCCGCAAAATGGACAGCCCACTCGACCGATTTTCCATTCGGTGTCGCAACGCGAACAGAGCAAACGCCGTGTTTCACCTTTTTCGAGCGTAGCAAAATCAGGACCGCCGCCGCAAAACGGACAGTATCCCTGATACCACGGCGCATGCGCAAACCAGTCGTGCCAATGCTCCGCTTCGGCGCGCAGAAACGGTCGCAGGGTGTGATTGAGTGCAACGTACGTTAATGCCGGGGACGGAGCTAGAACCGATTCCGGAATGTCATCGCCGACGATGTACGGATGAACAAGTGCAGTGATTTCATCGACGGACAAACGCGCCATTTGTGTAAGAGCTTCGGCAAGGTCGGCGCGATGCGTGGCGAGAATGTTGCAGATTTCAACCCAGGTTTCGGTGAGCACCTGAGGGTTGGGTGTCCAAACCAAAAGCGAGAGAAGCGGTTGTCCATGATCTAACGCTTGCGCGACCATGTCTTTATCCAATGATTGCGCGCCTGGTGTAACGGGAACGTTGGCTTGCGCGCGCGCTAGTGCCATGTGCAGGTCAATCATAAGAGCCAGGTCGGAATGCTCCGACCTGGCTTGCTCTAACGTAGAGATCAAAAACGAGGAGTGGTCTGTCATCAACTCTTCGCCATTACGGGTTGGGCTTGGTGATGTTCATCTTCGAACAAAGGCAAATAGTGAGCAGCAAGCGAGTAGACGACGACGGTCGCCGCGAGCACGCCGGCTTGAATCGCTACTTCCATCCAACTTGGCGTATACTGGTATCCTTCGACGGGCAGGAAACCGAGCCAGGTTGTGTTGAATCGATTGAGCAAGACGCCGAACAAGACGACTTGTCCGCTCAAGAAAGATGCCCAGCGATTCATGCGAATACTGCGCATACTGAACAAAACCATCGGCGCAACACCAAACAAGACAACTTCGCCCAAGAACAAGAGACTATAGTTGCCACTCGACCAGATGAGTGCGAACTCGCCCGCGCCTAACAATTCGCCCAAGCGCAAGACCCAATAAAAGCCCAACGCCCAAGGAAGGTAAGAAGACAGCTCGGCGATGATGCGTTGATCGAGACTGCGTTTGAACGTAACGAAACTGAGTGTGGTCGCGCAGACTATCGTCGCCATGCCAGCGGCAATTGCGGACACAAAGAACAGCAAAGAAACGAACGGCGAGTACCACAGAGGATGCAGGCGATGACTCATCACCAGGAACATGCTTCCGAGCGATGATTGGTGCAATGTGGAGAGCGATGCGCCCGCAATCACAAGCGGAATGGTGATGCGTTTGACAAAAGCGAGCGCGCGATCCCAACCCAGCTTGTGAAACAGCACCGGGCTAAACTCGGTGATGAGAATGGTGCTGTAGATGGCGATACACCAACTCACTTCAAATAGCGCCGAGTTGATATTGGGATAAATCACGAAATGGTAGGCACGGTCCCAGCGTCCCAGGTCGAAGGCGAGAATGGCGAGGACGGAGAGATAGCCGAGCAAGCCCGTGAGAACGGTGAGGCGCATGGCTTTGTGCAATTCTTCGATTTGGAAAATGTAGACGATGGTCGCCAAGGTGAACGCGCCGCCGGAGAACGCGACCATGAACAAATCGAACCCAATCCAAATGCCCCAAGGATAGCCGTCGTTCAAGTTGGTTGTCGGTCCCAGTCCAACGACCAAGCGATATAGTCCAACGCCAGTTCCGAAAATCGCGAGTGCGACAAACGGATAGAACCACAGTGGTTGACGAAATGCTTCTTTCCAAATTTTACTTAGCATCGTGGGACTCCTTGGTGGATTCTGCCGCAAGTTTTTCGGCTTGGCGGCGGCGATTGATGACCCAGTACAGACCGCTCAGTGCCAACGCCATGCCGCCCGCAATAGTGGGTGTAAGGTGCATAACCGTGTGGCTCAATTCCACGTCCGAGCGTTCGGGTAGTTTGGGGAAACCCAGGTC
The DNA here is from genome assembly GCA_903825565.1 of uncultured Anaerolineales bacterium. Taxonomy (GTDB): domain Bacteria; phylum Chloroflexota; class Anaerolineae; order UBA4142; family UBA4142; genus CAIKBD01. The sequence goes on along the minus strand of CAIKBD010000367.1, from coordinate 1,701 downwards.
TTCAAATGGAACAGACGAAATGTAAAGCCAGGACGTGCCGCCCACTTCGCGTTCGCCGTATACATGCTTGATGTACTTGCCGGGATTTGTATAGATGCGGTTGTACGCAACGTCGAGCATCGCTTCGCGTGTGCCGTACTTGAGCGCGCCAGGCGGGCAGGTCTTGGTGCATGAAGGTTGTTCGCCCGAGTCGAGACGGTCCACGCAAAAGTTGCATTTGCTCACGAGTGAGAATTCCTTATCCCACTCGAACATGGGCACGCCAAACGGGCAGGCGTACATGCAATAGCGGCAACCGATGCATTTCTCCGTGTCGTACACGACCGGACCATCTTCGCGTTTGATGAGCGCGCCGACGGTGCAGGCGGATGCGCACGCCGGTTCGTTGCAGTGCATGCATTGTCGTTTGGCAAATACCCACTGCACTTGGTTCGCTTTTTCCAGTTCGTGAAATTCAATCAACATGTATGTTTTGGCATTGCGACGCGGCGGATTTTGATAACTGCCGGTGTTTTGCGTTTTCAAACCGGGCAAATCTTGCCATTGCTTGCATGCCACTTGGCAACCGCGACAGCCAATACACTTGCTTAGATCAACAAGAACCGCATGGTTTTCCATGATTATGCCTCCGCCTTTTGCACGTCCACCAAGAACGCTTTGTATTCAGGAATCGTACTGTTGCCATCGCCGATATGTGGTGTGATGTCGTTGGTGATGTCACCGGTGGCGATGCCTTGCCAGCCAAAGTGCCACGGCATACCAATTTGATGTACCAGTTTGCCGTCGATGGTCAACGGTTTGAAACGGGCGGTGACCATTGCCACAGCGGAGATTTGTCCGCGCGCAGATGAAATCTTGACCTTGTCGCCGTTTCTAATGTTCTTTTCCTTTGCCAGTTCTTTGCTAATCTCGATGAACAGTTCGGGTTGCATTTCGGCGAGCCAGGGCAGTGTGCGGCTCATCGCGCCGGCTTGCCAATGTTCGGTTACGCGATAGGTTGTGGCGACGATGGGGAACTTGTCTTTCGCGCCGAATTTGTCACCCACTTCTTTGTCTTTGTCGGTTGAGTACACTTTGACAACTGGGTTGCATTGCAAACCAGAAAGACAATTGGAAACTGGTGATTCAAACGGTTCGTAATGTTCGGGCAATGGTCCTTCGTTCAGACCCTTGGGTGCGAACAACCAACCCTTGCCATCGGCTTTCATGATGAATGCATCGGAGCCGGTTTGCGCGCCGAGACCGCGTGCAGTTGGATCGGCTTTGGCATCGGGTGCTTTGGTGGCGACGAAATCGGGAACGTCATAGCCCGTCCACGTTTTCTTTTCGGCATCCCACCACAATAATTTTTTCTTTTCCGACCACGGCGTACCGTTCGGTCGTGTTGAAGCGCGATTGTACAGAATGTGGCGATTCGCGGGCCATGCCCAACCCCAGAAGGGATACATGCCCATATCGCCTGGGTCTTTTTGTCCGCGCCGTTTCGAGGCGGGCATCATTGTGCCGTTGCCATCATCGGCGGGCGCGAAATAACCGGAGTAAATCCACGTGCCGCACGCAATTGCATCAAAGTTGGCGGCGGAAGCAATCGTCGCAAAGTTCGGCAGGATTTTGCCTTTTTCGACGAGTACTTTGCCGGTTGCGTCCTTCACATCGTCGAGCGCGTACCCGTTGATTTCGCGTGCGACGAGTTCGGCGTCG
>CAIKBD010000366.1 GCA_903825565.1 uncultured Anaerolineales bacterium | reverse complement strand
TGATGTTTGACCTCGGACAGGATGAACCCAGCATAAAGGAAAGTTGTTAAAATGCAAGTTATGGACGTTCCTAAGCGGAACAAAAACGATATGGTTCAAAGTTTAGAAAATGGCTGGGCGGTGCCTTTTTTCATCAGCCCACCCAACGGCTATCCGGCACCCGCTGCCGCCGACAGCAATCAATTGCACCAAGTCGACTGGGTCGGTCCGGTTTACCTGAAGGGACAACGCAAACGCTGGTACATCTACGTCTGCAAAGATGTCTTCGATGGCGCAATTTACGCTCAATTACGCCCTTCGCGGAAGATGGACGAGGTGCTTGGATTCCTGATCGCAGCGTGGCAACACCTCGGCATTCCCGCACAGGTTCAGTTCGACAACGCACGCGAATTGTGTGGATGGGGACCGGCGGCACGCTACCTGTCGCGCGTGATTCGCTTGTGCTTGCATCTGCGGGTCACACCGATCTTCATTCCACAACATCAACCGCAACGTAATGGGGCGGTCGAAAACTTCAATGGCTGGTTTCAGCCGTTGTTGTTCCAACGACAGTACAAACGACCTGCTTATCTGCGGCGCGAACTGGGGCGACTGACGGAGACGGTCAATCAACGCCATGTCCAGCCGCGCTTGCAACAACGCACCATTGCTCAGTATCGGCGTGGCAAACGTTTGCACAAGTTGCCTGCCCGCTTTGAACTCGACATGCACGCCCTCCCGCTCTGTGAAGGACGTGTCGTCTTCATCCGCTGGGTCTCCGCCCGCGGCATGATCAAGTTACTCAGTCAGAAGTTCGGCGTGAGCCGACGTTGCAAGTTCACCTACGTAAAGGTTGTGTTGGATACCAAGCACCAATACCTGACTGTGTATGTATCGGGCCACGTGTTCAAGCGTTGGCCATACAAATTGCATCGGAAATAACTGCACGAATGACCACGATGTCCTGGCGATGGTTACAGCTCAAATGACCACGATGTTGTGGCGGACCTTTCAACACAAATGACCACTCAGATCTCCTGGCGGTTCGCACGTATGCACCGGATGCCTCTGTTGCCGCGAACATCGCCAATGCCAAATCCTGGGGAAACAATCTCGGGGAAGATGATTCTGATAAAGGAATGATAGATTGTAGCAGAACCTCTCGTGTCTGGCTTCGAGTACGTATTTGAAAATCTACCTTGGTTCGGGGTATAATTTGCGAATCCCCAGAAGCTGTGCTATATTCTAAATGTTAGTTGGCGGGGATGTGGAAGCCCTGTGTATGTTGATGTGATTTTATTGTAGCAGCGAGCATAATCGGGATTTTACCAGCGAGTAATCGACGCCCGTCGCTCCCGTGCTGGTAAAAAGTAACGTGGTAGTTTGGTCTTAAACAAACCGAAGCTACCTCGTTATTTTTTATCCAGATGCGTTCAAAGATCAAATTCATCAGCCGCTGTTGTGTGACTGTTCAAAATTTGGTGAAACTAAAAATCGTGGTTGAAGCACGTCAATTTGACAATGAATTTATGAACTGAGTGGGGCGGAGAGCCAAGTCATGCTGCCGAAAAACGATCTCAGTGGGGAATTCAAAAGTCGTCACCAAATTCTGAACGATCACCTGAGGGAATGATCGGCGAGCGCCGCGTGGAGTTGCGCGACCAAGTCCGCCAAGGTGATGAATAAAACCTTGTGACCCGCTTCACACGATTTGAGCGCCAACGCAATTGCGACGTGAGTCTTCCCCGTTCCCGGTGGACCGAGCAAGATAATATTGTCGTGGTTCTCGACGAAACGTAAGGTCGCCAAGTCTGCGATCTTCTGCCGGCTGAGCCCAGGTTGAAAACTGAAGTCGAATTGTTCCAAGGTCTTGAGATACGGCAAGTGCGCCGCTTTGATCCGCCCATTCACGATACGCGTGTCCTGTGCGGTGGTCGCTTCTTCGATCAGTCCCCGGAGGAAATCGAGATACGACATGTTCGCCGCCACCGCGCGTTGCATATGGGCGTCGAGGACTTCAGCGACGCGGCCCAGGCGCAAGTGTTTGAGCTGGTGCACCAACAAAGCATATTCGGGCGTGCTCATTTCAGTACCTCCGCATACCGCGTCAGCGGTCGCTGTTCCACGGCTGTGTGGAGTAGCGCCGGCTGGTTCGTCTGGACGGGGAACTTGGGTGGCACCAGTGCCAGCGCGGATTCGCTCTCGCAAATCTTGCGCACGTGTTTCGCCGTGAAGGCACCATAGTCCCGCGCACGTTGAATCGCCGCCACCACGATCGCCGCGGGATACACATCGTTCAGTGCAAGGATCTGCGTCAGATGATGTGTGGCATTGCCACCTTTGAGCCGGAGCACGCCTTGCACAAACGCTTCGGTGTGCGGAAACGTGGCGACGAATTGGTCTTGTAGTGCTTGCCGGTTGCTTGCATAAACCGGTCGAGCAAGGCCTGAAAAATGCGCTGGATCCGTGATCATTTGGCGCTTCTGTCGGCAGAGCGTGTGCGTGGCGATCAGTTTTTCGCCGTCGCAGATCCGTAGTTGATCGCCTTGCGCGCGCACCGTGAGTTCGCGACAGGCATATTGGAAAGGTACGGAATAGCGGTTGCCTTGATAGTCGAGATGGCAATCCTTGTGACTCTTGCGCGTCTCGACCAACTCGACCACGTACGTGCGGTCAGATACGGGCAAAAGTTTTTCTTCTTTCAGACGTTCAAAGGGCACGCACTGCGTGGTGCGGTGCACCCGCGTATTCGCGATGTAATCGAGCCAGTAGCGCAACTGCGCGTTCAGTTCGTCCAGCGTGAGCTGTTCGAGATCGAGTCCTGCAAAAAAGCTGTCGGCGATGTAACCGAACGGTCGTTCAATCTTGCCTTTGGTCTGGGCGCGGCGTGGACGACACACCCTGGGATCGAAACCAAACGTCTTGGCAAAATCGGCGAATTGCGGATTCCACTCGATGTGGTCGGGACTCCACGACAACACGACGGTCTTCATTTGGTCGTAGAGCAGTTCACGCGGAATGCCGCCCAGATAGCGAAATGCGTTTAGGTGACATTGCACCAGGGTCGCCACGTCTTCCGAAACGGTGAACTCGGCATAGAGCGCGCGACTGTAGCCCAGCACGAGCGCGAAGCACGACAACTTGCGCGATTGG
>CAIKBD010000365.1 GCA_903825565.1 uncultured Anaerolineales bacterium | reverse complement strand
TCCACTTTGATCCGGTCGGGCATACGACCGCCGGTTTTGGGATCCAGCATCCGTTCAAAACTAAATTTCACATCCTCGGCAGTCACTTCGCCAAAACCCTTGTGCCATTTGACGCCCTTACGTAGAGTGAACGTCCACGTCAATTTGTCGTCAGAAATTTTCCAACTTTCTGCCAGGTCGCCTTCGATTTTGAGCACGTCAATCGTGCCAGGATAAAAGCGGACGAGGTGATTGAAAATCCACTCTTGAATCCACAACCCAGTAATTTGCCGTCCATTGTGCGGGTCAGCCGTGCCCACATCTCCCAACGACGAGCCAATGAGCAACGTTTGTGCGGAACTGGACGCGGGTGGGTTGGTTGCCTTGACTTGAGCGGTAGGTGCCTTGGTCGGCTCGGTCACCGCCGTTTTACCCGGCTCTGTTGGCTTGATGGTCGGCGCCGGGCTGGGCGTGGTACAAGCGGATGTCGCTAATCCAATCAACAACGCCAGTACAGACATAATGAGCAAACGTTTGTGAAACATGTGACCTCCTTTTGTTTTCGCGGAGAACTTACTGCGCGCGTAATCTGCCGCGCAATCTAGGATCGAGCGAATCGCGCAACGCGTCGCCCAAGATATTTAGCACGATCACCGTTAGTGTCAGCACGACGCCAGCGGTCAGCGAAATCCACGGCGCGCTCGGAAGATTACGCAAGCCATCTTTCAGCAAACCACCCCAACTTGACATGGGGGGCTGGATGCCTAGCCCCAGAAAACTGATACTCGCTTCGATCACAATCGCGTGGCACACTTGCAACGTTGCGATGACGATGAGGGGTGGGATGACCTGCGGCACAATATGCGAGAAAATGATAATGCGCTTCGGCAAACCCAGCGCGCGCGCGGCTTGAATGTACTCGCGTTGTTTGATCACCAACACCGGCGCGCGTGCCAGGCGGATCAAGCGCGGCGTCATCGAAATGCCAATCGCCACGATGAGCGTTTGAAAGCCACTGCCCAGCGCCGCGACCATCAACAAGCCGGTGATGACCATCGGAATCGCCATCATCACATCCACGAAACGCATCACAATGGTCTCGATGGTGCCGCCCAGATAACCGGCGGAAACACCCAGCGTAACACCAATGAGCATGGCAAATGCCGTTGCCAGAAAACCGATTGCCAGCGACACACGCGCGCCAAAGATGACGCGGCTCAAGACATCGCGCCCAAAATAATCTGTGCCGCATAGGTGTTCGAGCGAGGGCGGTTTGTTGCGGTTACGAAAATTCTGCGTGTCCGGATCGTATGGCGCAACCCAGGGTGCGAAAATAGCGCCGAGGATAATCACCGCGAGCACAAAGATTGCCACGCGCACGTCGAGATGTTGCCAAACCGATTCCGACCGCATGGTCGTACATTCTTCTTCAGTCACTGGGTTGAGGCGAGCCATTATTCGTTTTCTGAATCGTTTAGGGAAGAGCATAGCAACCTATTTCTACTAGCGGTAGCGCACGCGCGGATCAATGAACCCATAGGTCAGGTCAACGATCATATTACTTGCGGCGACAAAGAAACTGAACACGACAATCGTTCCCTGCACAACCGGAAAATCGCGTCCAGCGATGGCTTCGACCACCAAGCGTCCCATCCCAGGACGCGTGAACACCGTCTCGACCAACACCGCGCCACCAATGACTTGCCCCAACTGATTGCCCAAGATCGTGACGACCGGAATCAACGCGTTTTTCAAAGCGTGGGTAAACACGATGACCTGTTCGCGCAAACCTTTCGCGCGCGCGGTGCGGATGTAATCTTCGTTGAGCACTTCGAGCATATACGAGCGCGTAAAGCGCATCATATGGGCGGCTTTGGGAATGCCCAAGGCGAACGCGGGTAACACGAGTGCGTGTAAAATATCCACCGGCTGATTCCACTCCCCCGCACCGATAATCGGAAATGCCCCCACCCAAAATCCCAAGACGAGTAACAAGAGAATCGCGACGAAAAAGGGCGGCGTGGCGATGAAACTCACACCGATAATTCGGCTGATTGAATCGAACAAGCCGTTGCGTTTGACTGCCGCCATCACTCCCAACGGCACACCCAGGATGAGACCGATTACAATACCGGCGACGGCAAGTAGAATCGTGTGCGGGAGCATCAGTCCGATCATTTCAGTGACCGGTCGTTTGGATTGCAATGAAGTACCGAGATCGCCTTGTAGGAATCCGCTCAAGTAGATCGCGAATTGTTCATACAAGGGACGATCAAAACCCAATTCGGCACGAGTTTGCGCAACCACATCCGGCGGTGCTTCCGCGCCCAGCACCGTGTACACGGGGTCTCCCGGCAACACGCGCAACGTAAAAAAGACAATCGTCAGTACGGCGAACGCGGTGAGAAACAAATAAACCAAGCGCAACAAAATATACTTGGTCATCCCGACACCTCCTTGGAACGATGGACGAGATGACACATTACATAGTGACCGTTTGCAACCTCGCCAAATGCCGGCTCCTCGCGTAAACAGATTTCTTCTTTCAACCAACAGCGGGTGTGGAAGCGACAACCCTTTGGCAGACGCGTGGGTGTGGGCACATCGCCCGACAAGATGATGCGTTCTGGTTGATTGAAGGGGTCGGCGACGGGAATGGCTGAAAGGAGCGCTTGCGTGTACGGATGCAAGGGCGTGGCATAAATTTCCGAGGTGTTGCCCAACTCGATGATCTTGCCGAGATACATGATCGCCACGCGGTCGGAAATGTGTTTGACCACCCGAAGGTCGTGCGAGATAAACAGAAAAGTCAAAGCGAGTTGCGCCTGCAAGTCCTGCAGTAAATTGATGATCTGGGCTTGAATCGAAACATCGAGCGACGAGACCGCTTCATCGCAAACAATAAACTTGGGCTCCAGACACAACGCCCGCGCGATGACGATGCGCTGACGTTGCCCGCCGCTGAATTCGTGCGGATAACGATTCATGCATGCCGTAGGCAAACCAACCAGCGTCATCAAATAGGCGATGCGCTCGCGCAAATGCCGACGCTCGACGATGCGATGGTATAGCATTGGTTCACCGAGCGTTTGCTCGACCGATTTGCGTGGGTTCAAGGAATCGTACGGGTCTTGGAAAACGATTTGCATTTGACGGCGCAATGCCAGCATTTGCTTGTCGGATGCACCGACAACATCGGTGCCGTCAAAAACGATTTGCCCGCCATCCGGTTCGTACAGACGGAGAATCGTCTTTCCGGCGGTCGTCTTGCCGCAACCACTTTCGCCGACCAGGCCCAGTGTCTCGCCGCGTTTTAGATCGAACGTCAGCCGGTCTACGGCTTTGAGCGTTTGAATTTTCCGCCCCAGCAATCCTTTGCGAACCTGGAAATTTTTTTGCAGGTCTTGGACGCGTAAGAGCGCCGGGGTTTGTTTGTCGAGAGTCATCATTGATTCTCTGGGATTTCCGCGAGGTCGCTGAGACCTCGCGGAAATCCAACTCCCTACGCACAATCGTGTTTATCGGCGAGCAGACCGCCTTCGCCGGCAAGCGTTTGTTCCAGTCGCGCCAACCCTTCGCGCAATGATTTGGTTTCTTTCATTCTAAAGTTGGCGTCCTGGAAGGCTTGATACAGCACCGCCCCTTCGGCGGCTTCGGGTACAGGCAGATCAAGCAGATAGCAAATCGTCGGCACGACATCGGTGATCCACGCGGTGCGTTTGAGCATCTCGCCTTTCTTGATGCCAGGTCCGTTCAAAACTAACAGCGCGCGAATCGAACCGATCCCGTAATCGGCAGTGGGTAAAATGTTACCGTGTTGTCCGCCGAACCAGGGATAGATCGCATAGATCACATCGCCAACCAACTCGCCATAGCAACCGAACGGGCGTGCGTCTTCGCGGCGCAGTGCCATTGAAAAGGGACGCTTGCCGGTTTCGGGATCTACAAAAGTCATCAGCGCGTCAATCACTTCTTGCCGCACTTGCTCGTACTCAGCGCCCGGCTCGACGATGCCGTGCGGATCGCGTCCCTTGAGGTTGACAAAGATATGCACCGTGCGTTGGGGCATCACTTTGGTCTGACTCCAATCCACACGCGCTTTGTAGAGCGCCTCAAAGCCGCCTTCTCCGCCGCCCGCATCTTTGAGCGATTTCGTAACCTCGGGATCGAGGGACTTGATGAGACCCTTTTCGAGCAAGGGGGTGAGCAAGGAAACTGCGGCGCCCGAGGTCACAGCCCCGTGATCCGAAACAAGCATCACCAACGTGTCTTTGCCGGCGGCGGCGACAATGCGACCAATCATCTCGTCAAGACTCTGATACACTTTGCGTTCGGCATCCTCAGCCATTTTGTTGATTACCGGGTCGGGCGTATGCAGAGGATCCATAAACGAAATGTACGCGTGATAGATCCAATCGGTCGCGTGAAAGTGCATAAAGAACAAATCCCATTCCTTGTTCTTGAGCAGGTACTCGGCAGACTCGCCGAGAAAGACGTTCTGCAAATTTTGCGTTTCGGTGTACGTGTCCAGGTCAATCCACTGTTGGCGAAAAGCGCGCAAGCCGCCGCCGCGCAACGAGCAATCGCCGTGCGTGTTTGCGTTCAACTCCGCCGCGATATGTTCCGGCATACTCCAACCGGTGGTTTCGCCGGCGCCGGTAATGTACAAGCGAAACAATCCGGCATCTTCCGAAAGCTCGACCACTTTGGCGCTAAAGGTGCCGTGCTTGGTTTCGCCCGTTTTGGTTTTGGCGGTGACCGCAATGCGTTGCTTCCATTCGCCCACGCCGAGTGTAAAGAATGCATCTTTGAGATTCTTGGTCGGCGAGAGAGTAACCCGATCATAGCCCTTGCCCTGGCTGTCTTGAATCAACAGATACCATGTCACCGGCTCAATTTGATAGATGCTACCGGGAAAGGTCATGGCGAACTCGGCTTCGAGATCCGCTTGATTTTTCGTGGGCGGCACATTTTCCCAATCGCTTGCCTCTTCCAACGCGACCTTGACGCCACCACGCCGATACTGGATTGTCGAAATGATTTGATCGTTGCACAACGAGAACTTGCCTTCGGTGGATTGCATTTCGGGCGTGCGCCAATCGTTGATAATGTTGCTGTTGCCGCCGACGACAATTCCTTGTTTCAAGCGCGAGGGCCAACTGGAGGGCCAATTAAGGACGATGGATTTCTTGCCAACTTTTTCGGCGGCTTCCCAGATGTTTTCCACCAGACAATCGTTGCGGCTGAAACCTTGATGCGTGCCAGACATGTCAATTTCGTTGCCGGGTTTCCAAACATGATAATCGGTGATGCCGTGCGTGCCGGGCCACGCACCGGTCGCGAGCGTGGTCCAGTTGGGTGGCGTAATCGTCGGATAGGGTACCAAGCCGTTTTCCGCCATAACGCCCGTACGGACAAGTTTCGCGATATTCGGGATGCTACCTTCTTCGACTAATTTCAGCAAGCGCGTCGGGGCGGCAGCATCCAAACCGATCACGCACACTTTTTTAGGTGTTTTCATTTTTGCCTCCTGATTATTGAATCTCGTACTCGACGTGAATCCCTTCGTCAAGTGAATAGGTGACCAAGCACCCATTTCGCATGATCAAACGACATTTTTCCAGAATGGCTTGATCCGTTTCGTCTACCTCAACCTGCACCCGCACCTTGATGGTGGAAATTTTGGTGCGGCCGTATCCATCGCGTTCTTTTTCCGCCACTGCATTGCCGGTGAGCGATTTGATTTTCGCGCCGCGACTCTTGAGTGCGGAGCCGAGGGTTGCCGCATAACAGTACAACGCGGACGCGCACAACAGTTTAGTCGCTGTTCCGCCGCGCTCGTCGTCCGGAATGCCGGTGTAATCAATCGCGAGGTCAGCAAGCGCATGTGAATCCAAAGATACAAAGTGTTTGTCATCTCCCTCGCGGCGATAGGAAACGGCAATTAAAGAATCAGTGCTCATCATTTCTCTCCTGGATTAGAACGCCGGCTCGCCAGTCCCGTGCCAAGGTTGCCACGGCTCGTCGGCAAGCGCTTGCTCCAAACGCGCCACTCCTGCGCGCAATGTTCGCAGTTGTTTCGCTTGAAAGTTCGGATCTTGGAACGCTTGATACAGTACCGCGCCGTCGGTTTCCTCAGGCATTGGCAATTCCAACAAATGGCAAATGCTCGGCACGAGGTCGTTGATTCGTACCGTGCGTTGTAACGTAAATCCTTTTTTGATGCCGGGACCGTGCAGAACTGCCAATCCTTGAACGGCGCGAGTTTGTTTTGTCGGCGATTTTTTGCGCGCCCGTTTTTGCTTTGCGTCCGTCGAAGCAGTCGCCATTCCTAAATGAACCAGTACGACGAGCGTTTCTTTGCCGGCACTCTGCAGGACGCGCCCAAGCCAGTGATCCAATTCGGCATACGCTTGCTGGTGGGTGATGACAAAACGGATCCAACACAAATCCCAGTCACCGGTTTCGATTGTATCGCCAGACGTGTTTGGGCCAATCGGAAAATTCACGACAACACAATTTTTGCCCACGCGACTGGCGGCTTGCCATATTGTTTCCGGCGCGGCAGAGTTTGTCTGCCACGCCGAAGTTACTAACGCGACCCAGTTCGATGTGAGGTCGGTTGAGTCGGGCACAAGTATCGTTGGAGCAAGTGTGCCCGCGCGGATGAGCTGTCCCAGATTCAACAGTTCACCGTGCTCGCTTGAGACAAGTAATGGCGTGGGAGCATCACCCTCCACTGCCACGATACAAACTTTTTTCGGTATTTGCATTTTTGTCCTACATCATCAGTCCGCCATCCACGGCGAGAATGTGCCCGGTGATGTAATCCGAGAGCGGCGACGCGAGAAACAGAATCGCCCCTGCCGCTTCGTCTGGCGTGCCGGCGCGTTGCAACGGAATAAAAAAGGTGATTTGTTCGCGCATCGCTTGCGGGATTCCCAGGGGAATTTTGCCAAACGCCAATTCGCCTTTTTCTTTCTCGTCGTTCAGGCGCGTCGAAATGAAACCGAATGAGACGGCGTTGCAACAGATGTTGAGTCCGCCCCATTCCTTGGCAAGTGTTTTGGTCAAGCCACCCAAGCCCGCTTTTGCCGCCGCGTAATTCGCCTGACCGGCATTGCCGTGTGTGCCCGAAGTGGACATGACGTTGACCACTTTGCGCATCACGCGCACGCCCTCGGCAAGTTCTTGCTTGGCTTTTTCGCGCAGGTACGGTGCGGCGGCGCGCATAATGCGATAGTTCGCCGTGAGATGTACCGCGAGCATTGCATCCCATTGCTCATCGGTCATCTTGTGGAAAATCGTATCCCAGGTATAACCCGCGTTGTTGACGATAATATGCAAATCGCCAAACGTCGTGAGCGCGGCATTGATGAATCGCTCGCCGAAATCTTTTGCCGTCACGTCGCCGGGAAATGCCATCGCTTTGCCGCCTTGGTCGGTGATTGCCTTGACGGTTTCTTCTGCCGGTCCCGCGTCGAAATCATTCACAACGACTGCCGCGCCTTCGCGCGCGAGCAACACGGCGGTCGCTTTACCAATCCCGCGTCCCGCGCCGGTAATGACTGCAACTTTGCCTGCTAACATTCCCATCGTGTCCTCCTCTTCTTTGGCTATGCTCGGGGTGTGGCTTACGCGCAGTCGTGTTTGTCCCAAGGTTCACGAGTTTGACGCGCCAACGCCACTTCCATGCGCGCGAGACCATCTTTGAGTTTTTGAATATCCTTGGTTTTGAAATTCGGGTCGCGGAACATCTGATACAGCACTGCTCCTTCTGCATGTTCCGGCAGTGGCAAATCGAGCAGGTAACAGATCGTCGGCACAATATCGGTGAGCCACGCGTTCCGTTTCAGGCGATGTCCTTTTTTGATGCCAGGACCATTGAACAACAGTAACGTTTTGAGCGAGCCGACGCCCCATTCCGCCGCAGGTAAGATGTAACCATGTTGACTGCCGAACCAAGGATTGACGGCATAGATGACATCGCCGACCATATCGCCGTACAGACCCAGGATGCGCGCGTCGCGCTTGGTCAGCGCCAACGATACAGGACGCTTGCCGGTGGCAGGATCCACGTACGTCAACAGCGCGTCAACGATTTCCTGTTGCACCTTTTCGTAATCTTCCGGTTCAATCACTCCTTCGGGATCGCGACCTTTCAAGTTGACGTAGATATGAATCTCGCGTTGCGCGAATGCTTTAGAGATGGGCAGGGGAATCCGCGCGGCGGCTTTGAGCAATTTTGCGCTCAAGCCAATTCCCAGGTCGGCTCTCTGATCGCTCATCACGGTCAGCCCAGCAGGGATAAGTGCGTTGTACGGATCGAAGGTGGGACCATCCGGCGTTGCGCCGTGATCGGAGACCAGAATGACCAAGGTGTCCTTGTCTACCGCGCCCAGAATCTGCGCGATCATCCGATCCTGGCTTTCGTAAATTTTCAGGTGCGCATCCCACGCGCGTTGACGCCGCGCTTCGTCGGGACATAGCGCCGGATCCATATCGGTCATCAAAACGTGATAGACCCAATCCGGTGGATGCGAATGCATAAAGAACAAATCCCAGGGATGTTTGGTGAGCAAGGTTGTCGCGGCATCCGCCAACCACTGCGCGTTCTGGTCGTTGATCTCGACGTAGGTGTCCGTATCGTACCAATCGATTGCAAAGCCGCGCACGCCGCCGCCGGGCGCAAAAGTTCCTTCCGCCGACACGAGTTCCTTGGCAATTTCCGGCGGATTGCTCCACCCTGTGGTTGCACACAGCGCGGAGATGAATAATCGAAAATCCTCTGCTTCGGGAGAAAGTTCAACTGCCTTGCATCGGAAAAAGACCTCGCGCTGGGAACCATCTTGCATCGTGATTGTGGTGATAATCTTGGAACTCCACTGTCCCACCTTGAGTGTGCAAAATGCCTCCGCGAAATTTTTGCTTGGGGCAAGCGTGATTGTATCGTAACCTTGTCCATTGGATTGACGAAGGAGCACGAACCACGTTGTTGGAGCAGGCGGCTCAAGCGCCGAAGTAAATGCGAGCGGGGCGGTCATTTCGAGCGGGTCGGGTCCGGCATCCACGAGATTTTGCCAATCTTGGGCTGGCACAAATTTGCCGCGAATCGCTCTAGGATATGCGCCGGTCGAAATCAACTGATCGTGACAGAGCATCATTATGGCTTCGAGCGCCGGCAAGCCATCGCGAAACTCGCCAATCGCCAAGCCCGCGCCGCCAACCATAATTCCGTGTTTCATATTCGAGGGCCACGAGCCGGGATAATTCAAGACGATACATTTCTTGCCGGCTTTGTCTGCGGTATCCCAGAGAAACTCGGCTTGACAGCGTTTGCTACTAAAAGCTTGCTCGACGGTGTAATTATTCGGGGTTTCCCCGCGGCGAGGAACGTGAAAGTCAGTAATCCCGTGCGTGCCTGCCCAGGCACCGGTCGCAATCGTTGCCCAGTTAGGGGGAGTAACGGTCGGGAAGGGCGCAAGCCCATTTTCGGCGAGCGTGCCGGATTCGATTAATTTCTTGAAAGTAGGCAGTTTGCCATCGGCGATGTGCTTTTCGATCAAATGGGGCAAAGCGCAGTCCAAGCCAATGACGACAACCTTTTTGGGATTCTCCATTGAAACCTCCTGACGATTGTTTCTACGATTTCAAAAAATAGATGCTTCAGACTTGACAATCCACGTCTGAGGCATCTTCACCTGCATGTCATCACAAAATCAAAACGGTGTAAAATTGGATTAATCTAAACTATAGTTGTCCGAACCAATTTGAATATACAACACAAATGATAAAAAGTCAATAGATTTTCGTCAGATTGGGGATAATTTTAATGTTTTCGCTGGCGCAGTTTGGGCGGCAGAATGAAAACCTACGGATTCAGAGGGATAGAAGAAGACGAGACGGGACTGTGCCGAATTTGGAGCTGGAACGCCCCGGTTTCGTTCGTGTCATCGCCAACCAAGAAAAGTTTGCAACGATCTCCGCGGATCACTCGTTTTTGAAGCCCTAGCGGTACGTTGCCGAAAAAACCGGTTCGTTCAACGAGTAGGGCTGGCGCCCCCGGCGCTTGCCCTAGTAAAGCCGCTTCAAATTCATTTAATAGCACCGGTTCAACCGTTACCGTTGAGGTGGACTTGGTATCGCGAGACTCTTTTTGGATTTTTTCCACGTAATTCTTTTGAATAAAAGGCAAGACAGCAAGGTTTACCAAATCTTGGGCTAGGAGATCTGGCGCGAGATGCGCCGGGATGTAAAGCGTTTCGAGGGCGAGCGGCTCTTCGTTCACCAATCTCACGCGCATAATGATATACACCGGCGCGGTAGATTCTAAATTGAAAAGTTCGGCAATCCCTTTGGGGGTTGGCTCGGCGATACGCGCCGAAATTAACCGAGCACGCACAGCGAATCCTTGGGCGCGCAATTGCCTTAGAAAGTGTGTGCCCAGCATTAATTTTGAACGCGCGACAAAAGTTCCCCGCCCGCGTTTCCGAACCACCAAACCTTCCTGCATCAGGGCTTGGAGTGCTTGTCGCGCGGTCCCCAAACTGACCGTGTACTCGTGTGCGAGAGTCCGTTCAGCGGGCACGAGATCCCCCGGAGACCACACACCATTCTTGATATTTTCCTCAAGAATCTGCTTTAATTGATAGTACAAAGGAATTGGGCTTTTTTCATCAAGTTGCATAGACCACCACAAATTGATACTATATCGATAAGCAAAGTATAGCATAGAGTTAATCAATACCCAAACCGTGCCCGGGTATGCGTCACATTTTTGGGCGAACGCCGCCGCCGATTCAAATCGGCGGCTGACGCTGGCACGTCTTTGAAGCGGCGCAAAGCGCCGCGCGATGGTCGTGCCAGCGAGGTAGAAATCGGTTGGAAACCGATTCACGCAACTCGG
>CAIKBD010000364.1 GCA_903825565.1 uncultured Anaerolineales bacterium | reverse complement strand
TTGCAAATCCACGCCCTGCGCCGCCGCCTCCGGTGCAAGGTCGGGCGTGTGGTACAACAGGATTGTGAGGTTCGCCGGCGCGCCGCGCAAAATCGAATTGAGCGTGACGCGATCCACGTGCGGCTTGTGCGTGCACGTCAGCCCCACGACATCAATCGTTTGCCCGTGATGCTCGAACGACACGCGCTCATCGCGCAACCAGCGCACGTGCTCCAAATCGGCGAGCAAGCGCGGCACAACTTCCGGCTTGTCCACCGGCGGACTGCCAGTCACGACGAACACGCCGCGCGGCGCAACCAATTCGCGCAGGATCGCGCGCACGTGCTCCCACGCCACAGGATCGTCCACGTTCGACAAGTTGAGAAAATCGCCGGAGAAGAAAATCGCGTCGGGTTGTAGTGCGCGCGCGTGCGCGATGATTTGCCGCTCGCGCCCGGTTACGCGTTCGACGTGCAAATCGCCGAGATGCAAAACACGCAGGGGCGGAGCGTCACGGTGCAGTTTCGGCGAGTGTAGGGTTTGATGCGTCACGCGGATCCGGTGCGGCTCGATCCAAAAACCGTAGACGACGAGCGCGGTGCCGAACAGTTGGGCAACGGCGCTAAATGGCAAGGGCAATGCGGCGAACGGCGCGCGCGCCAGCGCCAGCAACACGGTGGGCGGCTTGGCGGGACCGAATGATTTGCCCGCGCGCGGCAACAACGCGAGCAGTAGCCAATCGCTCAGAAAGACGAGCCACAGCGCAAACGCCAGCGGCGCAGCGGCAAGCGTGGGGACGAGCGCAATGCCGAACAGCAATGCCGCAAAAATCGGTGCAGGAATTTTTTGCACGCGTTCATCCAGTCGAAGAATCCAATCGAACGGACTGGTCGTCGTGCCGGGAAATTGCGCGCGCTGGGAAAAATCGTGAGGGGTCATAAATTAGAGTTGCCGCCGTTTTGGGCGGCGGCTTTGCTGAGCGTTTATCGGAAAAATAATATCCCACCGCGGCGCGAAGAATGCCAAGCAAACCAGTTATTTTTTTCTTCGTGGCTTGGCGTCTTCGCGGTTGATGTTATTTCCGATCAGGTCTATTTCCTAAACCGCTCATCTTCGCTCAACATGCGTTGCAAACCTTCATCGAGCGAGACCAGCGGCTTCCACTTGAGGTATTCGTTCGCCAGGCGAATGTCCGCGACCAAGCGCGGCACGCCGGTCGCTTCTTCCGGGTTTTCGATCCGATGCGCCTCGCGTTTGGTCACGCGTTCGATCTTTGCGACGATTTGCGCGATGCTCATTTCTTGCCCACTCCCGATGTTGATGATCGCCCGATTGACGCGTTCCGCCGTCGCCGCTGTCATCAACGCGTTGACGACATCGCTGATGTACACGAAATCGCGCGTCTGCTTGCCGCCGCCGAACATGACGACCGAGCCGCCGCTGGTCACTTGTTTCAAGAAACGCGGAATGACCGGCGCGTGCGAAGGCGGCAAGGGTTGGCGCGGACCGTACGCGTTGAAAATTCGCAGGACGACCGTTTCGATTTTCCACAACGCGCCAATCGAGTGCAAATAATATTCGGATGCCAGTTTGCTCACAGCATAGGGCGAATCGGGGTGCATCACGGCATCCTCGCGCACCGGTTGTTGCTCTTGCTTGCCGTATGCCGCGCCGGACGAGGCAAGGATCACGCGTTTGATCCCGGCGTCGCGCGCCGCTGTCATCAACGCCACCGTGCCGCCGACGTTGACATTGTTGTACTCGACCGGATATAAAACCGATTCGGGCACGCTGACGCGCGCGGCGAGATGATAGACGCAATCGGTGCCGCGCAACAACGTCCACAGTTTCGGCACGTCGCGCACATCGCCGCGCGTGAACAGCACACGCGGATCGAGCGCGTTCGGTTCGCCCGCGCTGAGATCATCAAGCGCGCGCACCTGATGCCCCTGCGCGACCAGGTAGTTCGCCAACGCGGTGCCCAGAAATCCTGCGCCGCCCGTGATCAAAAAGTGCATTATGCTCCTCGGCTCATTTTGAGCCACCATACCAAGCCCACAGCAAAAAAGGCAAACGCGCCCAAGACCAAGAACAAGCCCGCGCCGACTGCCAAGCCCGTGCCGGGATCAATCAGCAAACCGGCTTCGGGCGTCACATCGGGGCGCGCGTAACGCGGCGAAGCGGCATCGCCTTCCGGCGGCGCGTCCGGTTCCGGCGTGCCCTTGACTGCCATCGCCACAGCCAGCGTCGGCGTACTGCCGGGTGCGGCGGGCACGGCGGGTTTGGTCGGCGTGTTGGGCGCGCGCACAATTGCGGGGCGCGGCGTGCTCGTCGGCGGACGCGTCGTCGGCGTGGGTGGTAGCGAGGTGGGCGTTGCCGGCGGCGGCGTCGCCGTCGCCATTTCCGGTTTCGCTTCCATGCACACGGCGTCGAGCCAAACCCGGTTCTCGCCGCCCGACCCATCACGCGCGATGGCGCGCAAAAAGATCGTCGCATTTGAAGAGCGCGCGGCGAACGTCATCGTCATTTCTGGGCGATTGAGCGCGGCATTGCCGTCGAACAAATCCGGTCCCCAGATCACATTCGGCGATTTGGGATCAGTGCCGCCAAACGGATCAACGCCGACCTTGCGCCCAATCGAATCCACGCGCACGTTGGGTCCGCTGTACGATTTCGCCGCGAGACTGTACCCCAAGCGAAACCAGTAGTAGACGCCGGTTTGCAAATTCCGCACGGTTTGGTACACGCCGGCATCGAAGGTACTGCTCGAAACGATTTGTTGCGAACCGTTCGGATCGATCTGCTCGTTGCCGACCCAGCGAAACGACGGCGCATTGCCGTCGAAGATGAACGGCTCCCACTGATCCGCCAGCGATCCGTACTGCGTATCGTGCGCGGGACCCATCGAACCGTTTTGGATCAAGTTATTCGGATCGAGCGCACACGGATCCTTGAGCGCGTCCGCCGGGGTGCGCGGCAACAGCAACGGGGCGATTAAACCCGCGAGCAGAATTGCGAGCGTGAGTTTGGCAAATGTTCGGAAAGTCATCGGGGCGAAATATAACTGACTAGGGAGAAAAAGTCAAAACGTCGCGCGAAAAGGGTGTGCGTCACGTTTTTGGGTGCGGCACAGAAAATTGGACGCGGACGAACGCAGACGAACGCGGACAAAAATATTCGCGTTTTCCGCGCTCGTCTGCGTCCAGGATAATGAATGGGAGTTTGCAAGCCAATCCGAAAACCGCGATGCCCACCCTTCCATTCAGGGCGTGTGCAAAGTTGCTTGACATTGACCCTCACCCTACCCCTCTCCCTACGAGGGAGAGGAAAATTGCTCCTTCTCCCTTTTAGGGAGAAGGTTGGGATGAGGGTTGCGCGACTTTGCACACGCCGTGCCTTCCATTTCCGGGTCATTGCGTAATTCTCCCAGTTGGTCTATAATTTTGGCTAGCGAAAGACACCCACTCGCCACAGGAGGCAACCCATGACGCTTCCCGCACCCGTGCCACTCAGTCCACGCGCACAACAGTATTTCGACCAAGTGTTCAAACCCAAGTACGCCGAGTTACAGCGCGCCGTGCAACAAACGCCGCTCGCGATCCTTGTCTGGGGTCCGGGCGCTAGCGCCGGCGACTTGTATCTCAAGCGTGTGCAAATCCGCGACGAGTTGCGCCGACGCGGTCACGCCGCTGTATTCAGCGAGGAATTGGAAAACACCGCGCCAACCTCCCTCTCACAAAAAGGGATCGAATTTTTGCAAGCCCAAGCCGCCGATCTGATCGTCGTGATGCAAACGTCGTATGGCTCCGTTGCCGAAGTGCACGACTTTGCGGAGCACCGCGTCGTCAATTTCAAACTGCTCATTTTCATTGACGAACGCGCGACGGATGGTTATTCCTATCGCGGTGCGCTCGCCGAGTTGAAAACACTGTACAACAACGTCGAGACGTTCAAGTACCCCGAAGACATTGTGCAGTGCAACTTGCTCAAAAAGGTGATCGCCAAGGTGGATGTCTTGCAAATGGTCAAGTACCGTGCGCTGGAAAACGCGCGCAGTTGGAACCTGATCCCGGGCGAGGCAGGTGCGCGATGAGCAACGAATCGCAACCCCGCCCGCCCAATTTGCTCGAATTGTACCGCGCACATCGCGACGAGATTGACGTGCTGACCGACGAGACGGCATTGTTCCTGCTCGCGTTCACCGAGCACGTCGGAAGCGCAACGCTGGACGAACTCGCGCGTGATGTAAATCTCGCGCCGAATGACACGCGCGCAAAAATGACGCCGCTCTTGCGTGGCAAATTGATGAACGAGATCAATGGCTCGTTCGCGGTGACTGCGCTCGGCAAACGCGTGCTCAGCGAGATCGGTTTCATCGCGCCGCCGGCTTTCCCCGGCGAACCGCCGCGCGAGCCACCCAAGCCGCCCACCCCACCAACGCCGGGGGTGCTGGGATGGTTGTTGGGCATCGCCGCATTTCTCGCGGTCGGCATCATCGTGATCAGCGCGGTAATCGTCGGCGTGATCCTGATCGGCACGCCAACCCCGCCCCACATCACGCCGATTATTCCAACGGTCATCCACACTGTGGTGGTCGAACAACTATTCACGCCAACGCCAACGGCAACCCCATCGCGCACCCCAACGAGCACCGCCACCGCTTCAGCCACACCTTCACGCACCTCAACCCCAACCGCAACGAGCACGCGAACTCCCACACCAACGCCAACCCCTTCTCCCACCGCGCAAACGCTCCCCATCGGTCACGCGCCGGTGGCGCTCGCCTTTCATCCGAGCGGTAAACAAATTTGGGTCGGGCATCTCGATGGCGTGATTCACACGCTTGATGTCGAAACGCGCAAAATCGTCAACGAGACACGCGTGCCTGGCGAAATCTCGTGGCTCGCGCCAAGTCCACGGGGAGACCGGCTATACGTGGCAACTCGCGGCACGCTGGCGTTCGCGCTAGAAACAACCAAGCTCGATCTAGTCGCGCGCGCCGCGCTCGACGCGATCCCCGGTTCGGACAAGCCGCTCGCGGTTTCGGATGACGGACGCTTGATTTTCATTTCGGACAGTTACGGCAAATCCAACAGTTTCTTTGTGCTCGATGCAAACAAGTTCAGCGTAATGCTCCGCGCACGCAGTGGATATGCGCCGGGTTTGGCGGAACTTGCCTTCGCGGGCAAACTCCTCCTCGTGCCCAGCGCCGAGGATGATTACGTCGCGGTGTACGAGATAACTTCCGAGCGGCTTGCCACACTCGCCGCCGCCGGCGCATCGCTCGAACCGATCACAAAAATTTCCGGTATCGCCAAGCCGGTCACTGCGCACGCCAACGAAGAACGCGCCGCCATCTATATCGGCTCAAGCCAAGAGCCGCTCATCGCCGTTGCCGATCTGAAAACGTTCAAGCTCGAAACGGTGATCCGCCTGCCCGAACGGATCGTCACGTCTACGCAAAGCCCGGATGGAAAACGCCTGGTCGCAACGAGCCGCGCATCGAATTCTGTCTTTATCGTGGACACAAACGCCAATCGCTTCGTCGCCAGTTTTGCCGCCGGCAAAACGCCACGCGGCGTCGCAATTGCGCCGGACAATCGCACGGCTTGGATCGCCAACCTGGACGACGGCACACTTACGATCATTCCCTTGCCGTAAAGTTTGGACGCCGGTACATCTGTGCTATAATGCGTGCTCACCTTTGCTCGTGAGGATTCCATGCCTGATTTCAAACTCGTGTCTCCGTTTCAACCGACCGGCGATCAGCCCGCCGCCATCGAAAAACTCGTCGCGGGCGTGCAACGCGGCGACCGCTTTCAGACATTGCTCGGCGCGACCGGCACCGGCAAAACGTTTGTGATGGCGGCGATCATCGAAAAGACGCAAAAGCCAACGCTCATTCTGGCGCACAACAAAACGCTTGCCGCGCAATTGTACTCCGAGTTCCGCGAATTTTTTCCGCAGAACGCCGTCGAGTATTTCGTGTCGTACTATGATTACTATCAGCCCGAAGCGTACGTGCCGGCGCACGATCTCTACATCGAAAAAGATTCGAGCATCAACGAAGAGATCGAACGCCTGCGACTCGCGGCAACCTCGGCGTTGATGGCGCGGCGCGATGTGGTGATCGTCGCGTCGGTCTCGTGCATTTACGGCTTGGGTTCGCCGGAGGAGTACAACGCCGGCAAAGTCCAACTGGCGCGCGGCGAAATGCGGAACCGCGACAAGGTGCTGCGCCACCTCGTCGAAATTCATTACGAACGCAACGATTTCGATCTGGCGCGCGGCAAGTTTCGCGTGCGCGGCGATACGCTCGAAGTTGCGCCGGCATACGGCGAAACGGCGTACCGCATCGAGTTTTTCGGCGACGAGGTCGAGCGCATCGCCGAAGTGGACACGCTGACCGGCGAAGTGCTGGTCGAGCATCCGCGCATCGAAATTTACCCGGCGAAGCATTTTATCACGCCGCAAGACAAACTCGACGCGGCGATGCGCGACATCGAAACCGAAATGGCGACCCAGGTCGCCCAATTCAAAACCGAAGGTAAACTGCTCGAAGCGCAACGCATCGAACAACGCACGCGGTACGATCTCGAAATGTTGCGCGAAGTGGGCTATTGCTCCGGCATTGAAAATTATTCGCGCCCGCTCGCACAGCGCGAACCCGGTTCCGCGCCCTGGACCTTGCTCGATTTCTTCCCAGACGATTTTCTGCTGTTCATTGACGAATCGCACATGACCGTGCCGCAAGTGCACGGCATGTTCAACGGCGACCGCGCGCGCAAGACCACACTCGTCGAGTACGGTTTTCGCCTGCCCAGCGCGCTGGACAACCGCCCGCTCAAATTCGCCGAGTTTGAAAAAGAGATTCACCAGTGCATCTTTGTCAGCGCGACGCCCGCGCCGTACGAATTGCAAGCCAGTTCCCAAGTCGTCGAGCAAATCATCCGCCCGACCGGCTTGATCGATCCCGAAGTGATCGTCCGCCCGACCAAGGGACAAATTGACGACTTGATCGCCGAGATTCGCAAACGGCTGGAGCGCAAGGAACGCGTGCTCGTCACCACGCTGACCAAACGGATGGCGGAAGATTTGGCGGATTATTTGCACGAGTTGGGCATCAAAGTGCACTACCTCCATTCGGAGGTGCAGACAATCGAGCGCGTCGAGATTTTGCGCGACTTGCGGCTCGGCGTCTACGATGTCGTCGTCGGGATCAATCTGTTGCGCGAAGGACTCGACCTGCCGGAGGTGTCGCTCGTCGCAATCCTCGACGCGGACAAGGAAGGATTTTTGCGGAGCGAGACCGCGCTAATCCAAACGACCGGGCGCGCGGCGCGGCACGTCAACGGTCAAGTGATTATGTACGCGGATGTAATGACCAACTCGATGCGGCGCGCGATAGACGAAACCGCGCGCCGGCGCAAGGTTCAAACGGAGCACAACCTCGCGCACAACATCGTGCCGCAAGGCATCATCAAAGAGGTGCGCGATCTCACCACACGCGTGCGTGTGGCGGCAGAAACCAAAGCGGAATACACGGCGGGTGGGCTGGGCGCAGTGCCAAAAGACGAGGGCGCGCGTTTGATCGCGGAATTGGAAAAGCAAATGAAGGACGCGGCGACGAACTGGGAATTTGAAAAAGCGGCGCTGTTGCGCGATCAAATTTTCGAACTGCGCCAAATGCTCGACGCGCAAGACCCGCGCCCGGAGTGGCAAAAAGTAATGGCGGCTGAAGATCGGCACGCGCGCGAAGCGTTACGCCCGCCGAGACCGAACGCGCCGCCGCGCCGCAAAAAATGAAACTGCGTGTTTGGGCTTGCTCGGCGCGGAGGGGACGCGGTTCAGAATCGTCAACCAAAATTTTGGTTAGTGCGGATTCATTGCAACATCAGCGCCAAGCCAATGATCGCGCCAATGATCAGCACGATGATGAGCGTAAAGATCAAACACCCCTTGAGTCCGTACCGCGAATAAATGTCGGCAACATCGAACAGTGTGTCCAGCAAGTCACCCATTTCATTCCTCCTGGTCGCGCTTGCGCCTATTATAATTCCCCCCGCCGTTTTGGCAAACCTACAACTGCGCGCGCCCAAGCAGATACGGATGACGCCGATTCATCATCCTTTGGGTCTTGAAATCGCGGGGCAACCGCGCTATACTTGAACCATCGCGGTACGTCCCGCGGTGTCACATTCTTGAATCCAATGGAGGAAAACAGAATGAGAGCGGTGTATGCAGTGTCCGGCGGCGTTTCCAAATTCGCCAAAGCCCGCCCGGACAAGACCTTCCAAGCCATCGTCAAAGAGGCGTACGATTACGCCATCGCCGACCTGGGTTTGGATTTCAAACAGTTTACCGAGTTGGTGGATGGCTCGGTGGCGTCGTACTTTTCGGATCACTTTCAGCGCCAGTTAATGTCGGGCATTATGGCGCAAGATTATCTCGGCTTGTGCCCCAAGCCGGGGCATCGCGTTGAAGGTGGCGGCGCAACCGGCGGCTTGTGCTTCCAAGAGGCGTGGAAGTCGGTCGCCTCCGGGCACATGGATATTTGCGTCGCCTACGGGTTTGAAACCATGTCGCACGTCGAGACGTGGAAGGGCAACGAGTTCATCGCGCTCGCCAGCGATGTCAGCTTCGATTACCCGGTCGGCGGCTTTTATTCCGGCTATTATGCGATGATGGTGACGCGCCACATGAAAGAATTTGGCACCACCGTCGAGCAGATGGCGCACGTCTCCGTCAAAAATCACATGAACGCGTTTTACAATCCCTACTCGCAAAAGCACAAACGCTTGACGATTCAGGATGTGCGAAACGCGCCGATGGTCGCCTGGCCCCTCACCCGTTTGGACATTTGCGTGATGAGCGACGGCGCGGCGGCGACGATCCTCTGCTCCGAAGACGGTCTCGCCAAGTTGGAAAAGGCGTCGGGCAAACGCCTGCCACGCGTCAAAGTCACCGGCATCGGGCGCGGCACCGATGCCATGCGGATGGCAGACCGTCCGCACGACACTTACGACAAATTTATGCGGACGTACGCGTTGCCCAGTGAAGCGGAGAGTAAAGAGACCCAGGCGTATTACAAAAAATTGTGGAGCAAGGGCTTTCGCTATCCGGGCGTCCACTCGTTCCGCGCCGGGCGCATGGCGAGCAAGCAAGCCTACGCGCACGCCGGCATCGCCGATCCGCTCCATGAAATTGATTTCGTCGAACTGCATGACGCCTACACCTCGTCCGAAATTCAAACCTACGAGGACATGGGCTTGTGCCGATACGGCGAGGGTGGACCGTTCGCAGAATCGGGCAAGGCGTTTACACCCGGCGTCCAGTACGGTTTGAAATTGAAAGCGAAACCGATCTGCGCGGTGAATCCATCGGGCGGCTTGATCGCGTGCGGGCATCCGGTCGGCGCAACCGGATTGATGCAAGCCGTGTTTGCGATCTGGCAATTGCAGGGGACGATCAAGAAGCATTTTCAGGACGATACGTTACAGATCAAGCACGCGAAACGCGGCGCGATCCACAGTCACGCCGGCACCGGCACGTACGTCAGCGTCAGCATCTTGGAGCGCGAACAATAGCAAACCGCGAGACGCGAATCGGCGCGAAGCATTTTTTATTCGCGTTCATCATTCGCAACATTCGCGGATTGACGGAGGAAACGATGGCAAAGAAAAATCCAAAACCCAATACCGAAGCGCGGCGCGAAGAAAGTTTGGACGGGACAATCGTCTTTCGGCTACCCTTTCCCAAAAAATTGGACGCGGCAGCGCTCCAAGCATTGAAAGAGCTGACGCCTATCGTCAAGCGGCAACCCTATCACGTCGAGTACATTCATTCGTACGGGCAAGACTCGCCGTGGTTCGCCGCGCTCACGAACAAGGTCTTGCTCGGCAACCGCGACCCGGAATCCGGCTACACTTACGCCACGCCGCGCGGCGCGGATATGTACACCGGCAATGAGACGGACTGGGTGCAATTGCCCAGTGAGGGCGTGATCCACGCGTTCACCGTGTGCCATTTCGGTAGCGAGGAATTTTTGCCCGAGACGCCGTTCGTGCTCGCGTTGCTCGAAATCGAGGGCGCGAACACGCTGTTCCTCACACGCGTCGTCGGGCTGGATCCCAGCCAAGCATCGCTCGACTGGATCGGCATGAAGGTGCAAGCACGTTACTTGCGCAACGCCAAACTGAAACCGACGGATGTGTACTTTGTGCCGTTGAACGCGCAAGCGGAATAAAGGGAGAACCCCGAAGAGTTTTGAAACCCTTCGGGGTTTTTTGCGTACGGGGATTGAAAAGGGATTAAATGTGTCTATGTGTCTTTCCGGCGTCGGTCGAGATAGTTGGTTGGATCAGCGTTGGCGGAACGCGGCGGTTTCGGGCATGAGCCAAACCCATGGGTTTCAATTTGACACACCTATACGATGGTTTTATAATATTCGCGTTCTCAAATCGCCAAGGGCAAACCCAGCGAAAGCTGGAGACGCAAAGCTACGGGCCTAAAATCACACGCTGATCATGGTCGCCGAGTTGCCGAAGAGACATCAGCCATAGATCGACTCTGCTTCGGGAAACCGAAGCATTTTTTATCCAGTCATTTACGTCCGACGCGATATCTGGTCAAAGGAAAAAATTATGCCCCAGGCATCAGCCAAGATCTTGATCATTGATGATGAACCAAATTTGTTGCTCGGTCTCGCCGCTCTCCTGCGTCGCGCCGGATACCAGCCGATCACAGCAAACAATGGCGCCGAAGGATCACGCCTCGCGCAAACGCTTCTGCCGGATTTGATCGTGTGCGATGTCATGATGCCGCCGCCAAACGGTTTAGAGTTGCGCACGCAACTCGCCAGCAACACGCAAACCGCAAACATTCCCTTCATTTTCTTAACCGCGCGCACACAACAACACGATAAGAACACCGCGCTTGCCCTGGGAGTGGACGACTATATTACCAAGCCCTTTGATCGCCAAGAATTACTCTTGCGCATCCAAGCCGTTTTGCGCCGCCAAGCGTTAGGGCGCCAAATCGGTTGGCAAGATTCGCAGACCGAACTGGCACAGTTCAAACAAAACATCATTCGCACATTCAATCACGAATTTCACACTCCCCTACCCGTTATCCTCGCCACTTTGGAAATAATCTTGCGCCGCAGTTTTGAAAACGCTCCCGAACGGTCGCAAACTCTGATCCAAGCCGCACTTTACAATACGGAGAAAACGAAAGCCATCATCGCAGATTTGGCGGCAATGGGTCAATTCGATCAGAACACCACTCAACTGATACGTGATCCCATTGACATTCAAGTAGATTTCATCTGGCCCCTGCAAGATTTATTCAAACAATTCGCTCCCAAAATGCTCCAGGTGCAATTGATCTTGGAACCGGATGTCACCAATTGGGCATCCGTGTTTCGCTCCGAATCGGCAGACCCCGATCCAGAGCAGAAAACCCGGATTGTCGTGCGCGCACCGCGCTTTGAATTCACCCAAGCCATCCGGATACTGGTTCATTATGCCTGCAGCACAAGCCCGGAGCACGGCTCCCTGCAAGTCAATTTGGCATACAATGGTTTCGGCGGCTGTGTCCTCACAGTATCGCGCCAAGGGTTCACGCTCTCGTCTGATATGACCGAGTCATTTTTTGCCGAACAGCAACACTTGGCGCAGGCTCGTCAATTTGCGCGCCGTATGGGCGGCGATTTGACGATCCTGGATACCGTTGCCGGTGGCCGCTTGCGAATGATTTTACCCCCAGGAAAATAACGCTTATGCCAAACACAAAACGCCCCCACTCTTCATCTCGACGCACCCGCCAGCCCCGCCAGACCCGCGCAACGACCAAGCCACAACGCCAAACCCTCGAATCCCAGTTTGAGCAACTGCATCTCGCGCTGGCGGGCGCGCGCGAAGGAATTTGGGATTGGAACCTGGCCACGAACGAGGTCTTTTTTAGCCCGGAGTGGATGCTCATGCTCGGTTATCACCCGGGCGAATTTCAACCCACCTTCGCCGCCTGGGAAAGCCGCGTTCACCCCGCCGATCTGCTGCACGTACGCCAAGCCCTGAACGACCACCTCATGGGCAAAACGGAATTTTATCTTGCCGAACACCGCTTACAACGCAAAGACAATACTTGGTGTTGGATTCTAGACAAAGGCGCAGTCGTCAAACGGGATGCGGATGGCAAACCGCTACGGATGAGCGGCACACACACCAACATCACCGAACTCAAAGCCACTCAAACCGAACTGGAAACCCATCTGCGCGCACGCACCGCCGAATTGGATCAGCTCAATCAATCTCTGCGTGAAACCGAGCGCCGGCAAAACGCCCTGCTGAACAACATCCCAGACATGGCTTGGCTCAAAGATAGCGAAAGCCGCTTTATCGCAGTGAACCAACCCTTTGCCCAGGCGTGTGGGTGGACGCCGGAAACACTCGTCGGCAAAACCGATCTCGATATTTGGCCCCCCGCACTTGCCGAACAATACCGCACCGACGATGCCCAGGTGATGCGCTTGCGCCGAGCCAAACGCGTCGAGGAACCGATTGCCGACGTGACCGGCAAATCCGTTTGGATCGAAACGATCAAGACCCCGGTGCTGGATGAACACGGCACCGTGATCGGCACCGTGGGCATCGCGCGCGATATTTCCGAACGCAAACAACTCGACGAACTGCGCCGCCAATCCCAAGCCGATTTGGAGCACCTCGTTCAGGAACGCACCGAAGCCCTCGCGCAAAAAAACCAGGAATTGCAAAATCAAATTCTCGAACGCCTAGCAATCGAAAAAGACTTGGCGACGCAACGCGATTTCGCGCTCCAAGTGATGAACACGATGGGGCAAGGATTGACCGTGACCGATGCCGCAGGGTACTTTGAATTCGTCAATCCGGCATACGCGCACATACTGGGCTATGCACCCGCGGAGTTGATCGGCAAACGCCCGCAAGATTTTTCCGTTTCCGAAGACATGGAGATTTTGGCGCAGGAACGCTCCACGCGCCAACGCGGCCAAGCTTCGACGTATGAGCACAAGATAGTGCGCCGCGACGGTCAACGCGTGGATGCGCTCATCACCGGCGCGCCCCGCTGGGTAAACGGACAACTGTCCGGCGCTATCGCCGTAGTTACCGATTTGACCGAACGCAAACAGATGGAACGCGAGCTACGTACGAGTCAGGATCGCTATCGCGGGATCATCGAATCGCAACAAGCACTGATCGTGCGCGTTGACGTGGCGGGAAATTTTACCTACGTCAACGATGTGTACTGCCGCACCTTTGGCAAGACACGTGCCGAGTTGCTGGGGCA
>CAIKBD010000363.1 GCA_903825565.1 uncultured Anaerolineales bacterium | reverse complement strand
GCCAACTCGTCGAGCACACGCACGCACTCGGTCGTCGTCAGTTCATCGGCCGCGGCTACGCCTTGCGGCAACACATCCAGGTAACAATGCGCGCAACGCGTGGGACACCGATGCGTCAATTCCCAGTGCACGCTGAAGAGCCGGTGCTGGCGTTGCGTGTCCGCAAACAAACGCGCAAAGGGATTGGTAGCGGGTTGGCTTAAATGGGTTCTGGGCTGGGGCATGTGGGGCGTTCCTGAAACACGAGCACATTCGCATCGGCGAGCCGGTGTAGAAACGTCTCAACATCTTGCTGGGCTTGGACACGCGTCACTTGGTATTCCGCCGCAATCTGATCGGCGATGTCGGACACCGAACGCGTCCCGTCCGCCAATTCCCAAATCCGCGTCCCCACGGCGTTGTATACCTGAACCTGACCTTCATCGGCGAGGACGACAATCGCTTCGTCGTCCACCACGCGCGTTGCCACCTGGGGATGCGGGACGGGGTACCTAGGCGACATCAAGCAACTCCCAAAATTTCGGATCGCGGCGAAAGCACAGTAACTGCACGGGCAACTGCGCCGCCAGTTCGCGGCACCAATCCACCACCCGCCGCGTATTCGCCGGGCACACCAACACAAACGGCGCGCACGCCAAGAGTCGCGCCAAAACCTGGGAGACTGTCAGTGGCGCGAGCCGGTGTTCGGGCGCGTGAGCGAGCGCAAACACGCCGCACGCTTCCGCCGAGACGTTCACCCGGGGCGCGCCTGCCAGTTCGCCGCGAAACGGCACGCCGTAAACGCGATAGCCGATCCCTTGACGTTTGATGATCACCAAATCATCGCTCAAGATCGTGTGCACGCGCGAGAGTTGCGCCACCGTCGTCTTGCCGCTCCCGGATGGCCCGAAAAAAACATAGCCGCGCTGACGGCGCACGATGCCGCACGCGTGCAACAGCAAACCCTGCGCTTCCAAACTCAACCACGCGTACACCACGCGCAAAAAATTTTCCGGATCGCCCTGCGGGCGAAGCACGAGTTCGCCTTGCCGCGCGCCCCAATCGAACCAGCCCGCTTCCGCGTGCGACTCGAACGTGATGCGCCCGTCCGGCGCGATGCGTGTTTGCATTGCCGGCGCGCGACCCAACGGTAGAAACGGATTGCCCGGCTCGACACGCAAATACAACGTAAAGATCGCTTCGTGCGTCGGCACGAGAAATGCGGCATAGCGCACCGCGATAGCCGAACGCGCCGGCTCCGGGCACGCCGTTAAATCGAGTAGCACCGGCAGTTGGGCAATCTCCAGCGTCAAGTACCGCGTGTCGTACATTGCGCCATCCTATGCGTTTTCCATCACGCGATTACGCCCGGCTTGCTTCGCCAGGTACTGCGCGTGATCCGCCCGTTCGATCAGCGCCGCCAAGTGGGGAATGTCCGCTCCCATCGTGGCGACCCCCAGACTCGCCGTGATGCTAATCGTCTGCGCCTGCCCTGCCAGCGTCAGATCAATCGTCATGTCCTCGATGGCTTGGCGCAAGCGTTCGGCGACTAGCTGCGCCGCCGCGCTTTCCGTTTCGGGCAAGAGCACCACCAACTCTTCGCCGCCGTACCGCGCGATCAGGTCCAACGTTCGCACGTTCGCGCGACAGCATTGCGCGCACGCACGCAACACCTGATCGCCGGCGGCGTGCCCGTACGTGTCATTCACCCGTTTGAAATGATCGAGGTCGAGCATGATCGCGGCGAGCGGGCGCGCATAGCGCAACGCGCGGCTCACTTCATGTTCGCCCAACTGAAACAGCCCGCGCCGATTGTACACGCCGGTCAATTCATCCACAATCGCCAGTTCGTGGACTTGGGCGTACAGTTGCGCGTTTTCAATCGCCACGGCGATCTGATCGGCAAAGCCCTGCAAGCGTTCCGCCAACGGCGCGGTGAAAAAGCCGGGCGTCGCGCTGTCCAGGTTGAGGAATCCAATCGTGCGCCCTTTCATGCAGAGCGGCGCGCCCGCGTACGAACGGATCCACTCCGCGCCGGGCAATTGCGGCACCCAGTTGGGATGCGCGCGCACGTCCGCCAACGCCAACGGGCGATTGGTTTCGAGCATCAAGCGCAAGGTCATGAGTTTCGCCGCTTGCAATTCGTGCGGCGCGCTCAACGCGCCGTACCGCTCATAACCGCGCCCGCGCACAAAATGGATCGCTCCGTTGCGATCCAGCAACATGACGTTCGCGGCGTCGTGCGGCACAACGCGCCCCACATTGGCGAGGATGTAATCGAGCACTTGTTCGAGATCGAGCGTGGTGTTGATCGTGCGCGCAATATCGCGCAAGGATTCGGCGATCAGGCGTTGCTCGCGTTCCGCCATCACCGCTTGTTGCCGCGCGCGATCCCCTTGTTCGATGTGTTCCGCCATCCAATCGAACGTGTGCGCGAGTCGCTGCAATTCGTCGCCGTGCGGGCGCGGGCGCAAGCCACTGCGCGCGGAAAAATCGCCTGCGCCGATTTTTTCGGCTTGGCGCGCAAGCGCCTGGACCGGGCGCAAAACGATTCCGCGCAACAGCCCCAGCAGCAGCAACACCAGCGCGCCGGCAATGCCCGCGCCCCATGCCCGGCGTTGCCAGGCACGCGCGTCCAACTCGGACAGCGCGTCCGCCAAGCTCACTTTGAGATACACTTGCGCGTTGACACTTGCCGCCTTGCCCGCCGGATTCGTCGGGTCGGTTGCGCCGGTCACAAAGATCATGTGCGCGGCGTCGGCGGAGGCAACAGGCAACGGCATAGCGCCGGTCACCGGGATCAAACCGTTCGAGTAGCCGGTGCGCGCCAGCACGCCGCCGTAGCGATCCGTGATCACCACTTCTTGCACGCGCGGTTCGCGCGTCACTTGCGCGATGAGCCGTTGCAGTTCGGCGCACGCGGCGACATGCGGCGAGTCATTCGCCGGCATGCACGTCTCTGTCAAGGCGGCAATTGCCGTTGTCAGCGTCGTCGCCCATGCGGTCGTTTCGTTTCGCAACAGTTGGGTCTTGGTCGCGTGATCCTCAACATCGAGCAGGAGCAACACGCACAGCGCCACGCCGCCCAATGCCGCGCCGAATTTGAGCGTTAGCGAACGCATTGAAAACGCACTCCGCCAATTGGCAAGATGAGTTTTTGGCATGGAATCCTTGCGCCGTCGGCGG
>CAIKBD010000362.1 GCA_903825565.1 uncultured Anaerolineales bacterium | reverse complement strand
CGTGACAAACGCGGAGAGCGTCACCTTGTTGCCGTTCGGCTCGGTGGGGTTGCAGGGGCAAATGGTGGACACGCCGCACCAGAATCGCTCCTATACGTTGACGGCGCGGAACAAGGACAAGACGGCGCAACAAACCCAGGAAGTGATTTGGCGGATGCCAACCGCGACGCCGAATCTCGCGGCGACCGAACAAATTGTGGCGAGCCAAACGGCAAGCGCGCAACAAACCGCACAGGCAAACGCCACACTCACCGCCGCGGCGGTGACGCGCGCGCCCACCGCCACGCCAACACTCACGCCGAACCCGCAAGGCAACTGCGTTGATCCCAACGCGCGCTTTGAAAACATCACCGACGGGCAACGGCTTGAGACTCTGCACGCGTTCATCGGCACCGCCACCGCCGATAATTTTGTTGGGTATCTGATCGAATACAATCGCACCGGGCAGGTGCTGTACAAATCCACCACGCCGGTTGCGCACGGTTCGCTGTTTGTGTGGGACACCCGCACGGTGGACAATGGCGCTTATCTCATCCGCCTCACGGTCTATTTGAAAGACGGCACGAATCTTGCGCCGTGCATCGTCGCCGTGCAGGTCGCGCATTAATCGTAGGGCAATTTTGCAAAATTGCCCTACGCAAACCGCTCTGGAAAAACCATGTCAAGCGATTCGGACAATCTCATCGCCAACTTACGCATCCTGTTTCCGGACGGCACCGAGCAAATCGTCGCCGTGACCAAAACGCCGTTCAACATTGGCCGCATTTTCGGAAACGATTTACTGCTCACGCACCAAAAGGTGTCGCGCCAGCACGCACGCTTGTTGTTTGAAGGGGAGCGCGTTCTGCTGATCGATCTGAACAGCAGTAACGGCACTTTTGTCGGCGCGACGCGGCTCACGCCGAACGCGCCGTTCCCGCTTGTGGTCGGACAAACATTTCGGATCGAGCCGTTCACATTGCGGCTGGAAACGCCGACGCCGGCGCAATCCGCCGCGCCGAACGTTGCGCGGATCGGCATGTTCGATCTCGCGCCGACGCCGGCGCGCCCCAGCCCTGCGCCCGCCGCCGATCTTGGCATCGCCTACGACGACGCGTTCGGCTTGCCGCGCGACGCGAGCCGCTATTTGAAATACTTACCGCCGATCTATCACGACGACGAATTTCTGGGACGGTTCTTGCTGGCGTTTGAAGGCATCCTCGCGCCGATTGAGCAAAGCGTGGATCACTTTGATCTCTATCTCGATCCGCGCACGACGCCGGCGTTTTTCCTCGACAGTTTGGCGCGCTGGCTCGATCTGACGTTCGACGAAAAATTGCCGCTCGCAAAACGGCGCGCGCTGGTCGCCGAAGCCGCCGAGTTGTATTGGCAACGCGGCACGCGTTGGGGGTTGAGCCGGCACTTGGAAATTTACACCGGCATTTTGCCGGAGATTACCGAGCCGGCGGATCGCCCGCACCACTTTCAAGTTGTGTTGCGCGTGCCGCCCGGCAAAACGATTGATCGCGCGATGGTCGAGCGCATCATCCGCGCGAATCAGCCGGCGCACACGACGTTCAAATTGGAAATTGTCGCGTGAAGCGTAAAGCGTAAAACGTAAAGCGTAAAACCTGAAACGTGAAGCGTAAAACGTGAAACCTGAAACGTAAAACGTGAAACCTGAAACCTGAAACCTGAAACGCATTACGCAATACGCAGAAAGGGCAACTCTATGAGCACCATCAACCGTTCTCCGAAAGGCGACATGGCGCAACTCGTCGGCAAGTCGCTCGACCGCTATCAGATTATCGGATTGCAGGGACAAGGCGGGATGGGCGCGGTGTTCAAAGCGCAAGACCTGACCCTGCAACGCGTCGTCGCGCTCAAGGTGATGCACCCGCAATTTGCGGCGCAACCGGATTTTCAGGCGCGCTTTTTGCAAGAGGCGCGCACCGCCGCGCATTTGGATCATCCCGGCATCGTCAAGGTGTTTGACTTTGGCAAATCCGATTCCTTGCTGTACATCGTGATGGAATTTTTGCCCGGCGACGATCTCCGCCATTTGCTGCAAGATTTGAAAGCGACGAGCAAGTGGATCGTTCTTTCCGAGGCGGTACAACTGGTGCGCCAGGTTTGCCTCGCCATTGAGTACGCGCACCAGCAAGGCGTTTTGCATCGGGACATCAAGCCGGACAATATCATGCTCAAGCCGGAGCCAAACGAGGGTTTGCCGTACCGCCCGGTCTTGACCGACCTGGGTCTCGCCAAGTTACTCGAAGGCGGTATGTCCACGCACGCCGGCGTTTCGATGGGCACGCCGGCGTACATGTCGCCGGAGCAAGCCCAGGGGCAAGAGACGGACGCACGAAGCGATGTCTATTCGCTCGGTATCTTGCTCTACGAGTTGGCGGTGGGGCAGTTGCCGTTTCCGATCAAGACGATCACGGAGGCGATCCGGTATCATACGAAAGAGCCGCCGCCGCCGCCGCGCACGCGCCGACCCGATTTGCCCGTGCCGGTCGAAAAAGCGATTTTGCGCGCGCTCGAAAAAGAACCGGCGGCGCGGTTCGCCAACACGCAAACGATGGCAGACGCGTTGGCGAGCATCGTCCAAGCAACACCCACGCTCGACGCGCCCAAGACGGCGTTGGGTGCGGCGGTCAGTTTGATGACCCAGCATCAAGCGAGTGTGGTGCGCGTGCGCGGCGAGTCGGTGCTCCAAGAATTTCCGTCCGCGCCGTCCGCGCTCACCCAGG
The DNA here is from genome assembly GCA_903825565.1 of uncultured Anaerolineales bacterium. GTDB lineage: Bacteria > Chloroflexota > Anaerolineae > UBA4142 > UBA4142 > CAIKBD01. The sequence goes on along the minus strand of CAIKBD010000362.1, from coordinate 25,231 downwards.
ATCGGATCAGCATCCTCGCGCCGGATCATTCGATCCGCACAGTGGATTTGAACCCGAATGGAATGACGCTCGGACGCGGTTCGGACAATGACGTGGTGTTGGATTATCAAAATGTATCGCGGCATCACGTGCGGATCACTTTTGACAGCGGCAAGTACCAAGTGACCGATCTCAACAGCACGAACGGCACGTACCTTGCCACGTTCAAGTTGTTGCCGGGCATCCCGGAAGATTGGCCGCCGGACAAGCCGTTGCGCGTCGGCGATTGCTACGTGCGGATGGAACGTAAGACGAGCGGCGCGCAAGTTTCCGGCGTCGCCGGCGTTGGCGGCACGATGATGGATCCCAGCCGCATCCAGTCCAGTCCGGGCGCGGGGCGCGTCGGCGTGTTCTGCGAAGCGCGCGAACTCACCGTCGCGCCGGGCGGTAGCGTGTCGCTCCCGCTGACGATCCTCAACCAGGGCGCAGTCGTGGACGCGTTCAAAATTTCGACGGACGGCGTCCCCGCCGCTTGGGTAACTGTGCCCAGCGCGCTCGTGCGCCTGTTGCCGGGCATGTCGCAGGATGTGACGCTGGTCATTCAGCCGCCGCGTTCCTCGCAAAGCAAAGCCGGCGCGCATCCGTTCGCGCTGAAGGTCGCCAGCCAGGAAATGCCGGATCAGATCGCGCAGTTGCAACTGCCGCTGATCGTGCAACCGTTTCATCAATTCAGCACGCGCGTCGCGCCGGAAAAGATCAAGACCGGCAAGCCGGCGCGCGTTGTGATCGAAAACCAGGGCAACACGGCGGAGGCGTTCGATCTGAAATGGCAGGATCAGGCGGACGAACTCACGTTTGCGCCGGCGCAAGCGCGGCTGGATGTGGTGGCGGGTCGCGAAGCCGCATTGGCATTTCGCGCCGCGCCGAAACAACGGCGTTGGCTCGGCAGGGAAAAGCATCACGCGTTTAGCGTGCTGATCACCCCAGTGGGCGGCGAGCCGCGCACGCAAACGAGCCAAGCCGTGAGCGCCGGGTTGATTCCGCTGTGGGTGCCGGCATTGCTGATGACCGCTTGTCTCGCGTTGAGCGCGCTCGCGTACGCGTTCTTCGCGCGCCCGCCGGTGATCCAGCGTTTTACGTATACGCCCGCGACGCCGATGCCGGGACAATCGGTCGTCGTCTTTTGGGAAGTCACGAACGCGCAACGCATTGATTTCACGCCGCCCATCCTGGGAGTTGATCCGTACAGCGGTTCGTACTCGTTCAGCGATCCGCTCCTGATCCCCAAGGGCTTGACGATCATCGCATCCAATCCGTTCGGCAGTGTGTCGCAGCGGCTGGATGTGCCGTTCGCCACCGCCACGCCCGCGCCGACCCAGGATCCGGGCGCGCCGGTGATCGAAATCTGGACGGTGTCTTCCAAGGAAATTGTCGAGGGGCAAACGGTGACGCTGCGCTGGCAAGTGAAAAATGCCGATACGGTGACGATTACGCCCTTTGGCACCCAGAACGTTTCGGGCGAGCAGACCGACACGCCGCGCCAAACTCGGATGTATACACTCCGCGCCGCGAACAAGAGCAAGTCGGTGGAGCAAACTATCGAGGTGTTCGTGCGCCCGCCGACGCTCACGCCCGATTTTCCGGCAACGCAGTTCGCGCAGCAGGCGACGGCGGCGGCGCAACAAACGGCGGCGGCACTGATCGGCGCGAACGCCACCGCCACTGCCAGCGCGAATGCGACGGCGACGGCGGTTGCTCGGCAGGCAACGCAAACGGCGGCGGCAGTCGCGGCGACGCAAACGGCTTTCGCGCGGCAGGCGGCGCAAGCAGCGGAAACTCTACTCGCCGGGGGCAACGCGACGATAGCGGCAATCGCGCGGCAAGCGACACAAACCGCCAGCGCCCAGCAAACCGCGGCGCGCGCGACTGCCATCGCGCAACAAACGCAAGCCGCGCTGGGGGCAACGCAAACAGCGGCGGCGCGCGGTCAGTTTTTTTCGGAACCCAAATGGAATGGGTATCGTTTGGATTGGTGCTATACTGCCGGCGCGCAGTGCGGTGTGCGCGCCGCGACCGAATGGTGCAAGCGGCAAGGGTTCGCTGGGGCGACCGATTTCCAAGATGATCCGGATGTGGGGAAAAAGAATATCCGCACGATTGTGCTTAGCAACGGCGGAATTTGCACGAGCACGGTGTGCGACTCCTTCAAGAGCATTACGTGCAGTGTGTGGGCGGTGCCTGCGCCGGTGCAACAGACGTTTTCCTCGCCGACGGAGGACGGGGTGCGCGTGGATTTGTGCTACTCGAATGGAACTGGGTGCGGGATTGAAGCGGCGACGCAATGGTGCAAGCGGCGGCAGTTTACCGGCGCGATTGACTATGTTGAAGATTTCGACGTGGGAAAAAACGGTATCCTCACCAAAGTGCTGAGCACTGGGATGATTTGCAACGGCTCGTGGTGCGATTCCTTCAAGACGATCACGTGCGTGAAATAAGGAGGCGAAAATCGCGTGAAGGCAAACCCGTGTCGCCGTGGGCGCGCGGCGCTGACCGAATGAAAAAATGCCAGCCCCAGTTCGACAAGGGGCTGGCATGAATTTACAGCAGAGGCGAAGGAACGTCAAACTTACTTGGGCGCGTGGTAATTCTTGGCTTTGGCTTTCAGTTCGTCGTTCGTCTTGACGCTGGCTTTGCCGCCTTGGGCGTGACAACTCTTGCACGCAAAGTCGAGCGTGATTTGCGACACGACCAACTTGCCATCGGCGGAGAATTGCGCGGTGGCATCCGGGTCAATCGCAAACATGTGCACGCGAATGTCGCCGACGAATTTCGCCGCATCCACCGACGCGCTTGATCCGATCATGCGCGGCATGTGGCAATCAATGCACGCCACTTTGATGCCGAGATGCGCGGCGGACGCTTGATTGCGCGCTTCCTTAAAGTGGCAGTTCTCGCACAATGTGCGCGTCGTTTGTTTCTTGTCCTGGCGCAGTTGCACCACGCCGGCGTGTGGATTGTGGCAATCCACGCACTTGAGCGAGAGATGCTTGCTCTGGTACATTTCTTCGTACTGTTCGTGGTGATCAATCAAACCGGATTTCGCGTCAATCGCGGTGACATCACTGCGGCGATGGCAGGTGCCGCACAATTCCGCATCGCGGTCAACTTTCAACGCAACGCCGTACGGATTTGCAACATGCAAACTGCCGGGACCATGACACGCTTCGCACTGAATCCCGGTTTCGCTCCACGTGCCGACGATGCCCGGCAGGTTGTCTTGGTTGCCGGTCGGCTTGTAGCCGGTCGTGTGGCAGGTGCCGCAATCGTACTTTAATTTTGAAACGCCCGAGTTGTACTTGCTCCACGCCGCGTCCTTGTTCGCCGCGGCATTGGCATAGTTCCACTGGTTCAAATAGTTCGTATCGCTGATGGCCGCGCCGGGTTTATCGGTAATGATGTAACCCTGTTTGTCCATAAAGCGATACTTCCAACTGTAACCACCGATGACATACGAGATGTCGTTCCAGGTGTACCCTTCGGGAATTTTTTCGATTTTCGTAAAGGGCATCACCGGCGGTTTCCCATCCACGACCTTGTTCACTTTCCAGGGATGCCCGGATTTCATGAACGTGTTGTAAATGTCGGTGTGGCAGGTCTTGCACGCTTCGGCTTTGACATACGTCGCACCGAACGCGGGACCCTGGGCATCGGTGGGCACGGCGAACAAAATTCCGGCGACGATTAAAAGCGTAACCGCCGAAACTAAAACGACGAGGGTTCGACTGAGATTCATTTGGGTTCTCCTCTCGAAAATAAAAGCGGGTTTGGGTAGAACGAAAAAGGTGGGTGGGCAGACCTCCTTTCATCAACCCGGCGCATTCCCTCGTCAGAACGCGCCGCAGGTAAACCTGGGTCTTGCGTGGCGCACGCCAACAAAAAACGTCTTGATGCCGGCGCACGCAATTTGCGCGAACGCCACATCAAGACGCTCAACGATTCAAGGATAGTAACGCCAACATTAGCATTACTCACTCATTTTATTTTAATCTGCCGCGCACGCATAGGGACACGTGTCCCGGCTTTTTTACCGCCTTGTCCCGGCGTACAACTCGTTTGCCCAATTTTCATTCGTGCGCTAAAATGCACGCAGGTGAGGCGTGGAAGATTTTCTGCAACTCAATCGCGATGTGGTATTTTTCGTCTACGGGCAAGCGTTCTTTGTGCTGGGCTTGGCGGTCGCACTCCAATCGTTCAAGCACAGCCAGATCGCGCTCGCCCGGCATTTGTGGTTGCTCGCCGCGTTCGGCTTGGTGCACGGCGTCTACGAATGGGGCGCGGTGTTCATTCCGATTCAACGCGCGTTTCTTTCGCCCGATGGCATCAATCTCTTGCGTTTGCTCCGTTTGTTCCTCGAAGTGGCTTCGTTTTATTTTCTCTTTCAATTCGGTTTCGAGTTGAGCGTGCCGCAAACCCAATGGCGCTTTGTGCCGATGACTGCGTTGTTGGCGTGGAGCATTTTATGCGCGGGCATGTTGCTCGGCGGCACGTTCGAGTGGATGACCCTGCTCGACCGGGGCGATATTTTTGCGCGCTATTTGCTCGGCGTGCCGGGCGCATGGCTTGCCGCATTCGGTTTGCGCGCACACGCGCGTCAAATTCGCCGAATGAATTTGCCCGGCATCGCGCGCTATTTTCGCGGCGCGGCAATCGCGTTCGCCGTGTACGGCGGCTTGTGCGCGATCACCCCGCGCGCCGATTTTTTGCCGGCGTCCGTGCTCAATTATGATTTGTTCAATCAAAACCTGGGTATCTCTGCCGCCGTGTTTCGCGCGCTGTGCGGCATTTCGATTGCGTACGCGTTCATTCGCGGGCTGGAAATTTTCGACATTGAAATCGAACATCGCTTGGAAGAAGCCGCGCAGATGCGCGCGGTTGCCAGCGACCGCGAACGCATCGGACGCGAACTGCACGACGGCATCATTCAATCGCTGTACGGCGCGGGCTTGATGCTCGAAGATGCCGGGCTGTCGCTCGATGGGCACGCGCCGGCGACCAAAGAAAAAATTCAGCACGTCATCGGTCTGCTCAATCAAACGATGCGCGACATTCGCAGTTACATTCTCGACTTGCGCCGCGAAACAGATGCGACCGATTGCGTCGCCGATTTGCGCGAACTCGCGCGCGCGTTTCGTTTACAAACGCTCGTCAACGCCGAAGTGAACATCGTCGGCACATCGCGCGACGAGTTGACGATTCCACAGAAAAAAGAATTGCTCGCGATTGCGCGCGAAGCGTTGATCAACATTGCGCGTCATGCGCGCGCGACCCAGGTCGTCATCACGGTCACGCATCGCGCCGACGCCATCGAGTTAGCCATCGCGGACAATGGCATTGGCTTGTCCGATAAGCCCCAGCCCGCGCGCGGACAAGGTCAAGGTCTCGGCAACATGCGTGAACGCGCGCATCTCCTCGGCGCGCAACTCGCGTTCGAGTCTGCGCCGCATCACGGCACCACCGTGCGCGTAACCATCCCGCACAACAAGGACACTCATGTCACTCCGTCTGCTGATCGTTGACGACCACGAAGTCGTGCGGATCGGTTTGCGAACCTTGCTCGCGCGCGTGCCCGATTTTGAAATCGTGGACGAAGCGAGCACCGCGCACGCTGCCATCGCGAAAACTTTACAGCATCGCCCTGATGTGGTTCTGCTCGACATTCGCTTGCCCGACCAGAGCGGCATTCAAGCGTGTCGCGCGATTGTCGCGCAGTCGCCGCAAACACGCGTGGTCATGCTCACCTCGTACGCCGAAGACGACATGCTGTTCGATGCGATTGCGGCGGGCGCGTCCGGCTATGTGCTCAAACAAATCGGCAGTGACGCGCTCATCGAAGCGTTGCGCGCGGTCGGGCGCGGCGAATCGTTGGTTGACCCGGCGTTGATGAGCAAGGTGTTGGCGCGCGTGCGCGACCTGGCTCGGCGCGACGATGCGAATGCGTTCGCCAAATTGAACGAGCAGGAAATGAAAATTCTCGCGCACGTTGCGGAAGGCAAAACGAATCACGAAATTGCCGCGCTCGTTTTTCTCAGCGAAAAAACCGTGCGTAATTACGTGAGCAACATTCTGGCTAAACTGGGTTTGAGCACGCGCGCTCAAGCCGCCACGTACGCGACCACGCATCGCTTGCATGATTTTATGCACGCGGAATAATCGGATTGCGATATAACCGCGCGCAATATGTTTGATGATTCCCATACGCTCTCGGCTATCTCGGCGGCAAAGCGCATGTCGTTTTTGGGGGCAATTCAGCGACACAGCGCAAGGTTTCACAATCGGCGCAACAATGCTTGAGCGTGTGGTGGCATCGTCGAACAAGCCGCCGTTGAAATGCTTGATGTCGTCCGCCCCGAACACGCCGCCGTTGCGCATCGCCGCAAACAATTGCTCGACGCACGGGCGAAACGATTCGGGTTTGGTGACGGACGATTTTACGAGCCGCGAAAAAATTTAGATGCGAATTTGTGATATTATCGCGGAGCACACAGAGTTGCAAAATAAAAAGAGGACACTTTAATGCTCCGCAAAATCGGTTTCAAGAATGCTTTTCATTCAATGACCTGGGTTGTTTTGACTTTGCTAGTCGCGTGTGCCACCCCCACGCCTACGGCTACCATCCTCGCGCCAGCCCTCGCTCAACCAACCGCTACCGTGCAACCGCCCCAACCTCCAACCAGCCAACCAACTAGCGCGCCAACCTCCACGCCAACTCTGGCGCCGACAGCAACGCCTACTTTTCAGCCCAACCTCGCGCCGAAAAAATTATCAACGCCCTGGCAACAGCGCAAATCACCGCGCGTGTTGCTCGATGCGGACGATGTCGCGCGCATCAAGCAATTGATAACGGCGCAACCTTGGGCACACGACGTACTCACTCGAATTGTCAACAGCGCGGACGGGTATCCCGCTAACTATCTCAAAGACTATGCGCTCACCTCACCTGATTTGCCACCTGCGGGCGGGCAATGGACATTGTGGTACATCTGCCCTGATGGTTTGCGTTTGCAATATCAGCCCACGCATAATCCGCCGCATTATTGCCCCAGCACAAAAGAATACTTTGCCGCGCCACCGCAATGGAGTGATCGCCCCAAGTTGTATGATGAGGTAGTCTATCAGAATCGTCACGACGCGTTGGGAAACTATGCGCGGGACCTTGGCTTGGCATTCATTTTTACGGGCAACAAGAAATACGCAGAGAATGCCGCGCAAATCTTGGTCGGCTATGCCAAACAGTACCCAACTTATGCACATCACGATAAAGATGGCAAGGCAGGCAGGAGCGGCGCCAAAGCGCACGCCCAAACGCTCGATGAAGCGATCTGGCTCATCAACATGGCGTGGGCGTATGATTTGGTTAGCGACACGTTAGCGGCAACCGACCGCGATGCCATTGCCAAGAATGTATTGCGTCCCGCTGTTGCAGAGATTCAAGGCAACCGCACGGGACTGAGCAATTGGCAGACTTGGCACAATGCCGGAATCGCAGCGGTCGGTTTTGCGCTCGGCGATGAAAAACTGGTGAACGAAGCGTACAACGATCCGCACCAAGGTTTTTTCCAGCAACTTGCCGATGGCGCGGCGAATGATGGCTTTTGGTGGGAAGGTTCTTGGAGTTATCATTTCTACACGTTAAATGCCATGCTCTATCTCGCAGAGATGGGCAATCGCGCGGGCATGGACACCTTTGCTTCGCCGAACTTGCGCGCGATGTGGAACGCACCGTTGCAAATGGCATTGCCCGATCTCTCGTTACCGCGTTTTAACGACGATGGTGGCAGTTCGGTTTCGCGCCAATGGCTGTATGAGATTGCGTACCAGCGCTATCGCGATCCCTTATTTTCTGTGCCCATCAACCGAGCGCGCGATTGGCGTGGATTGTTGTGGGGCGCGGCGAGTTTGCCAACTACCAGCGCCGCGACGCAAACGAGCACACTCTTGCCCAAGGCCGGTTACGCCGTGATGCGCCATGGCGACCATAATCTCATTTTCAAATTCGGTCCGTATGGCGGCGGACATTCACACTGGGATGAGTTGAGTTATATTGCGTTTGCGTTCAATCGCATCCTCGCTTTCGATCCGGGAACACATTCGTACGCGGCAACGCAACACAAGACCTGGGACAAGGAATCGCTGGCGCACAATACGGTCGTTGTCGACGAGACTAGTCAGGGTGAAGCCTCGGGCAACCTGCACCGCTTTGTTGCATTGCCTGCGCTTACGTTGGCAATTGCCGACGCGGGCAAATCGTATCCGAATCGCGCGGCGATCACGCGCACCCTCGTGCTCAACGCTGATTACTGGCTCGACCTCACGCGCGCATCTTCCCGCGATGGCAAGCCGCATCAATTCGATTGGTTCTATCACAATCCAGGCACCGTGTCGTCGTCAACGTCTTTGGCGCCGTATCCCTTGTCGAAGAAAAATGGTTACGAAAATCTGACTGAGACACGTGCTAGTCCCGCCAGCACAGATTGGAATTTATTCTGGGATGTGACCGATCTGGGAAAGACGTACGGCAGTGAATTTCACAACAACGACGACATCAAAACGTCGTTCACGATCACGCGCACGGCGGACTGTGTATGCGGTCAAATTGATTACGATTGGGGCGCAGGCGCAAATGCGTATGCGGTCTATCAAACCAAGCCGCTCACGCCACCGAACGAGACGCCCACGCGAATGGATGTGCGGATTTTTGGCGACAAGTCAAACAGCCGATTAACGTTACGGGTGATGGATGCCACAGGTGAAAAGTTTACCAAAGATGCGGGCGTATTGTCGTGGACAGGGTGGCAAACGATAACACTCAACATCGATAAAACCTGGTCCCATGCGGGCAGTGGAAATAACGACGGCACGCTGGATTTGCCGGTGTCGCTGGTTGCGGTTCAACTCAATCGCGCGACGAACAGCGCGCGCACCGGACGTGTGCTGGTTGATGATCTTGTGCTGACATTCTCCCATGCGGGGCGTATCCTGATCGAAGATTTTCCTGCGGCGAATCTACAAATGAAAATGCTCGGCGCACCCGAAACGATCCTAGTGCTGGGAAATGGCATTGACGAAACCAACACGCCGATTCCGTTTGCAATGGCGCGGCGTAGCGCGCAACACACAACATTTGCCGCCGTGTTCGAGCCGTACCGCAATTCGCCACGCATCGCCAAGATCGAATCACTGGCAGTTTTGCCTGCGAATCCAAGCGCCAATGCCATCCGCATCGTCGCACCGAACAATTTTACCGATACGATTCTGGTGGTTGATGATGCGCCACGTGCCGAGCGAACATTCGGCGCATACAGTACCGATGCCGCGATTGCTTATATTCGCCAGGATAAATCAAACAAACGCCAAACCCTGGCAGTTGCGAACGCGACGAGCGTGTCTGAGGGTGCACAATCGGTTCTGACAAGCAGCGTACCGATCACGCTCCAAGTTTCGTACGTGGGCGAGGCGCTAGCCATTGACGGCGCGAATTTGCCCGCCGCACAGTTGCGCGTGGCGGCGCAGGATGCGACGCACGTGTTGGTCAACGGGAATGTGGCTAGGGCAAAGCGAGAGAAAAACGATTTTGTGATCAACACGCCATAGACAAACTCGGTTGGTAAAAATCAAGTCATCGGAAAGAATTTACTTACCCAGACTTGCTGCCTCGGCTCTCTTTTCCTATGCCGCCAATTTCTGGTGGATTTGGAATTACAAAAAATGGACTTTGCTGCAAGTCAATTTGGTTTTTGTAGCCGTAGTGTTTATACCCCCGCTGGTAATTGGTTTATCAAGTGCTTTCCCCGCATGGCGACAATCTTGCATGTGTTGGTTTGCAAAACTCGCGGCGAGGGATGAACCAGTCGTTTAATCACGCCGATTTGTTCTGGCAATACAAACAAGACTCGTGTTAGAGAGCATTTTATAAATCCGGTCAAAGACATGATTGGACACGGACGAGCGCGGAAAACGCGGATAAAAACCAAATTCTAAAAATAATTTAATCCGTTCTTGTCCGTTCTCGTCCGCGTCCGATCAAATCCCTGCGGTGGCAACTTGTCCGAGCGAGGGGCTGAATTTCAAAACACTTTCTTACAGAGCCGCAAACCTGACACACACTTTGATTCCAATACGCTCGTCATAGCAACCCGGCAATAGTTCGCCACGGTAGAACTCGACGGCTCGACGCCACGTTCCAGCGAAATCGCCGCGTGCCGCGTGTTCGAATTCGGCGACATTTACAATGAACGGCGCATCGGCGTACCATTGCACGGTTTGCGTGATGGGATCATTTGAAGGCAATCCCATCAAGTACCAAGCGATATTCATGTACGGTTCCAACGCGGCTATCAATCGCCAGCGGCTAGCGCCGAATTGCAAACCCAGCCTGGCTTCCACATTGTTTCGATGGATTCGGCGGTGATCAAGAAAGCCGGCGAGACTGTGATCATGGATTATACAGCTCGGAATGAGGTGCACATCAACGGAAATGCCTGCATTGGTGGGAACGTACACAGCTTTCAGATTTGACGGATTTGCGAATCAGCGTATAATGCAGAATGTAAACGATGCGGGGTGGAGCAGAGGCAGCTCGTTGGGCTCATAACCCAAAGGTCGTCAGTTCGAATCTGACCCCCGCTACTAGACCTCGATCAGAGACCGCTGGGTTAGCCATAACTGGGTAGCCCAGCGGTTTCTAGTTCCAACAGCTTTCACACAATGGAGGTTTTGGGATGAGCTACAGACCATTGGGCTTGTATTCAAAAACCGCGAGGCGTGACGCGTGTGGTTGGAAAAGAATCATGCCCGCAAAAAAGAATTGTGGTTTGAGCTTTCGACAGCTCTGTGTTATACTTTAAGCGTACGTTCGTCTTTGACCCTGGCGAGTGATCGCGTTTGCTCCACTGGAGAAGCAACCATGATCGGCTCTGAGCGAGGCAATGCCAGACCCTTGCAGGTATGTGGGCAAGGACAAATCGTTGAACGCAATCAATTCAAGCACCGCTTGCTTGGCATTTGAAGACATGCCAGCGAACGGTGCTTTTCGTTTTGTCGCGTTGAGGAGGACCGGGTGACTCAAACTGATGCGCTGGATTGGCGCGAGTGGAACGACCGTGTATTGCAACCGATCTTGGAAAACCGTCCCGACGACGTACCTCTCCACGCCGACGTAGCGATTCTTTCCGCGGACACGGACCGCACGCAAGAGTACGTGTTCGAGTCCACGCGCTTGCCAGAAATTCGCGGCGCGAGCATGTTGTTGGACGAGTTGAATCGCAGCCGGACACCCATGGTGTTAGAAACGCATTTTCATTTGCCTGCCGATTGCATCATTTACGCCGGGGGCGGTAGTCTCCTGGCAATCGTGCCGGGAACGATTGCCGAAGAAATCGCGGATGAAATTGAAAAGATGTACCCCCACGAAACCTACACCGCGACCGTTTCGACGGCGATCTATCATCCTCGCACAACGCAGGAATTTTGGCACGGCTTTCATCTCAACGATTTTACGCTTGAACGCCTGCAAGCGCTGAGACGGGCTGGCTTGCACCCGGCGGAGATGGCGCCAATCGTTCGACACTATGACGACCCTGTTCATCCGGACGGGCAAGTGGATGCGCGAGACTGGCGCGCGAAAAAACATTTCGGCGAACTCGTCGCCTTGCTGGGACAACGGTTACGCGCGAAGAAAGAGCAAAAACGCCAAGTCCCCTTTTATGAAACAATGCCCTATGCCGTGCGGTGCGAGAGTTGCGGGGTGCGGCCCGCATCCGTTGCCCAAACAACTCCAGAGAATGGCGAACGCCAACTGTGCGTGGTGTGTGCGCACAAGCAACGCGACCGAAGGTTTGTCAAGAATATGTGGGTTGAGCGTTTCAAAACTAAATGCCTGGATCAGAATTCGGCGTTGGCGCAATCCTACTCTGCTGGCTTTACGTTGCCGGTCTCAGTCGCTCAAGATATTAGCGAAATCGCCGCCGCCTCTACGCGTCCCGGTTTCGTGGGATTTATCTACGCCGATGGGAATAGCATCGGCAAGTTTATCGAACGACAAACCACGCCCAGCATGTACCGCGACGCGAGCGAGGCAATCGCCAAGGCGATGGAGATGGCAGTTTATCAATCTCTCGCCGAGAATTTATGCGCCGTGAAAAATGCAGATGGAACACTCATTCACCCGTTTGAAATCATTACGATAGGCGGCGACGATGTGCTTTTGCTTGTGCCGGGACATGCCGCGTTGCCGATTGCCGCGCGCATTTGCCAACTGTTCCAGCAAGCGATGCCCGACCTTGCCATGTCTGCCGGCGTCGTCCTTGCCGACGAGAGCAATCCCGTCCGCTTTTTGCGCGACCTCGCGCGCCAATTGATGAAGAACGCGAAGGAGAAATGTCACCGCGAGTCATCACTGGACTGGCTAGTGCTGACCTCGCAGAGCACATTGCAAACGAATCTCGACGGCTTGCGCGATACGCCGCCCTACAAACTCGCAACGGAACGCTCCGATCAATTCCTGTGGCTGACAAGTCGCCCCTGGACGTTGAAAGATACGCGCACAATTTTACGCATCCTCAAGAATTTGCGCGCCGCTAATTTTCCCACCAGCCAATTGCATGCGATGGCGGCAATCTTGCCCAAGGGGCAACACCGCGCCTCGCTGTTCTACATCTATCAGTTAGCGCGCATGAATCCCGACCAACGCCAGATTTTTCAAGGGCAAACCGAAAAAGACTGGGGCTTGGATCCGCAAACGGACCCCGCGCCCTGGCAGATGGTGCGGGAGGGAGACCAGTGCGTGGGCTATCGCACGCTTTTGCGCGACCTGGTCGAACTGTATGATTTCGTGCCGCAGACTCAGGATTGGGCAAGTCTCTGGCAACCACTTTTGAAGGAGGGATGATGGATTTTTCACTCCAGCTCTCCGTCGAATTCGATACGCCCTTCAACGTCGGGTCGGGCGCGAGCGGCGATACCTGGGCGAACAAGACCATGGTCAAAGACCGAAACGGCTTGCCGCTGATCCCAGGTTCATCACTCAAGGGACGTTTGCGCCAGCAGTGCGAACAGATCGCCAATGCGCTGAACCTGGAGCCGCGTCCCTGTTCAGCGCCCAACGCGGAAACGATGTGCCAACCGAATCGGCGATTGGAACGTGAAGCAGTACGCGCGCAACTGTGTCCGGTGTGTCGCGTGTTTGGTTCGCCGTGGTATGCGGGTCCCGTCGAGTTTTCGGACCTGCGAGTCGTCGAGCCGGCATTTCTGCACGAGCGGGATGCCTACGCCCACGCGACGGTGCGGTACGGGGTGGGCATCTCGCGGCATCGGCGCGTCGCAGAAGACCAACTGTTGTACACCGTCGAGGTCTTTCAGCCCGGGAGCATCTTGACGCTGACGGGCGAGGTTCGCGGTTTTCAGTTATCCGCCGACGATGTGAAACTGCTCGTCGCCGGTCTCGACACGCTCTTTACGCTGGGCGGGCACAAAACGCGCGGGATGGGATGGTGCCGCTTGCACATGCAAGCCACCGAAATCAAAGCGGGCGCAAGCCAGCCCTTGGACTTGGATGCGTTGCGAAGGAGGTGGGAAGCGTGACCCGCACGTATCTGGAGGTTGAAATCAAACTGGCATCGCCGATGATTCTCGGCAGTGGCAAGTCGTTCGGCACATTTAGCGAGACCTTGCCCTTTTTGCCGGGCGCGGCATTGCGCGGCGCTGTCGCCGACATTTTGTTGGCGCAGAGTTCGCACGCGGAGCACAGCGGCAGGGTGCAACCCGATTGCGCGTTTTGCCAAATCTTCGATGGCGTTTCCGAGCCGGTCTTTGAGAATTTCTATCCATCGAGCACAGCCCAGCCGACGTGGCCCCTGCCCTTGACCGCGCACACGTGCAAAGCGCATCCGGGGTTTCCCAATCCCGACAAACCCGCGATTGAGCGGCATGGCGGGTATGACATTCTCATGCGGCAATATTGGTTCGAGCAGGCGTTTGAAAATGGATGGCAAATGCCGTTTGTGCGCCAACCGCGGTGTCCGCAGTGCGGCGCGGAAATGCAACCGTTGAGCGGATTCTTTGGCGAAGGTGCGCTCAAGTATTACCGCATTCAGCCCACGATCAAACGAATGACGCGGACGGCGATCAATCGCCAGCGCATGGTCGCACAAGACAAACTGTTGTACACGCTTGAAGTGCTGGATGCGGAAGTGAAAGAGCCGATTCGACTCAACAGCACGGTGGCGGTTGAAGCGCACCAGAGCGCCCAGTTGATGCAAGTGCTCGGACAAGTGCGGCGACTCGGTATGGCGAAATCGCGCGGACTCGGCGCGGTCACGGTGACGGCGAAACCACGCACCCGACCGCTCTTGCCGCCGGTGAGCGACCGCTTGACCCAGTTCAATGCCGCGATGAAACAAGAAACCGCGCTGTTGGAAAAACTGAACGCGTTCAGTCCGCTGAAACCGGGCGACCTGTATTTCACGGTAGACTTGCTCGCGGACGCGTTGCTCGCCGACCAAGGCATCCCAGTGCCGTATCTGCCGGCGGAGCAATTGCAGATTTCGGCGCCAGTGGCGCTTGTGCGTTGGTGGGCACGTTCGCAAATCGCCGGCGGATGGTTCGCCGCCGCGCGCTTGCCCCGGCGCACTGCGTTGGCGACGGCGCTGGGGAGCGTGTTTCTCTATCGGGTGAACGGCATGGCGTTGGCGGAACTCGGCGCACAGCTCGAACATTTGGAAGCGCGCGGCATCGGCACCGAACGCGCGCGGGGATTCGGTCAAATCGCAATTTGCATGCCCTTTCATACGGAGGTGGTTTGATGGAGCAAGCGGCACTCGTGGATCAACTAGTCCTGGCGCGGCGCAAAATGTTTCTGCAATACAAACTCGACCAAGCGAACAATCGCTTGATCGTGCTGATGCGAAAATTGGTGGACGATGCGAAAATCAGCGGCGGGCGGATGGAGAAGAGTCAGATCGGGAATCTGCTCGAAGTGGCGATGGATACCGATAGTGTGGAACTCGTCAAGAATTTCATCCAGTATCAAATGGGGCGCGACGTGGGCGGCACCACCTGGCGTTCAAACGCGTTCGGCGATAATTTCGTCAAAGCCATTGACGGCGAGTTGAAAACGATGGCGCGCGACTTGGCGACGAAAGCGTCCGAGCGACGAGACCTGGGCACGTTTACGCCTGCCGAGTTGGAAGAAGCGACCGATGCGGCGTGGATTGGACTCGTGCGCCATTTCATCGGACAGATGAATCGGTACTTTTACTATCAGAAGGAGGCGCAACGATGGAAAAAGTAGATTTTGCGACGTTTCACAGCCGCCTGCGCATTACCGGCCGCCTCCAACTGGACACGCCGTTGCACATTGGCGCGGGCGGCGCGCCGGACGTGACCGAAGTTGTTCAGTCGGTCGTCAAGGATTGGGCGCGGCGCCCATACATTCCGGGGTCGTCGTTCAAAGGCGCGTTGCGCGCGCACCTCGAAGCGATCCTGCGCGCGCTCGACTATGAGCTGGCATGCGTGAGCATCGCCAAACCGGAAACGCCCGGCGCGGTGAAAGGGTGCTTGACGCTGGGCGATGTTGATGCGCTCAAGAAAGAACTGCGCGACCAATCGCCCGCGGCATTGAGCGCGGCATTGATTTCCAAAAGTTGTCAGATGTGCCGCGTGTTTGGCTCGCCGTGGCTGGCGTCCAAAGTATTGTTCAAAGATATGCCGGTTGCCGCCGAGACATGGTTCGACCGCTACCAAGAGCGGAGCGGCGTCGGGATTGACCGGGATACCGAAACCGCCGGCGATAAACTGCTCTACGAAACCGAAGCCGTGCCCGCCGGCACGGAATTCGATTTTGAGATGGTCGTGGACAATGCCGACGAAATCGAGCAAGGGTTGATCTTGCTGGGGATCGCCGAGGTGGAACGCGGGCAAATGGCATTGGGCGGCGCGCGCTCGCGTGGCTTGGGCTGGGTGAAGCTCCGCGTGGATTGGACGAACGTGGACAAGACGTATCGTGTGGAGCGCGCGAGTTTGCGGAGCTATCTGGCGAGCGGCAAGGGCGAATCTCTGGCAGACCTCGACCGACGCAAAGAATTGGTGGGCAAGTTCCTGGCGCACTCGGGAGGCAATCATGCATAAGCAACTCGTCAACGAAATGCGGCTGGAATTCCGGGTGCGCCCGGCGGGACCCCTGCTCATCAAATCCGGCAAAGGGGCGGGCGCGGACCCGACCCTGCTCGACCTGAATTTCGTTCGCGTGTACAACAACGCGCTGGGCGAGCGAACCGTGTATCTCCCCGGTTCGAGTTTGAAGGGCGTGTTGCGAAGTTACAGCGAAAAAATCGCGCGCACCGTCGGCGTGACCTGCTGTGATCCGTTGAGCAAGGATGCCTCGTGCGGCAGAAAAATCGAGCGCGAGGAAAAGGAACAGCAAGCGAAATTTTCGTCGCCCAAGATTTATTCCAAATTGTGCACCATCTGCCGGATGTTTGGCCACCTGCCAATGGCGAGCCATTTGCGTGTGGCGGACGCGTATCCGAATGCCGCGACGCTCCAAGCCACGAACCAGACGGAAGAGCGCGATGGCGTCGCCATTGACCGCATTTCCGGCTCGGTGGTGGGCGGCGGCTTGTTTCAACTCGAAGTGGTAACGCGCGGCGCATTCTTTGGGCAGTTGGTCTTGCGGAATTTCCAAGTGTGGCAAATCGGTTTGCTGGCAATTGCGTTGCGCGACATTGACAGCGGGCTGGTGCCCATCGGGTTTGCCAAATCGCGCGGGCTGGGCGAAGTGCGCGTGAATTATCAACGCTTGGAGATTTCGTACCCCGGTCAACTGGGCGCAGACGCCGCGAATCGCTGGGGCAACAAAATTGCCGGCGTGACCGCGTTTCGCGTGCAAGAGCGCGACGCCTACGACTTGGAGCCGGAAGCCGAACTGGAAATGCCGGTCGCCGGCGCAGTGGACACGAACTGGTGCCGCGTGACGACGCGGCACGAGAACGAACCAGCCATCGCGCAAGTGTTGGGCGCGACGGTGGACGCGTGGGCAAGCTACGTAGAGAAGCGGGGAGTGGCGCAATGAACACGCCACGAGTGTATCAGCGCACGGCGGCGCGCAACGAAATCGCCGCGGTGGTGGATGGTTGGCGCGCGCACGACTTGCGTTTTCTCTATTTTGAAAGTGTGGATCGCATCGAACTGGTGGCGTATCGCACGCCATCCCAAGACTGGGCGCACGGGCGCGCGTTTGGCGCGGAACTTGAAGTGCGGTGGACGTGGAACGGCGCAACGTTCGACGTGCTCTTGTTGACCGAAAAAAATTGGGCGGACTTGGCTGGCTGGACTCTGCGGCAGACGTTTGACGCCGCGCCAGACGATTTTCGAGTGCGCTTGTGGGGCACGCAACGCAAATATCTTGCGCCGTATCATCGTTTGTATCAAGCCGAGAGCGCCGCCGCTGAATGGGTGGAAACGCGTTTGCCGCAAGTGTTGGTGTATCCCCAGCCCGACAAGCCGCGCCATGTCCATTTGCGCGGCTTGACGTATCGCGCGGCGGGCGTGCCCGCGTTCACGCGTTGGCAAGCGGTGGAGGGGAGCAATGAATAACAACTGGTCGGATGAGCGTGAGGTTGCGCCCAAGCCATTCGGATTTGTGCCGTTTCCATCTGCGGTGAAACGCGAGAACACCGTTGGGCAGGACAAGGTCTTGAGCGGCGATTATGTTTCGGGGCGTTTGCTCTTGCAGGTCGAGGCGCGCACGCACCTGTTCGTCGCGAGCGGCAGTTACCTCTTGGGCGAGGATGCCCAGTTGGAGGTGCCGGTCGTCGCCGGGTTTTATCGCGTGGGCGGTGTGCCGGCGATTCCCGGTTCGTCGCTCAAGGGTATGACGCGGAGCATCGTCGAAGCGGTAACGCCATCGTGCGTCACGGCGACGAACGCGCGCCGCGAGGAATTGCCGATTGACACGAGCCGCGCGCGCGATGGGTGCAGACCGGGCAACGCGTGTCCCGCTTGTTCGATTTTTGGCTGTATGGGGCGACTGTCCAAAGTGCGCTTTGGCGATCTGCGTCCGCCGAGCGAACCGCCGGTGAAAACAATCTTGTGGTCGTTCAAGCCGTTGCACAATCCCCGTCCGAGCACAACCTCCCAGGTGTATGGCAATCAGCGCCAGTTTGCGGGACGCAAATTTTATCGCCCCGGCAAAATGGCGGGCGCGCCCGACGAAACGCCGGTCGAAGTGTTGCCCGCAGGAACCAAGCTCTTTGGCTCGGTGCGGTTGTGGAACCTGACGCCGGCGGAGGTGGGGGCGTTGCTGTTTGGCTTGGGCTTGGATGGCACGCTGACGCCGAAACTGGGCGGCGGCAAGCCGCGCTGTTTGGGCGCGGTGACGCTGAGCGCAGTCTGGTTCGCGCCGTTCAATCCGCGCAACTGGACGCGTATTCGCAATCTCGGCTCGACGTTGAAAGAGCACGCGTTGCAGAGTTGGATCGAACAATATATCGGAATTGCCCGGACGAACCAGTATTTGCTCGACGAGCAGGTCGCGGCGTTGCGCGAGATTTTGCGGATGCCCACCGGCGACGCGGTGTGCCCGGCGGATTTGTACTAGAGAAACGAACATAGATAGGACGCCGACAAGCACGGACGAGAACAGATAATTCTGTCCAGTTGTCATTTCGAGCGAAGCGAGAAATCTTGTGCGACTACGGAGAGATTTCTCGGCACAGAAAGAGTGCCTCGAAATGATAAGACTTGAACTAGGACGTGGGCAATGTGAGCATAGCAATTTCTCTTGGTGGAGATTTTTGCCGTAGTTGACTCTGCCTTTCCTATTTATTCAAATCAGCAAAGGATAAAGGAGACCCAATGTTACTCGACAAGAACACAGATCTCGTTGGCATGGCTATCGAAGTTTACAAAGAAAGCCGTCCCGTTCCAGGCGCGTTTTCAGAAGGATGGGAAAGGGCTTTGACCCGGGAAGATGTGCAACGCCAGCAGGGCTTGACCTTCAAAGAAGATACCGGCACACTTTTGATGGACTATGTGAATTGCCGCCGTTGCAAATGTTGGGTAACGAACTGGAGTTTCAATGATCGAGAGTATGATGAAGTCCATGGAGTAGGAGCATCTCAAAGGCTTCTGGCGCGGATAGGAAAGAAACCTGCCTCTCAGCACCAGGGTAAGACTCTGCAGCCTTCCGACTGCGCCGAAAACCAGAATAGCCCAACGAGTGCCGTGCCCGCTCACTCCGGAGATTCCGAGTCCACAGTGTCACCGGGAATACCTACAGCCAGACAGGAAAGCGTAGCGAAAACCGCCGAGAAGCCGATTTCTCCAAATGTTGAATATTTCGAAGTGTTACAGCCCAGCGGTGATGGAATTTGTTCAGACAATGATTGTCCTTGCGGTGTACCTGGAGCGCGCATACTGAATGGATCAGGATACCTTTATGTATCTCCGGCGGCAGTTGCTTTTCGACGCATCGCCCGATCTATCGTAGCCGCCCAGATTGAATTGACTCGCCTAGGGAAGACTCCTGGGACTTTCGATCCGAGCCAGACAACTGCGATCCTGATGTGCGAGCAAGGGGCACGAAAAAGGGGGCTTGACTTGGCGGTAGCGGCGGCAGATGCCCGGCACTGGTGGAAAACCGGTCAGGCTCCTCTGCGCGCTACGCCACTGGCAACACCTTCAATACCCCTCCCGTCCCTGTCTCAACAGTCTGTTGGATCTGTGCCGACCACGATCCCCATGGCTCAGGCCGTCAGGATAAATCCATTGAGCCCAGCCAAAGATAAAAACTCCAACCAAGGGTGCAAAATTGTTGGGCTTCTATCCATCCTAATGGGTCTGGTCGGATTTGCCTGTGGTGGGATCAGCCTCCTCATGACTCTTTTTGT
Organism: uncultured Anaerolineales bacterium; assembly: GCA_903825565.1. GTDB lineage: Bacteria > Chloroflexota > Anaerolineae > UBA4142 > UBA4142 > CAIKBD01. The sequence goes on along the minus strand of CAIKBD010000362.1, from coordinate 5,309 downwards.
CGCGTCTGCTCCTCCCGACCAAGTTCCTCAATCGTCGACAGGTAATTACCTGGCGGACGGATTGATTTACTTGGTCACTCCGATGATTCTGGTCGGGATTCTTTTTGGTACTGTGGGATTAATGATCCTGTGGGGACCCTCTCTTCTGCGAAAATGGACCAATGTGGTAGACCACGCTTTCCCTGCATCTACATCATCTTTAGAGAATCTCTTGCATCTACTTCGCAACCAGTTGCAGGTCACCACAATCGTTCTAGCCGGTGGATGCCTTCTTTGGACGATTTTCTTGACGGTTGCACCCCTTTTGTCGAGCTCTCCCAAGGCTCTTGACCTATCTTTTATGGTTTGCTTGTCCGCTCCCCCTTGGGTTCTAGTCCTTTTCGTTATTGGCGTGCTGACCAAGCCATACCTTGACTTGAAAAGGGCAGCATCCAATAACCAGTGGCCTGACTTGATCAACCTGTTGACCGGTAACATCCCAGGAGGGGACCGGCGTAGCGTACTGCTAAGTCTCAGAGACCCTGAGGCAATCAATGCGATGGTTGATGCAACTGCTTCAGCGCTAAATGAGGAATTGACGCAACGACCGTCTTCAGCGCGTGAGCAAAGGAAGAAACTGCTTCTCGACGTTCTCAGTAAAACGGAAGCCTCTGTGACTCGGCCCTTGCTGACCGCACTCCAAGAGCAACGGCTATCCTTGCAGATGGTAGCCCACCTGCTGAGCGGAAAAGATGCTTCCCTCGATGTCGATGCGTGGTTGTCCCTAGTGAATTCTAGCAATCTTCAAATTCGACTCTTCGCGATCGAAAAATTGGCGGGTTGTCAGGATCCAAGGGTAGTGCCCATCTTGATTCCATTGCTCAAAGATTCTGATCCCGTACTCCGTCTGGTGGCAACTAGCACTTTGCGAGCCGGCAGAAATCCTTTCGAAGAAACACTCCCTGCGCTGGATCTAAAAACTTTGCTGGAGAGTCTTCAGGGACAGGTAGCTATTGCACGAAAAGAAGCCGCTCGCGAATTAGGCAAGCTGATCGAAAGCAATGAAAGAGTCGTCAAGGCACTCGTCGTAGCTGCGGAAAACGACGAAGATCCGTTAGTCAGAAGAGTCGCCGCCGATGCGTTGAAATCCGAAGCCCACCGCGAAATCCTGCGCCAGTTGCCGGATTTGGCAGAACGTGATCAGTTTGCTCGCGTGAAGTCAAACGAATCGAGTAGTGCGAAACTACCGCAATTGCCCAATTTAGATGCAACAGAGGACAGGTCTCACCAGTCAACGGTCCGTGTGCCGATGTTCATCCGGATTGTTGCATTTATCATCGGCACACTAGCGGTTGCTTTTGTGTCTGCCCTGTTCGGTGGTCATGGCAACACGATTACCGTTGCGGACCTGGTGCGTGGTCTAGCCTTTGGCGGGCCGGGCGCATGGGGTTTGGTCGAAATATTCTACAAGCGAGATGCCTCAACGCCCAGCGAAGTTCGCCCTGTTGCAGAATCTATCTCGGTGCAAGACCAGCCTGCTACAAATACAGTTTCCCACTTGCCAGCAACTCAGCCGGTACCCGAACTTACCCAGACGGATGCACCTTCATTTTACTGCCAGCAATGTCGCAAGCAACCCGCGAGCCGGATGTCATTTGGATGGTTCTGTTCAAGCCAATGCCAAGAGGATTACGGTCGACAGCTGTATCGGAACTCGGGAACCAAGTTCTGCCAAAAATGCGGGACGTCATTAGACATAACCACCCTGTTCTGTCAAGAATGTGAGATCCCGCAAGAAAACTACCGTTGATAGAGTAAATCATCTGCTTGATCAAGTTGGACTACACGAACGTCTGACATAATTGGTGTGCCCACAATTTATAGAGAAGTCAATAGAATTCGTATAATCTGAGCGTACCGATTGTCACCCTGAGCGAAGCGGAGGGTCGTGCTAATTAGTTTGGCAATGTCACATTTCTTTTTTTGCCACAGAAGCACACGGAATTTCACGGAAACTTTGCTTTTTCTGTGTATTTCTGTGTGGTTCTGTGGCTAATCTGACATTGCCAAATTAGATTGCGCGATTCTTCGTCGCTCCGCTCCTCAGTTTGTGTTCTCTATTATAGGACGCGGATTATTTTTGTCTGCGCTCGTCCGCGTCCAAGCAATGAATTTGGTTTCGGCTTGTCCGAGTTAGGAGAATCTGGTGGAACTTGGAGAGGATTGGGCGCGGGCAGACCGCATCGCGCGGGAATTGGCGCAGAATACCGACCGCAACGAATTGGGCAAGGTCATTTCGTTTTTTCAGCGAAATAAGGACAAGCCCAAGTTTTTGAAATTGCTCGAGCGATTGCCGGCATCCGGGTATGTGCGAAGCAAGCAGACGCAAAACTATTTCGCGCAGATTCGGGATGTGTGCACGCGCGAGTTGGACAAGGTGCCGGCAGAGCGCGCGATAGAAATTTTGGCGTGGGCGTTTCGCCGGATGACGTACTATCAAACACGGGCGGCGCAACGCACGGCGCAGACGCGCGGGCAAGGCGGCGCGCGCAACGACAACTGGCGCAGGGGGAGATAATGCCAACCATAGACAAACTCCGCATCTTTATCAGTTCCACCATCACAGATTTGACGGACGAACGAACCACGGCGGCAAAAGCCGTTCACAAAATGCACCTGGACGCCGCACTGCTCGAAGATATGGGCGCGATGCCGTTTTCGTCGCTCGAAGCGAGTTTGCTGTACGCGAGCCAGGCGGACATTTACATTTTGATTTTTGGCGAGCGGTACGGTTATATCCCCGACGGCGAAACCCAATCGGTGACGGAACTGGAGTACTTGAAAGCGCAAGAACTCTCCATTCCCACGCTGGTCTACGTCAAAGAGATGGCAACGCGCGAGCCGGAAGAAGAAGTGTTCTTGGAACGAGTTCGCAAGAAAAAGATGCACGCCAAACCGTTCAAGACACTTGCCGCGTTGGAAGAACACATCCAAGAGGATTTGGCGCGCGAACTATCCCGCTTGGTTTTGGCGCGCGGCTGGGAAGGGCGCAAGTTGCCGCCATTGCGCCACGTGCTGGTCGCCTCGCTGGGACGTTCGCCGGGCGCGGTGACCGGGCTGTATCACGCCTTGAAGAATCGCTTGGGGATTCCGATTGACGAGGTGGCGACGATTTCGGCAAAGGGAAGTATACGCGTGCAGAACGCATCGGACAAGGTTCGCCAGACGCTTGAAGCGGAACACGTTGTCTACAATCGGCAGGAATTTGAGGGAACGGATGTGGCGGACGAGGGGGACGTGAACGCGTTTCGCTTCAAACTGACCGAGGTTTTGCGGACGTACAATCGGCAAGGCGCATTGTTGTATCTGGGCATTGCCGGCGGGCGCACGAGCATGGGCGCGTTGATGGCGATGGTGGCATTCAGCGACGCACCGGACGCATCGCTGTATCACTTGTGGGTTCCCGATGATATTGAAAAGGATGGCGACATTACCAATTTCAGTGTTCTAACGCCGGAGCGCGAGCGCGAGGTGCTCTTTCCGTCGAAATGCCAAATCGTCAAAGTGCCGTTTGCGATTGGGAAACGAGGATAACGCGGAACGCTATGCCCTATCAAATTTTGTTGCCGTTGAAAACGCTTGAACCGCACCCGAATGCGCCTCAACCGCGCCCCTGGCACGCGATGGTCTACGCCTGGCTCCACGCGGGCGATGCGGAATTGGCGCGGCGCGTTCACGATGAAATGGAACCCAAGCCGTTTTCGCTTGCGCCGCTCAAGCCGAACGGCGCGCACGCCGCGACGCTCGCCATCGGTTTGCTGGACGATGCGCTGTGGGAGCCGTTGCGCGCTGGGTTGCATCTCGAAAAAGATTTTGCGGTGCAGGGCAAATGGTATGCGCTGGCTGGCGAGCCGACCGTGACGCACTGCGCGTATGAAGCGTTGTGGAGCGCGGCGCGCGCGGACACCTCCATCGTTTTGCAGTTTCTTTCGCCGACGAGTTTTCACACGCACGGCGTCCACTATCCGCTCCCCGATCCGGCGTTGACGTTTCAGAGTTATTTCTTGCGTTGGAACCGACTTGCGCCCGCCGCTTTGCAGATCAATATCAATCTGCTCGATGTCGTCGCCGCGCATGTCGTCGTCGCGCAGTTGCAAGTGGAGACCCAAGCCGTCGAGTTTGGGGGTTATCGGCAGGTTGGATTTGTGGGGCGCGTGCGGTTTCACATCAAGCAGAGTGAATGGATCGGCAAGGAGGTGGTGCGGCAGTTGAATGTGCTGGCGGATTTTGCGAATTATGCCGGGACGGGGCACAAGACGACGCAAGGGATGGGGCAGACGCGGCGATTGGAACGACAATCGCGCTAGAACGTTTGGGCGAAAGTATTAAAGTCGGTAGTTTTTGACCGCGCGGCGCGGAGGTTTACAGACGTTTTCGGCGGTGGGGCGCAGAGCGTATTCGGCAAGCGAGCGAATCGGCGCGAGTGGGGGAGAGTTGGCGATGCGAGCATAGAACAGGGAGGCGAATGGGGGGAATTTAGAAAGATTAAAAGTGCGGTTGCAAAGACCATCATTCCCGCGAGGGGACGGAAACGCGTTGACGGCGGTGTTCGACAAGGTTTTGCTCCAGGTTGCAAAGACCATCATTCCCGCGAGGGGACGGAAACGGACTTCATAGTCCAGATTTTGACCGGAGACTTGGGTTGCAAAGACCATCATTCCCGCGAGGGGACGGAAACTTTTTCGCAATCATCCAGCCGTCATGGCTGGACCACGTTGCAAAGACCATCATTCCCGCGAGGGGACGGAAACTTTCTCCTTCTGAGAATTGGATTTGTTTGGACTGAATCGGTTGCAAAGACCATCATTCCCGCGAGGGGACGGAAACGGAATTGCGCCGAGGGCACCAATGCCCCAAATGCAAGTTGCAAAGACCATCATTCCCGCGAGGGGACGGAAACTAAAACGTGACTGTGCCTTGCGACACATTCACACTGGTTGCAAAGACCATCATTCCCGCGAGGGGACGGAAACTTTTGGCTTCGATGTCGCATGTACCGCCGCGAAGCGGGTTGCAAAGACCATCATTCCCGCGAGGGGACGGAAACCTGGTGATGTACGTGGTGGCGACGCGCGAGATGACCGGTTGCAAAGACCATCATTCCCGCGAGGGGACGGAAACGAACCACTTGATCGCTAATCATGAGCATTCTGCCCAGTTGCAAAGACCATCATTCCCGCGAGGGGACGGAAACGAGACGAACATGCGCCGAGCAAGAGAATCAAACCCAAGTTGCAAAGACCATCATTCCCGCGAGGGGACGGAAACCT